>CAZQSI010000019.1:0-42888 GCA_964596155.1 uncultured Chitinophagaceae bacterium
CTTTTTTTCCTTCGTAAATGAAATGAACTCATCCATTGTCGCCTGATCAATAACGAATGATTTATTGAACTTCAGGAAGTCATCTTTATACGTGTTTTTTATTTTTTCTCCGTTCCGTGTGAGATATCCCGTAATGTACTCGTAAAAAATATTTCTTCTGTTCAACTGAACGGAAAATTTTGTGATGTTGCCCGGTTTCACGATAAAATCAGGAGTAATGCCGCCTCCGCCGAGAATGATACGGCCTTTCGCCGTTTTATATTTTGGACGGGCGGAGTCGGATTCGCTTTCCTTATGTTCAAGATTTTCACCTTCCTCTTCTTCGCGTGTGAACGCTTCTTCTTGGTATTTATCCTTATTCGCATAAGACCGCTGTATCAACCGGCCGCTCGGTGTATAGTACCGCGAAATTGTCAGCCGCAATGCCGAACCGTCGGTGAGAGGAAATTGCTTTTGCACTAGTCCTTTGCCGAAGCTGGTTTCGCCGACGATCAATCCGCGGTCCCAATCCTGCATTGCACCGGAGACGATCTCGCTGGCAGATGCTGAACCATTCGACAGAAGAATGATTAACGGCATTTTTTCATATTCCGATTTGTTGGTGTATGCAAAATATTCTTCATTAAACTCCGTTCGTCTGCTTATGGTGTAGACTACTTTGCGGGGATTTCCTTTTGCATCGGCCTCAAGAAAGATGTCGGACATTTTCACCGCTTGATCCAAATATCCTCCGGGGTTGGAACGAAGGTCAAGAATTAACTCCTTCATACCCTGAGCCGAGAGTTTTTGCAGCGCGGCCATCATTTCTTTGTTCGTGGTTTCCGCAAAGCGGGTAACGTTGATATATCCGACTCTGTCATTAAGCATTGTCGAAACGTCTACGCTGTAGAGCGGAATGACATCCCGGACTATTTCAAACTCCAGCAATTCTTTGACACCGACCCTTGAAATTCCGACCGATACTTTTGTGCCCTTCGGTCCCTTTAGACTTTTCATCACCTGCTCGGTCGTAAATCCGACCGAACTCTTTCCGTCAATGACGACGATTTTGTCGTTGGACATGATGCCGAGTGATGCACTTGGACCTCCTCCGATCGGCTGCACTACGGTGATGGTATCATTCACAATCGAAAATTCAACGCCAATGCCTTCAAATCGTCCCTGGAAATCTTCCGTTACCCGCTGCATCTGTTGCGGTTTGATGTAGACGGAATGAGGATCAAGATCCTGAAGAAATCCTTTAATCGCACTTTCGGTCAAAGCTTTGGAGTCGATGTCTTCCACATAGTATTTCTCCGTTAAGCTTAGCACATCTTTGAATTTCGAGAGTTGTTCATAAATATTATCACCCGAAATCAAATGGTTCACTTGTGTTCCACCGATGAACGCAACGAGAAACACCGTGACGATCAGCGGGATGGAAAATCTCTTCTTCATAATAACGCTCCTAAAATCTTTGCTCATAACGGTTTAGTGGATATTAAACATTCGAATTCTTGTATACTGTTTGACGGAAATCAGCGTCAAATATTGTCTCTTTCACTCAAGTAACAAGAAAATAGATCGAAATGCAAGTTGAGGAAAATCAGAACAATACGGACAATCCCACCCTGACCCGTCTAAGTTCATAATACGCTCCGGGATCGAAAAGTTCCCCGCCGATTCTGCCGTTCGAATCGATCCATTTAATGTTTTTCGTGTTAAAAATATTTCTTGCATCCGCATAGACTGTCAGCGTAAGACCTTGATAATTGTCAAAAGTGAACTCACGCGACAGTTTCACGTTTCCAAACAGCACATTCTTCATCCGCGCGTTGTTCGGCAAAAAATCTTTGGTGCTGTCTACCGGCGTAAATCCGTCCCGCGTCGGAAAAAATGTATATGGCTTCGGTGTATTGAACCAAAGAATTCCATTCATGACGACCGAGTACGGCAGTGTAGTTTCCACATCTACTTTCACCGAATGCCGTTGATCCCAGCTTAACGGAAATGATGTCGCCTTAATCGGAAATCCCCATTGAGCCTGATTGATGGACTGGTTCGCCACATCACTCGATCCTTCGGTATACATGAAAGAATAAGAAAGACTGCCGGAGAGATATTCATCCCGTTCCCTGCTGATGACAAACTCAATCCCCTGTGCTTCGGCATTTGCATTGTTCACATACTGCGCGAAGCCGTAATCCCCGCCCGCCTTACTGTCGAACGGGATCAGCGTTTTTGAATCGATTTGATTCTTTACCGTTTTCCTGAAAAATGTAACCGAACCGACATAATTTTCGTTCACGGCATGTTTGTATCCGATTTCCCAAGCAATGGTCCGCTCCGGATCAAGATCAGGATTTCCCGTCAGAACACTTCTCGCCCCGCTTTGGATTTGGGGCGGATTAATACCGGTATATAAATATTCAAACAACGGATACTGGAAATAAAATCCAAAATTCACAAAAAACATGCTGTTCGGTCCCATCGGCGCCGCAAACGCCACCCGGGGACTGAAAGCCTGTTTCATGGAAGTTTTTTTGTATCCGACAATCTGTTGCTTAAATTCGTTGTTAGTGCTCGGAATAAATTCAACAAGGGGCCGTTCAGCACGCGGATCGAGGAAATCCCACCGCACGCCCAGACTAAGCACCGAACCATCCAGCGAAAACCGAATCTTATCCTGAATGTACACGCTTCCGGAACGCGGGAAATATTCATATAGATTGCTGAAATTCAACAACGGCGCATTCTCAATCGGTTTGCCGAAATATGTCCTCTGCGGTTCAAATTTGACGAGATCATAAAAAATATCGTACATATTAAATTCAAAACCGGCTTTAAACAACTGGGCATCATCCACTTGAGATGTAAAATCACCTTTGACCGTCTGCACAAGCTGCTGAATATTTGCCCACCAGTTTTTTCTGCCGCCGACAACGTACCGTAAAAATATGTCGTACTGATACGGCTGGATGTCAATCTTGTCCTTTGTTGCCTCCCCGAATCTGTTTCTCATGTAGAAATGAGTGAAACTCAGAGAGTATGCCGAACGGTCGGACAATGTCTGCGTTAAGGTCATCACTCCCCGAAGAGACAATCGATTTCTCTCGGGCAGACCATCAAGATTATACCTCCAGCTGTACTCATAATCTCTCCAGTCCTTATACGCATAAATTCCTTGTCCTGTCAACCGCACTGATTCGCTGGCCAGATAGTCCACCTTTGCCATACCGGAAAGCTCGGAACTATTCGGAGATTCAAAAAAATTATTCATATCCTGCCACCAGCGTGTATTGGTAAATCGAAGAATGGTGGCTGAAAGATAGTACACTTTATTCCGTACTATTGGACCGCTGAAACTGAATTCACCTTCGTTCAACTGGTCTACCTGTTTATTCCATTTCGATGGAATCCAGTTATCCTTTTCAAACCGGAATGACATACGGTGTGTGTTATCGCCTCCCTTTGTGATAACATTGATCACTCCGGACATTGCGTTTCCATACTCCGCTTCAAAACCGCCGGTGTAAATCGTCATACCGCCGATGGAGCTTTTCGGAAGTTCCGTCCCCAATCCTCCTGCAACATAATCCTGCACCGGTACGCCATCCACCAGATAAATCACTTCATTCGTTTTTCCGCCGCGCACATTTCCTTCGATTGTCACTCCCGGCTGCAGCGATAGTACTTCCTGAAATGATGTCACAGGAAGTTTTTCCATCTTAATTTCACCGATCGAAAAGGAGGTGGAGGGTTGATCTTTCTGAATCAGCGGTTTCTGAGAATAAATCTCTACAGCATTCAGTTCAACGGTCGACTGCTCCAATTGGACATCCATCCGCGTCCGGACATCGGAGTTGATGGCGACATTTTTCAGGATGACACTCTTAAATCCCAAAATAGTATACTTTACATCGTACACGCCGGCTCTGATGTTGTGTATCTGATAATATCCTTCCAGATTTGACACTGTGCCGATGGTTGTTCCGAGAATCTGCACGGTAACGGAAATGACCGGGTCGCCGTTTGAAGCGTCGGTGATTTTTCCTTCAAGTGTTCCCGTAATACCGGAAAACAGAGTGCACGGAATGAGAAACAACAGCAAGAATAAATAATTTTTCATTGGCCGATAATCGTACAGGGATTGATGATATTAACATTGACGCATGGACTTGTCGGAGGATTTACTTCCTGCACGAACGGAGCAACATAACATTGCTCCACCATTGACGGCGGCGAAAACAGGATTGCAAGTTTATCAAACAGTTTTACCTGTCCTGAAATCGAAAAACGCTGCCGCAGGGTTATCCTGCGGCTTCCGGTAAATCCGTTCGCGTACAACACCGAACATTGATTATCATTCACCGTTCCCCAGTACGAAGGCAGAAACGTACTGTCGTTTGTTTTCAGATTCCATTGAACAAAAAATACTATGGAATCTCCCGGTTCCATTAACAATTTTCCGGTTGTTCTGTCATAACCTTTGGAAGTAAATATATGATCTTTTGAAAACAGGAACGAGCGTGTCATATTGATTCCGGTCGGAGACTCCTCGGGTCTCGAGGGAATCCAGGTAACTTCCATTGATCCGTTCAGTACGGCATTCTCCTGAATGGTTTCGTCCGAATAATTTTTCACGGTATAAAGCAGCCGGATGTAATTCGTTCCGTTCTCCCGGTAAAAGGACGACGTAATCGTTGATGTGAATAAATGGTCAATATTTTTTCGGGCCGGAAGCGATTCATCACACGATGCCAGCATTAATCCGGAAAACATAAACACCACTGTCTGAGCAGTCAGACTTTTCATGGCGATACCGTTACTTGCCGAATATTAGTATGGAAATAAAAACCATTCGTGTAATTCACTTTTATCCTGTAAAACGGGGATGAATTGACGGAAGCCGTATTATCGGTGACGGAAGTTACATTTTCATCCGTAATCACTGCAACAATGATTGTGGTTTGATCAAACGCGTACGACGAACATCGTTCCAGTGTGTAATTCTTAAATCCCGAATTCAAATTTTTTTCCCAAAACAAATCGACGAGCCCTCCGCTGCTCCGCAGTGAATCGATTTGCAGATAGACATACTGAAAAAATGTGAAATCAACCTGCGGCAATGAAAATTGAGGCGAAACCGCCCGTACTTTTGCAACGGAGTCGCCGTATCCCAGTGTGATGGACGTCGAAGCAATTCCCGTTGAACCGGTCAAGGCAACCGGCAATCCGATGGCCGGCGAACCGACTGTCGCAGAAAATTGTACCTGATGTCCTGGCGTCGGATTCCCGTATTTATCGACCATTTTAACCTGTATTCCGCCCGGAACCTGAATTCCCTCCAGGGAGTAAATCGAATCATTGGTCAATGCAAACATTGTGGCAGGAGTATGTGCAAGCGCAGTTGCGGAAAACTGTAATGTCACCGAAGGGAGTGTCGGAAATGATACGACGGCAGATTTCGTACCGGCTAATGAATCTAACTTCCAGACCGATGACGAAAATCCGTTGCTGTCGGATTGAACGACAGCAGGAGAAAAGGAACCGTGCGATGTCGAAAATATGGTTGTTACCCCTTTTACCGTATTGTTGTACGGATCGAACACCTGTATCTTTATCGGCGAACTTAATTGTCCTGTGACGATGCCGGATTGCAGATCACCGCTGAATTTTTCCGCCCGTGCTTCTGATGATGCACGAGCAAGCAGCGAAAACAACACCGGCGATCCTTTCAGACCGATCACGGTAGCATACACTTTAACAGAGTCTGCGGTAGTTCCCAGTGTGACTTTCGTGGAAGCGTACCCGTCACCATCAGAGATTGCCGTTGTATCGCTGAAACTGACTCTCCCCTGAGGATTGGAGAACTCCACAATTACACCTCTGACCGGATTTCCGTTGGATGCGAGCACGCGGACTCGAAGAGGAAGCGGCAGCTGACTGCGGATTGTTCCGGACTGGAAATTGCCGCCGGCTCCGGTCATACTGTCCGGCACTTCCTTTCCTGACCCGGCAATGGTATCCCGGTCAATACATGAAAGATTCAAAAAAAGTAGTGCAGTAAAAATAATTGCGGGATATGTACGATTCATTATTTTCAATAGCTGTTAATTTGCTGCTGTTCCATGATGACTGCAATTTTAAGAACGGTAGTACCGATTCCTTCCATGTCGACATATGCAAGATAGACACCGCTCGCCACAAAATTTCCGCTCTGATTTTTCAGATCCCACGGTAAAAACTGATCCGGAGTGTTTTTTAAAAGCGTGCGGACATGGATTCCTGCCAAATTGTAGATTTTAATTTTTGCTTTTTTTGGAAGCCGGGAAAATGTTATGTATTTATTGCCGAGATCCCGCTCCGCAGTATTCACACCATAATACGGATTAGGAAATACATTCACCGCATCGATCTTTTGTTTTGCGGCGCTCTTGTTCTGATGCTGTGCTGATCGCAGGGTGATCCGTTTAATATCTCCCGCTTTAATCGTTTTATACGGTGTCAACCTCACAATTGTTCCCGGTGCGGGCGGCAGCCCGTCCCCTTTTGAATTAACGAACGTAATATTCTGTGCAATATGGTTTACTCCGTTGATCAATCTGCCTTTGATCGAATTGCTCGTCGGAAGTTCTCCCGATCCGAACACCGCGTCATATGAAATATCATTTCCGACAAAATCGACATTGTCGGCAATACCGGAAATATTGTCAAACAACGGTTGACCGTTTAGAAATGCATTCCCTTTTATATTCCACGCGGAATCCGACGCCAGTGTATTCTGGATAACCGGCACAACCCTGATTGAATCCTTGAACACCTGAAACGGTACATAAATAAATTTTGTTTCTGCCGGCACTTTGGCCAGCGTAATTGCTCTATTTGAATCGCCGGTAAATCTGAATTCGATTACCGATTCATGATAACGGTTTGATCCCCAGGTATATCCGGGACCAATCAAAGAAAATGTTCCTTCGGAGTTTGTTTGGTTAATCACATTGCAGTCGCTCGGGAACACCTGGCGTCCCGATTTATATCCTATCGGCGCAGGAGCAACAAATAACGAAAATCCTTCATTTGGGAATCTGTTTTCGGTAAATGAAAACACTGAGCGTGAACTGGTCGCCAGGTCGGGAATCGGCAGGGATGATCTGAGTGTCATTCCGTTAAGAAAATTTCCTCTTATTTCACCGGCGGGAAATCTGTTTGTTTTTACGACAATATACATCGTCCCTGCTGTCAGTTCGCTGATATGTTCTGGTGTCAGCGGTTCTAAAGGATCTTTGTTCGTCCAAGTTCCGAAAATCGAATCTCCCTGGAATTGAAGCGTTTTTGCAAGAGTGCCGTTGAAACTTTTCGGTCCGATTCTGGCTTCTACAGAAACCACAGAATTCGGCGATGATACTTTTCCCTTATAAGTGATGACATTTTTATCATCGTTGAGCGTAAATGAAATATTTCCGGACGAATTCGGCAGCGGATTCGGGCGGGGCACCATTTCTCCGGTCACAAGTGCAGCAGATACAGTAGTGTATTCGGTTCCCGAAATATTTTTTACGACTGTCCAATGATTTGCCGCACCGGCTTTTCCGTACCAAATATCGTACATACCCCCGGGAACGGCATACGGATCGAGGATTCTTACTCCCACGCCGCCGTCGCTTGACCCGATAAGATCCTCCGCAATTGTTGTCAACGTGTCGTTTAATGAATATGGAATGACCGATTCCGGTTTATTCCATTGAGGAACGACCGATAATATTTTTGGAGAGCTTTCCTGAGAACGTATCGCCGCTTGAGTGTTCTGGTTCACAAAATACCCCGTGACCGCAAAATGATATTCCCTGCCGTTTATGAGCGGCCCACTATGTAGCGAATCGTTTGTTAGAATCATATATCTCGATATTCCGGAATTTGTACCGAAATGCCGTACGATTGTTTCAACATTACCCGAAGTTTGGTTAAACACTTCTTCCAAAATTTGTGTGAATTCATTTTTGAGATCAAACGTCGCAACTAATTTCCAATCGGATCGCGGCGACAGGGCCGTCGGCAATTGAAAAACATGGTAACCCTCAAAGCGCATTCCGCCCGCATTGAACTGCTCGATGCGATTAAGGGAAGCGGTATCTTTTTCCCATTCAACAATAATGGTCTTGTCCAGTCCTGAAATTGTCGCACCCGGAGTGGGGAAAGCGGAATTCCTCGAAACGAGCGACGTGTAATATTCCTGAGCGATTTTATTATTGAATTTTAAATTTTTAACGCTTGAAAGCCGGTCATTTCCGCGGCCGACAGTCAGTCCAACGACGATCTCCTGTGTATCACCGATTGCCATCGAAAAAGGTCCGCTTGAAACAAACAACGTGCGCGTGCCGGCCGGTTCACGGACGCCGTCAATCCATCCGCTTTGCTGCGCCGGATCACCCGGAGACCAAAAGTTCAAAGGTTTCGACGTTTGAGGATCCAGAACCGGAATCAACGGATTGGTCGCCAATCCTTTCAGTGCATTCGCAATTCCATCCGCACCGGATGCGTTTTGAGCAGGAATTCTGTTCAGGTTTGATGTATAGGTTATCGAAGATACGGGAAGATTTTTTTTCCCTTTTATAAAAGAAAAATTGAGCAACGCCGAGTCAGACACTACACCGACAACAACCGGCGTTTGAAGTATATCATATCCGACTGAAGGGGGAACAAGGGAAAATTTTACATACTCGTTGTCAAGAGTTTTTGAGTTGTACACAAATCCCAATCCGGTAAGCGAATCGGAACCGGCATAATTATCCGTTGCTTGTCCAAGCGGAATGTCTGCCCATTGTCCCGCATAGATCTGCGTCAAGGATGCCGTTGGGGCGGATGATGCCGTTCCTTTAAATATTATTCTGCTGCGCTTAAACAGGGAATTTTTTAGTACGTCATCATCTTTATATCCCCACACCGTCAATTGAATCTCAAGTCCGAGCGATGTGCTTCCCCACAGGGAAGGATTTCCCCCGTCATTGAAAACATACCAGAGAACCTGGTCTGCGTTTGCCAGCCCCGGTTCATCGGAAAGTGAATCGGGAACTTCAACGCCGAATTCATTGGTATAAAATTTCGGATCGTAAATATTATTGTCGTTTCTGTCGTAATACGGAGCACCTTTGGCTGCCGGCCATTCGATCCAGTCTCTTTTATATTCATCCCTCAACCGTTTGACGTCGCGAAGACTGACTTGCTTATCGTCCAGTCGGTATGTATCCGCCGCATCGCTTCGAAGATCTGCCGTCGCGAAATCCTTTCTGATCCGCCAAATTCTGAGATTCGGGGAGAATCTGTCTTCAACAATACCGGTGCGCGTACCGATAATGGAACCCTGACGGAACGACGATGCATACATCGATCCGGTCGTGAACGGTGATGGTGTTCCGGTTTGATTGCTCATACCTGTCAATAATACGCCGGATGCGGAGATCGTTGATACTGTTTTTCTGGGAAACGATGTTCCTGTGATTTTAAGATCGGTATTGGAAATTTCCTGCCGGCCGTCGGACGCGTACCATGCGACGACGTTATTAATCGTCATTGGCGCCCAAAAGACTCCTGAACCTTCAGCGGTGATCTGAAACGGCCAAACATTCGTCCAGCAGACAGAAAGAAGAATAAGAGAATAACGAGTGTGCTTAAATCGTTTCACGCGGATAATTTATTACGGAAGTGAACTGCATGGATTGATTGGATTAATTTTATCGCACGTTCCCCGCTCCCCGAAATTGGCTGCGACAAAACAAAGGGATACTTCTTTCGATGGAACATACACGGTGCCGCTCTTGCGAAATACCTGCACGGAAGACCGAATGATAAATTTTTCTTTTCCGGAGATTGACCGGTATCCAAGATCGTTGTTCGCATTGGCATTGACAAGGCAGCTCTGATCAACGGTGTAGTTGAACTGCGACAACAGATGCGTGCTGTCATCCGTCTTAAGATCCCATTGATATAACAGTACGACCGAATCCCTCGGATTGATCGATATTTTGTTCGTGGCAAATTCAAATCCCTCCGCCCGGAAAAGATTATCCAAATTCAAATGGTCGGTGCGGGTCGGAACGTTTGCTCCCCGGCGTTCGGGAGGTGCGATCCATTCAATGGATATGCTTCCGGACATCTGTGCAAAATCGGAGATTGTTTCGTCATATTGATTTTTCAACACAAGATAGATGTTGATGCTTGACCGCGTCGGACGAGTGTCGCTTTGGTATACATATTCCGCCGTAATGTACGAGGTGAAGAGATGTTCGGGATTATTGACGGGGGGCAATTCTTCGTCGCATGAACTCAGCAGAAGGGTTGCGAACAACAGCGGGAGAAACAGAACTCGAGTCATAAATATTTAAAAAATAATTCCAACCGAAGCGGCAATCTATTTGATTGCATCGTCGTTGTTGCTGAACGTTCTTTATTATTTTTCGGAACGCATTTGCGGAAAGAAAATGACATCTCTGATATGTTCCTGCTGCGTTAACAGCATGACCAGCCGGTCAATGCCGATTCCAAGTCCGGCGGTCGGCGGCATGCCGTACTCGAGCGCACGGAGAAAGTCTTCGTCCATCGTTTGCGCTTCTTCATCTCCACGGTCGCGGAGTTTCACCTGCTCTTCGAACCGCGCGCGCTGATCAAGAGGATCATTCAACTCGCTGAACGCGTTGCATATTTCCTGTCCGTTCACAAATCCTTCGAATCGTTCGACGAGTCCCTCTTCCGACCGGTGTTTTTTTGCAAGCGGCGATAATTCCACCGGATAGTCCATAATGAACGTCGGCTGAATCAGTTTCGGCTGCACCGTCACACTGAAAATTTCATCAATAATTTTTCCCGGCCCGCTCGCAGGATCAAGATCGATCGAAAGCTCCTTCGCTATGGCCCGGAGTTCCGCTTCATTCTTCCCCCTCAGTTGTTTTCCGGTAAATTGTTCGATTGCACCGAACATTGACAACCGCTTCCATGGCGGCGAAAAGTCGATTTGATTGCCACCCAGTTGCACCGTTGCGCTGCCGTTCAGCGATTGTGCAATTGAAAAGATCATCTGTTCGACCAGTTCCATCATCCAGAGATAATCTTTGTATGCAACGTACAATTCCATCATGGTAAATTCAGGATTGTGCGTTCGGTCCATTCCCTCATTCCGGAAATCCTTTGCGATTTCATAAACTCCGTCAAATCCACCGACGATCAACCGCTTCAGATACAGCTCGTCGGCAATACGGAGATACAGCGGAATGTCGAGCGCATTGTGATGCGTCTGAAACGGCCGGGCGCTGGCTCCGCCGTAAAGCGGCTGAAGCGCAGGCGTCTCGACTTCCAGAAAATTTTTCTCATCCAAAAATGCACGCATCTGACGGAGAATCATCGAACGTTTGATGAATGTTTCCTTCACTCCCGCATTGACGATCAAATCAACATATCGCTGCCGGTACCGTAGTTCTTTATCCGAAAACGGATCGAATCGGACTGTGTTTCCCTGGTCATCGGTCTTTTCTTTCACGATGGGAAGCGGACGCATTGATTTCGACAGCAGCACAATTCTTTGCGCATGGACGGATACTTCGCCCATTTTTGTTCTGAACACATAACCTTCCACACCGATAATATCGCCGATATCAAGCAGTTTAAAATGATCGTAACTTTCGCCGAGATCATCCTTCTTTAAATACGTTTGAATCCTTCCGGTCATATCCTGCAGATGACAAAATGATGCTTTTCCCATGCGCCGAATCGACATGATTCTGCCTGCCACCGACACGATCCATTGAGGCATATCGTCTTTAAACTGCTCCCGGATTTCCCTGGCATTCGAATTTCTCTCGAAACCGTACGGATACGGATCCACACCCGATGTCCGCAGATGCTCCAGTTCCTCCCGGCGTCGCTTCATCAGCGTGTTCAGTTCTTCATGGTATTCTTTTTTTAAGTCTTCACTCATATCGGGACTTCCATCGTTCAACGAATTATTGATTTATCTTTTCCGAGCGGACTGCGGAAGGCGTTCGCGAAAAATCCGACAATGCCACACAGACGCTGTTTTGAATCTGTTCCGCCCACGATGTCGGGACGGTGTAATGATTGGCAATCATGGAAAATACGAACATTTCTCCGTCGCGGCTGGTGACATATCCGGACAATGCCCGGACATATCCGATATAACCGGTTTTTGCATGCACATTCCCTTCGGCGGACGTTCCTTTCATTCTATGCTTTATCGAACCGTCAACGCCCGCAATGGGCAGTGATTCATAAAACGCCGAAAAATATTTTCCTTTCGATATTCCGGAAAGAATGGAGACGATGTCGGAAGGAGTAACAAGATTCAACCGCGATAATCCGGAGCCGTCCGCATAACGAAGCCGGGCAGTATCTACTCCCCATTGTGCCAGCACCGGAAGGGCTGCCTTCCTGCCGTTTTTCATAGAACCGACACCGTGCACTTCTTTACCGATTGTTCTCACAACCTGTTCGGTATAAAAATTTTGACTCGGTTTATTGATCACCTTCATAATTTCCGAATATGGCGGAGAGGTGTACGAAGCAAGTTGACGTGCGGAGTCATACCGCAGCGTATCGCGCAATTCATCTCCATCCAAAGGAGTTCCGCCGACAGGAATTCCGTTGGATTCAAGCACTTCCTTCAACACCGTTACAGTATAGAGCGTCGGATTTTCAACCGTCACCGATTCCGTCCATGGTTTACTCCCTGCCGAAATCGTCCCGCGGACGTAAATGACATTCGTACCGCGACTCCGTTCGAAGATAATTTCACGGACGGAATCCGACGGAGCAGCCGTCATTGTTTGATTGACGATCTGAACATAAGCGGTATTCGGAATGACAGCAACGGAACAGCTTTGACCTGCCGAATCCGTAGGAACGATCGTTATATCAATACAATTATCATTGAACGGAAGTCCGTTGATCTGAGCCGCATAATAATCCGTTTCGTAGTCCGCCGACCAGCCGGTGCCGTAAAAATCATCGTCAAAACAATTATCGTCACCGATGATATTGCCCTTAATGCTTTTGATGCCGAGCATTTTCAGCGAATCGGTCCATTGAGTAAATGTGATGGTGACATTACCGCTGTCAAATCTTCCCGAGATTGTCGGATCTCCGCTGCCGACAACAATCAAATCCCCCACCAGCACACTGTCTCTTATCTCGCCGTTCGTCATCAACCGCGTCATGTACCGATACTCGGGAGTCAACAGCATCGTTGCCGCGGAGGATGTTACCAATTTCATGTTCGAAGCCGGCATGAACATTTTCCGTTCATTGCGCGCGTAGATGGTTTCGCCGGTCTTCAGCGATTGAATCAACACTCCCCAGTGGGCATTGACAAAGTTGGAATCATCGAATTTCTGTGCCAGTTCCGATTTCAATTGTTCAACCGGTGCAATTGATCTTCGCCCCGGACTCAACAGCGATGCACACCCTGTAACAATGATTGAGAGAAGAACGGCGATGAAATAATTGAGCTTCATGTGTAAATGTGAGTTAGTGACTGAAATGTACATCTACGGCTGATATTTTCCTTCGGGATATTTCGGAAGATCCAGCCGATCTGAATTTGTTCTGTTCGTCAACGCTGAAATTTCATAGAGCCGCAGTGCGTGCCACGGTTTCACATCGTCCCATACAAAACGCCAGGACCAATTGCCGACGCCGAGTCCCGGCATATTCATTCTTGCCTCCGTTCCGAGCCCGAGCACATCCTGAAACGGAAAGACTGCCATATCTGCTACGGACTGAGAAGCGATGCGGATCAGATCCCAGTGAATCTCCCTTCCGTCCGTTCCGGCATATTTTGTGACAAATGTCCGTTCCCGATGTGTTGCGGAATGAAACCATCCGAGCGACGTATCGTTGTCATGCGTTCCGGAATAGACCACAGTATTGGAAACATAATTATGGGGAAGGAAATTATTTTTCGAATCGCCTGCAAATGCAAATTGAAGAATCCGCATGCCGGGGAAGTTATACCGGTCCCGCAGTTCAATGACATCAGGAGTGATTTCCCCCAGATCTTCGGCGATGATCGGCATTTTTCCGAGCTTCCGTTCGACCACGTCAAAAAATTTGGCACCCGGACCTTTCACCCACGTTCCGTTTTGCGCCGTCGGTTCCGCTGCGGGAATTTCCCAATATCCGGCGAATCCCCTGAAATGATCGATGCGGACAATATCGACAAGTTCCAGCGTTGTTTTAATCCGGTCGATGAACCACGAATAACCTTCGTCATGCATTGCTTTCCAATTATACAAAGGATTTCCCCACCGCTGTCCTGTGGCGGAAAAATAATCGGGCGGAACGCCGGCCACCACGGTCGGCTTCATGTTCTTATCAAGATGAAAGAGGTTCGGATGTGCCCAGACATCGGCACTTTGGAAAGCGATAAAGATGGGAATGTCGCCGACGATCTTCACGCCGCGCTCATTTGCATATTTTTTCAACGCAAACCATTGCCGGAAAAAACACCATTGGGTAAATTCCCAGAATTTGATTTCATGATCCAGTTCGGTTCGGATTTTTTTCATCCGCGCCGGCACACGCAGAACGATATCCTTCTCCCATGTATTCCATTCGGAACCGTTGAACTCACGTATCAACGCCATGAAGAGTGCGTAATCTTCAAGCCACGATTTCTGATTTGCACAGAAGCGTTTGAAATCTTCCTTATCTGTTTTGGTTCCCGACGAGAAAAATGTATCGGCGGCGATACGAAGCTTTTCCATTCTGAATGACCGAATCGCTCCGAAGTCAACTTTGTTTCTGTTGAAGTGCGGTGTCTGATCGATTTCGCGTGCAGGCAGCCATGACCGGTCTACTAATTCCTGCAGATCAATGAGCATCGGTTCACCCGCAAAGGCGGAAAGACACATATACGGTGAATCACCCATGCCGACGGGACCCAGCGGAAGCATTTGCCATACTTTTTGTCCTGCAACAACGAGCCATTCAACAAAATGATACGCGGTGGCGCCGAGATCACCCGATCCGAATGGACCGGGAAGCGACGTGGGATGAAGGAGTACTCCGGAACTGCGCTCAAAATTCATAGTGATTATTTTTCTTGAACAGGTGTGGTGGAGCCGGGAATCTGATTTTTTAAGTGCCGAATTTCTTTATCGGTTAAATATCTCCACATCCCGCGCTGCAGTCCGTGCACCGTCAGTCCGGCATACTGCACTCGATGCAATTTATCCACTTCATACCCGAATGACTCAAACATCCGGCGAACCTGACGATTTTTCCCTTCGTGAATATGAATGACGATCTCTCTGTTTTTGGTTCCCGGTATTATCTCCAGCTCAGCGGGAGCTGTTTTCCCTTCTTCCAAATACACGCCGCGTGAAATTTTTTCGGCGTGAACCATATCAAGTCCTTTATCAAGCGATGCATGATACGATTTGATGACGTTGCTGGAAGGATGCATCAGTTTATTGGCGAGCATTCCGTCGTTTGTGAGAAGCAGCACTCCGGTTGTCTGCCGGTCCAATCGGCCTACCGGATAAACCCGTTCACGAACGTTGACAAGATCCAGAACGGTTCTGCGGCCCTTTTCGTCGCTGGATGTGGTGATGAAATCTTTCGGTTTGTGAAGAAGAATGTACACCAGTTTCTGAGCCAGCGAATATGTCTGTCCGTTCACTTTGACGACATCGCTGTTCGGATTCACTTTGGTACCGAGTTCTGTCACAACAGCGCCGTTCAACTCCACTTCGCCGTTGGTAATCATTTCTTCGGCAGCTCTTCGTGAAGCAACGCCGACCATTGCCAGGAACCTGTTTAAGCGAAGAGTTTCTGGAAGAACGTTTTGACCTTGTTCTTCCACTTGCTCCACCCTGTTGTTTCTTCTGTCTGGAGTTCTTCTGTGCGGGGTTCTCCGGACGGCAGTTCGGCGGACGGTGCGCTGATTTCCTGATGTACTAAACGATCCTGTACGCTTTCTGTCGCTTCTTCCGGTGCCGGTTCGTCCTTCAGTGGTTCCGAAAGATCTGGTTGTTCGTCGGGCATCCGATCTGTCACCGGCGCCGGATCTGTTTCGATCGGCTGATGGAAATCGATTTCGATCACTCCTTTTTCCTGCGGTTCCTCCGGATGCACCGGATGGCGATCCGCTTCGTCGTTTATCCTTGAATCGTGATCGCTGCTGAGCGGAAGGTCCGGAACTTTTTCGTGAATCACGTTTTCGGTCGCCGGGACTGCTCTTTCCACCGCCGCTTCGCCTGTTGTCAAATTGATGTTTGATGATTGATCTCCTTCTTCAATATTCTTTCCTTCTGTCGCAGCAGGTGGTGACGGCTCTTCCGTTTTCCCGATACGCGCACGATTCGCACTCTGAATATCCTCCGGCACGCTGATCTTTGTTCCCCGCTGAGGTTTATTTTTTGACCCCTCCGAGCCGTCCATTTTCTTTTCCAGATCTTCGCGGAATTCAAGTTCCTGCTGTTCTGCGAGCAGTCTGCGATCCACTTCCAGCTCCGTATCATTGATCAATTCGGAGATTTCGCGTGGTTTCGGAAGATCGGAAATGTCATTCAGACCGAAATGCTCCAGGAATTTCGCTGTGGTACCGTACAACAGCGGCCGTCCGGGAGTCGGAGCGCGGCCGGTAATTTGAATCAGATCTTTTTCCAGCAGCGCATTGATAATGTAGTCGACATTCACGCCGCGGATGAATTCCACTTCTCCTTTGGCGATCGGCTGCTTGTAGGCGATGATTGCCAGTGTTTCAACCGCCGTGGGGGAAAGACGTCTTCGCGCTTTTTCCTTTGCGAGTTTTCCCACCCAGGATGAAAACTGTTCCGTTGTTGCATATGTATAACCGCCGGCGATTTCAATAATCCGGAATCCGCTGCCCATCCTTCCGTATCCGCGGTTGAGTTCTCCGACAGCTTTTTTGACAATTTCCGCATTTACCACATACTGTTCGGCGGGAGGAATATCCTTATTCACATCATCCACAATCGATCGGATGAACCGTGCCGACATCGGTTCATCGCTTGCGAAGATCAGTGCTTCAATGATATTCCGTACTTCGGTCTCGACAGCCGCTTCTTCCGCCAGCACCGCCTCTGTTTGAACATTGCTCATGAGCTTCTCCGATCGTTATCAATACGAATCATATTCTCTTGGTTAATAGGATGAGTCGGGTGCGACTATTTCCTTGTTGCCGACTTTCACGATGGTGATATCCTTGTACGGGTCGTATTGGTTGACTGCGATAATCTGCTGCTTCATCAACTCCAGAATTGCGATGAACGTGACGACAATTCTTATTTTTTCCTTCATCGATACGATAATGTCAAAGAAAGAGACTTCATCTTTTTCCTTGAAGAGATTGATGACATACTCCATTTGTTCGTCGATGGAAACATTCAGTCTGTTGATTTCGTGCACATGTTTCCGCGGCATCTTGTTGACTGCATGCTGGAAGGATGCGATCAGATCGAACAGGGTGACATCGCGGAAAATATCATCGGCATCACCGGTTTCGACCTGTTTCGGATCGTGCTGAAAGTTTCCTCTGTACGCAAGTTTCCGCTGCTGAATCTGTTTGCGCTCCAGTTCTTCCGCCATCTCTTTCCACCGCCGGTATTCCAGCAGGCGGCGGACCAATTCTGCGCGCGGATCGAATTCCTCTTCCCCTTCTCCTTCGGGACGCGGCAACAGCATCTGCGCTTTGATCTGCATCAATTCCGCGGCGGTGACAATAAACTCGCCGGCGATATCCAGATTTAATTCCTGAAGGTACTGCAGATATTCGAGAAATTCCTTGGTAATCTTCGCAATCGGAATGTCGTAGATGTCCAGTTCATCCCGTTTGATGAAGAACAGAAGGAGGTCGAGCGGTCCTTCAAAGTCAGATAATTTTACTCTGTACCCTTTATCCATTGACGGCGGATCATCCTATGTTCATCACTCTGTGCACTTCGGACATCGTTTCTTTTGCGACTGCAGCTGCGCGCTGCTCGCCGTACGCCAGAATTTCGGTTACCTTTTCCGGCGACCGTTCATACACCAACCGTTGTTCCCTGAACGGAGCAAGCGACTCTGCAATTCTGGCCGAACATTTTAATTTGCATTCCACGCACCCGAGAGCGCCTGATTCACAGCCGGTTCTGATCTCCGGCACCTCTGCGCTGTTGAATTTCTGATGATACGAAAAGACAACGCAGATATCCGGTCTGCCCGGATCATTCTTACGAACTTTTTTTGTATCCGTAACGGCCGTTTTCATTTTTTTCTGAATCTCTTCGGGAGTATCGGACAGCAAAATCGTGTTGCCGAGCGACTTGCTCATTTTTTGATTTCCGTCGAGTCCCGCCAGCCGTGCAAATTTGGTCAGCTTCGGCTCCGGTTCCGGAAACACGTTTCCCCACTGTGCATTAAATCTTCGCGCAATTTCCCGCGTAATTTCAATATGCGGCACCTGATCTTCCCCGACGGGAACAAGATCTCCTTTGTAGAGCAGGATATCGGCGGATTGCAGCACGGGATATCCCAGATGTCCGTAAACAACCGAATCCATATTCAAATCACGCACCTGATCTTTGACCGTCGGATTCCGTTCCAAACGTGCAACGGTCGTCAGCATCGAAAAAATCAAATGGAGTTCTGCATGTTCCTTTATTTGCGACTGTCTGAAGACGGGACTCTTTTCCGGATTGATGCCGGCCGACAGCCAATCGATCACCATGTCGATGGAGTTCCGGTACAATTCTTCCGTATTCAGACTCGTGGTCAGTGCATGGTAATCTGCAATCAAATGAAAATTGTCGTACTCATGCTGCAACGAGACCCAATTTTCCAACGCACCGACCAGATGGCCGATGTGAAGTTTTCCGGTCGGCCTCATGCCGCTTAAAATTCGTTTCCGCTTTATATTCAAAATACTCTTGTCATTAAAAATTCTTTGTTACGCTAATGAAGACCGCCGGCACAGAACCGGCGACGATATGTTACTGCATGAATAAGTACGGCTTCCACCGGTCATCCATATTTCCCACAAAATGTCTGATGAACGTGACGTGATTCGGTTTCATCGGATTTCGCGACAGCGGCATTTCCGCTTCCGCAGGAGTACGGTCCCCTTTTTTGTTGTTGCATTTTACGCACGCTGCAACAAGATTTTCCCACGCATCTTCTCCTCCTCTGGAGCGCGGCTGCACGTGATCCAGCGTTAAAGGAACATCCCCGCGGCCGCAATACTGACAACGATGTCCGTCCCTGCGCAGAATATTTTTTCTGGACAAAATTATCTTTTTATATGGAACCCTGACAAATGCAGAAAGCCGTACAACGCTCGGAAACGGCAACGAAATAGAAACAGAGCGAATGGCTTTTCCTCTGCTTGCTTCGATCAACTCTGCTTTCTGTAAAAACAGAAGCATAATGGCCTTTTTAACGTTGCATACGCTTAACGGCTCATAGTTTTGGTTGAGCACGAGCACTTTGCTGTTTAAGCGCCCATGAATACTTTTCGACTGGAATAATGAACTGAAGGCGACTTTCCTCCTCCTGCGTCTTTCGATCCGGCTTGAAAGGGCTTTTAAATATTACGTAACCGTCGATAATGTAAAGTCTTTAACGAATATTTTCGAGAAAAACCTTTGAATCATACCTCTAATCCAATGGAAATATAACAATGGCGGGAGTGAATATCAATTGCAGATCGGAAATTTAATTATTCACGAAGCCGCACCTTCAAAAAACCGGCTTTGGCTGAAAATCTTATGGATTTAGGACGGCGGGCATTCAACAGCATTTCTATTTTAATCGTTTCTTCAACTCTTTCATCGAATCTCCTCCGAATTTCTCCAAAATTGAATTGGCCAGAACCGGTGCAATAACAGCTTCGCCGATTACAGCGCAAGCAGGAACCGCACAGACATCGGACCGTTCGTAGCGGGATCGGACGGTTTTTCCGCTTTTCAAGTCAACGGTTCTGAGAGGATTCGCCAGGGTCGAAATCGGTTTCATTGCTCCGCGGACAATCAAATGGGCGCCATTCGTGACTCCACCTTCCAAGCCTCCGGCCCGGTTGGTCGGACGTGTGACTCCGCCCCGTGAAGAAATAATTTCATCATGAACGTCCGAGCCGAATCGTTTTGCATTTTCAAACCCGTCGCCGATTTCCACACCCTTCACCGCATGGATCGACATTATTGCCTGGGCAAGCAGTCCGTCCAGCTTTCTGTCAAAATGAACATAACTTCCCAATCCGATCGGCAGACCGGAGACGATCACTTCAAAGATTCCACCGAGCGTATCACCTTTTTTCTTGCACGCTTTGATGGCATCAATTGCTTTTTTTTCGATAGACTTATCAAGCATCCGAACTTCAGACGCGTCGGCCATTGTGCCGACCGCCCATGCATTTTGTTTAGCGACGGCGGCCGCAATATTTCTGTCGAGGATTATACGATTTTTTACGGCGGCGGTACCGATGGAAAGAACATGACTGCCGATATAAATTCCGCATTGCTCAAGCAAGAGCCGCGGAATGGAACAACAGGCGACGCGCATGGCAGTTTCACGAGCGCTTGCACGGTCGATCACATTTCTGATATCATCGAATCCGTATTTTTTCGCTCCGACATAATCGGCATGTCCCGGTCTCGGGAGGGAGATTTTTTCAATTCCGGTTCCCGTCCCATCCACGGACATTTTTTCCGTCCAGTTTTTCCAATCCTTATTTCTGATCATCAGCGCAATCGGAGAACCGAGCGTTTTGCCGAACCGGACACCGGACAGAATCTCAATCGTATCGGACTCAATGCGCATGCGTCCACCTCGTCCGTATCCCTGCTGCCGGCGCCATAAATGATGGTTGATATATTTCGAAGAGACAGAAAGTCCTGCGGGAACTCCCTCAACAATTCCGATGAGTGCTTGGCCGTGCGACTCTCCTGCTGTAAAATAACGAATCACGATATACCCAGTGTTGTGTTCAAATTGAATATCCGCCGGAGCGGAGTTATGAATTCCACTTTCCGTTCTGTTTCAAGATTTGTCTGCTGATGATTAATTTTTGAATTTCATTTGTTCCTTCAAATATTTTCGAAATCCGTGCATCACGGTAAAACCGTTCAAGCGGCAATTCCGCGGAGAATCCCATCCCGCCGTGAATTTGAAGCGCTTTGTCCGCAATATCACAAATCGCTTCGGAGCAAAATAATTTCACAACAGCCGCATCCATCGAAATGTCATCTCCGTTATCCATTTTAAACGCCGCTTTGTACACCATGTTCTCCATCGCATAAATATACGTGGTGATATCCGACAGCATAAACTGTATTGCCTGATATTTTGAAATCGGTTCGCCGAATTGTTTTCGCTGCTTTGAAAACACCACCGACATTTCCAACAATTCTTTGGCAGCTCCGAAACAGGCGGCGCCCAATCCCAATCGTCCCGAATTAAGCGTTTCCATTGCCACAAAAAATCCTCTGCCGTCGACTCCTATGATGTTCTCTTCGGGTACTTCCACATTGTCAAAGGCAACCGTGTTAGTGACACTGCCTTTGATACCGAGCTTTTTTTCTTTTTTTCCGATACTGACTCCAGGAAATAATTTTTCGACGGCAAATCCTGTAATCCCTTTTTCTGTCCGCGCAAACACTGCAAACAGATCAGCAAGTTCTCCGTTTGTGATCCATACTTTTTCTCCCGAAATAACCCACACGTTTCCCCGTTTTTCCGCATGCGTAGATAAGTTAAAAGAATCAGAACCGGCATTTGCTTCGGTCAACGCAAATGCAGCGAGCATCTCTCCCGACGCCAGCCGGGGAAGATATTTCTTTTTCAGCGCATCCGATCCTCCGACCATGATTGCCTGTGCGCCGATTGATTGATGCGCTCCGATCATCGTCGCTGTGGATCCGCAGACCCGTGCAACCTCTTCCTGTGCGAGACAAAATCCAACCTTGCCAAAACCTCCGCCGCCATATTCCTCCGGAATTGATGTGCCGAATAATCCGACTTCTGCAATTTTTTTTATTAACGCGGGAGGAATCGCTTCATCGTTGTCTATTTTTGAAGCGATGGGACGAATTTCCGAATTTGAAAAATCACGCGCCATTTCCTGCAGCATGATATGTTCGGGAGTAAAAGGAAATTTCATAGTGATGACAGTAGTTGAGGAGCCGTGTTGACTGCAGAAATATACAAAATAAAACAAAAAGACCTTATTGAAATTTCATTCAATAAGGTCCGGCTGTTCTTTTATGGGTCAATGGCTTCTCAACCGACAGGGATCTTCACTGCCACGAATCTGAGTCCTCCCTGCGCTCCTTTGACGCGCATGAGGAGAGCATCGCCGTTCTTTTTCGATTTAACAATCCTGGCAAAATCGTTAACGGAGGAAATTGGTTTTTTATCCGCGTCGACTATGATATCCCCTTCCCTCAATCCTCTGTTGAATGCTTCGCTGTACGTCTTCACATTAACAACCATCACGCTGCTGCTGACATCGCGGTCCTTCATGGTGCGGGTATCCGCTTTTCTGACTGAAAATCCAAGTTGTTCAAATTCCATTGACCGGACTGAAGATTCGTCCGGTTCGTCGGACTCGGTGTCTCGGCTATTTAATGCTACCGCACGATTCTCAGACCGGGGTTTCAGAATAATTGTTTTTTCAATTTTGCGTTCATCCCGCCATAACACGACGGCGACTTTATCGCCGGGATGTTTCGACGCGATGTATGCCTGAAGTTCGTTCGGCGCCTTCATCGGTTTCCCGTCGATTGAGAGAATGATATCGCCCGCTTTGACTCCCGCCGCCCGCGCAGCGTCGCCGATCACATCCTGAACAAACACGCCTTCCGGTTTTTCGAGTCCGCTTGCCTTCGCAAGCGTTTCATCCACCTGTGAGATGGAAACACCGATATATCCCCGTTCAACTTTTCCGTACTCGATAAGATCGGACGCAACGCTCTTCGCAAGATTTATCGGTATGGCAAATGAGTAGCCTTGATATCGCTGGTTGGTCGTGGCAATGGCAGTATTGATTCCGATTACCTCGCCGGAGATATTTACGAGTGCACCGCCGCTGTTTCCCGGATTCACCGCTGCATCGGTCTGAATAAAATTTTCCACGCCGTAACTATCTTCAATCAGCCGTAAATTTCCTCTGCCGATATAGCTGATAATGCCGGCAGTCACCGTTGAATTCAAACCAAGCGGATTTCCGATGGCTAGCGCCCATTGTCCCACTTCAACATTATCGGAATTTCCGATCATCGCCACCGGCAGATCATCGGCGTCAATTTTAACGACTGCCACATCCGTCAGAGGATCAGTGCCAATCAGTTTCGCCTTGAACCTTCGTGTATCATTTAATACGACTTCAATCCCATCGTCTGCGGCATTCTCCACGACATGATTGTTTGTGATGACATATCCGTTTTTGGTGACGATCACACCGGAGCCGGCACCTTGCGTTTGACCTTCAGGATTGTGAAACCGCAGATCGGGGAAGAAGCGGAAAAATTCTTGTTCGTTTCCTTCCCTTTTTTTGGCTTTTGTTGTAACGCTGATGAAGACCACGGATGGAGTCGCCTCTTTTGATACTTTCATAAATGCATTGTTCAACGATTCCAGTCCGGCATCGGGTGTGCCGGGAATCTTTCCTGAACCGAGGGTGATTCTCTTCTGCTGTGCGATTCCCAAATCAACACCGTCTAAATCGGAAACCAGCACGGCTCCAAAAATTATGCCGATTGTTATGAATACAAATGCCGCAAGAATAGATCGTTTCATATATTGCTTCTCCTATGTGTCAGACGAATTGTTTTACAACTTTTGTAACATCGAAAGAGACCGAAGGGTTCTCGCTCCATCAATGTGATATCCTAAATATCTTTGAAGAAGATCGGTCATATCATCAATCATCGCTGCCGATAGCGATAGGTGAACAGAACGATCAATTGGATTTGTTCCCAAAAAACGGAGCGATTGCACCATCCCGCCCGAAATCGTCATACCGCTCTGCTGCCGGTCCTCCGAACAATCGGCACAGGTGTATGTACCGTCCGATATTCTCAACATTCCTCCGGTCACCGCTTGGGCGCCGGTTTTTTTGCCGCAGCTGATACACGATTCTAAGTTTAATCCAAAGCCGAATTGATCAAATAACTGAATCATAAACGAACAGACTGCATTGACCGAATTTTTTGCCGATCCGTCGATCGTTTTCAGCGCGGAGACGAGCAGAGAGAATATCGTTTCGTTTTCTTCTTCGTCGTGCATCACCATGTTGACTAATTCCACCAATGCCAGTCCTGAATACATAGTTTCCGCACGTTCTTGCAGCCGTTTCAGTGGAGTGACGATTTCGCTTTTTGACAACAAGTGAAGATCGCCATGCTCTTTCTTATAAATCACAATGGACGAATGCGTCATTGGTTCGAGCGAAGAGCCGAAGGTATTCGTCCGTTGATTGCGCGTCCCCTTCGCGATGATTTTTATTTTTCCGAAATTTTTTGAATATACTGTTACGATTTTGCTCGTATCGCGGTATTTCATGGCATGCAGGACAACCGCTTCGGTTTTGGTGATCATTCTTTCACCGCTGCATGTAACGACTGTTGATACGGCGGCCGCAGGATTCCATGCTCGGTGATGATTGCCGAAATCAATGCTGCCGGTGTGACATCAAATGCAGGCGCGTACACCGCAACATCATCCGGCGCCGTTTGCAATCCGAAGCTGCGCACGATTTCATCCGCGCTCCGCTCCTCGATGATAATTTCCGATCCTGACGGCAGTGAAAGATCAATCGTCGAAGTCGGAGCAGCGATGTAAAACGGAATGGTATGTTCTTTGGCCAACACCGCAAGATTATACGTTCCGATTTTATTGGCCGTATCTCCGTTGGCGGTGATTCTGTCTGCACCCGTAATGATCAGATCGACCGATTTGGAACGTATGGTCCAAGCCGCGCTGCTGTCCGTGATCAGTGCCGACGGAATTCCCGCTTTCTCGAGCTCCCACATGGTCAGCCGTGCACCTTGCAGAAGCGGACGAGTCTCGTCGGCATAGACGAAAATTTTTTTTCCTTCCTGATGAGCGGTTGCCAAAACAGCGAAGGCCGTCCCGATACCCCCGGTTGCCAGAGCGCCGGAATTGCAGTGGGTGATAATGACTGCACCGTCATGAATCAACGAAGAACCGAAACGGCCGATGTTGTCGCACATTTGCCTGTCTTCGGAATGAATCGCCAAGGCTTCGGTTTCCAGCTTGTCAAAGAGCAGTGCGCTTTGTTCGTTTCGATTTAGACGAATAACGTTTCGCATTCGTTCCACGCTCCAAAAGAGGTTTTTTGCCGTCGGGCGCGTCGATGTGATTTTATCTGCAATTTCGTCAAAACGCTCAAGAGAAAATTCTCTCTCATCGCGCTGATATTCCAGAACTCCAAGCAAAATTCCGTACGCAGCAGAAATACCAAGGAGCGGGGCGCCACGAACTTTCAGTCGGACAATAGCATCAATAAGCACATGCAGTTCGGACGTCTCAATATAAACTTCTTTGAGAGGCAATTGGGTTTGATCCAAAAAACGAACACGATCACCAAGCCATTCTATACTGAGCATGCGGATTTGAGAAGATAATGTGTTCAAGAACCGGGCTCAACGAGAGTGCCGGATACGTTTGCAGCAACCCGGCTCGGTAAAAAAAACTTATTCGTCGAATTTTGACAGAGTCATAAATTCTCTGAACCGATCCTGAATTTTTAAATATGAAAGGTCGCGAAGACCATCCACGGAGATTTTTTCAACACAGAATGATGCCATGGTACTGCCGTAAATCACGGCACGTTTCATGTTTTCAAAAGAAAGATCGTCCGTTTTCGCCAGCCAAGCGGTAAATCCGGAGGCGAAAGTATCCCCGGCGCCGGTAGGATCGTAAATATCTTCCAAAGGATATGCGGGAGCCGAAAAAATGTTTTCCTCATGGAACAGCAATGCTCCATGCTCCCCTTTTTTAATGATGAGTGTTTTTGCTCCCATCTCCCTGATTTTTCTGGCAGCACGGAGCAGATTGGAATCTTGCGAAAGCAAACGTGCTTCGGAATCATTCAGAATAAAAACATCAAACATCGGTATTACATTCAGCAAATCCGCTTTTTTATTTTCGATCCAAAAATTCATCGTATCGCCGACGACCAGCCTCGGTTTCTCCACCTGTTCAAGAACTTTTTGCTGCAGGGCGGGATCGATATTCCCAAGGCAGATATATTTTGTTTTTTTGTACGAATCCGGAATTTTGGGATTGAATTTTTCGAAGACATTCAGTTCAAGCGAGAGTGTATCGCGGTTGTTAAGGTCGTAATGGTATCGGCCGGACCACCGGAATGTTTTTGCATCCTCAACAATTTCCAATCCGGAAAGATCAACGCCCCGTTCGTTCAGAAACTCGATGGCATGTTTCGGATAATCCCCTCCGACGACTCCGACGAGTCTCACCGGCGTGGTGAAATAGCTTGCGGCAACAGCAATATAGACGGCTGAGCCACCCAGCACATCGTTGGCTTTTCCGAACGGTGTTTCAATATCATCAATGGCAACTGAACCGACAACGAGAATGGACAATGGAAACTCCTTGCAATAATTGAATTATACAGAACCTGAGTAACAGTAACGAAGATGAATTTTCCGTTTACAAACGCGGTATTCGTTTACGCACGATTGCAATATCGGAAAAAAAAACAACGGATAAAAGTTCTTCACATTGCAATTTCGGAAAAAGCGGATGCTTTGTGGCCGTTAACGATGAACCGATGAATGATATCAAGCGCCTGAATTTGTCCGGGCCAGACGCACATGTGTTTGGCATTTTCAATGTTGAACCATTCAAACTGATAGTGTTCATCCGATAGTACCGGGTTGCTCCCGGCATCGACTTGAGCAGCAAACACTACCGTATGATTCATTGTATCCGAAGCAACGGAAAAAAATGTATTGACATGAGGTACGATCCACCATTTCACCGGAGTAAAACCAGTTTCCTCTTTTACCTCGCGTATTGCTGCATTTACCGCTGTTTCCCGTTTCTCGACGGAACCGGTTACAATCTGCCACGCATCCGGATAAATTTTCTCCGAAGGCGAACGCCGCAGAAGCAAATACATCGGCTCTTTGTTGTCGAATGAAAACAGACAGACTTCAATAATGTTGCAGACAATCGCGGGCATATGGTTATCTTTGTCGTTTTTCCCTGCGTCCGGATAATTTTTCAATTTCCGTTTCGGTAAGTTTTCTTATGCTCCCCGGCGCAAGATCTCCCAGCGCGACCGGACCGATTGCCGTTCTTTTCAATTCCAACACCGGAAATCCCATCGCTCCGAACATTCTTCGGATTTGCCGGTTCTTCCCTTCGACAATCGTAATCACACACTCCGAAACATTCTCTTCCGAAAACATTTTTGATATTCGAGCCGGCAATGTTTTGTATCCATCATCCAATACTACTCCGGCAGCGAGATCACTTACGACATTCCGATCTAACACTCCATTGCAGATTACTTCATATGTTTTGGGGAAGTTTGATTCGGGATTTGTCAGCTGTTCGCCTAATTGAGTGTCATTGGTGATGATTAACGCACCGCTGGAATCCATATCAAGCCTGCCGACGGGAAACAGATGACCGCTGTCGACGCTCAAACGTGCTTTTTTAAGAATGTCGTACACTGTTGTTCTTCCCTTTTCGTCAACTCTGGTTGTGACGACATCAACCGGTTTATTCATCACTAAATAGACGAACTCCTTTTTTTTGCCGACCGGAATTCCTCCGACAGCAATGGAGTCCTTGGCGGGATCGACCCGGAACGACAGCGAACGAACAACGGAGCCGTTTACCGATACTGTTCCACCGGACACCAGCGTTTCCGCCTGACTTCTGGAACAATAGCCAAGTTTTGATAAAGCCCGAGGAAGACTGACTGCTTTGCGGTTTCCGGCGCGATTCATTCGTTTAATCCCTTCACCCCGCCCCGGCCTTTTGCATGCCGCACTGCGTTGCGGATTGCCTCCGATACTACATCCGCTGCGATTTCCGCAACATGATCAATCGGTGCCGTTACGGTCCCTGTCGATAATGCAAATGCGACATCGCCGTCAAAAGTCGTGTGGCAGGGATGAATTGCTCTCGCCATTCCGTCGTGGATGCGCTGAGAGACTCTGTGAGTATCCACTTTGCTTAACACCGCATTCGAAGCGGCGACGACCAGCGTGGTGTTTGTATTTCTGGTGAGCAAATGTTCGTTCTTGAACAGTTCAAGGCGCTTCTCTTCGCTGAAAAATGTTCCGTCCACATTCGATCCCGCAAGGACGTTTCCGTCGCGTGCAAGTACGTCGCCGACTGAATTGACAACGGCGAGTGCTCCCACGATCAAATCACCGGAGCGGCGGGAGAAAGTTCCCACGCCCCCTTTCATCGATTTTTCAAATCCGTTCCACTTGCCGACTACCGCACCTGTTCCTGCCCCGACACTTCCCTGTTCAACGTGCGCCGATGCCGTTCGGCACGCTTCGTAGGCATTCGCTTCAACAGGAAAAACGGCGGAACTGCCGATATTCAGATCAAAGATTATTGCAGACGGAACAATCGGTATGATCGCCCAGGGAGTTTTATATCCAATCTGTTTCTCAGAAAGATACCTCATCACCCCATTGGCAGCTCCGAGACCAAATGCACTTCCCCCCGAAAGAAGAATGGCATGAACTTCTTTCATTTGCTTATCCGGTGCAAGTGCTGCCAGCTCCCGCGAGCCCGGTGATGATCCCCGAACATCGCAGCTTGCAACGGTGTTCGGAGGACACAGAATGACCGTGCATCCGGTAATATTCACTTCGTCCGTGTAGTGGCCGACCGAAATTCCGGGAACGTCCGTAATCATAGTCTGAACCTCGAGAGAATTATTCCGCACGCCATGGCAGCATTGAGTGATTCCGCTTTGCCGAAGCGCGGAATCATAATTTTTGTATCAGCCAATGCCGATACTTCCGGTGAAATACCATGAGATTCGCTGCCGATGATGACCACCGATTTCGGATCAAACCCAACATTCCTGACATCTTCGCTTCCGTCAAGTCCGGCGGCAAAAACAGAACAACGGGCAGTCCGGCATTGTTCGATCAGAACATTCAAATCCGCATCCTCAATGATGGGAAGATGAAAGATCGATCCCATTGTAGCTCGCACAACTTTTGGATTATACAAATCTACCGAGTTGGATCCGATCAACAGGGCATCCGCACCGAACCAATCGCATGTGCGGATAATTGTTCCAAGATTGCCGGGATCATTGATTGAATCAACAGCCACGATCAGCGCTTTGGGACGACGGAGAACGGATGGAAGCAAATCAGCCGAAGAGCGTTTCGGCAGCACGGCAACGATTCCCTGCGATGTTACTGTTTCGGATATCGAAGAGAGTTCACGGGCGGAGGCAACGAACAGTTCCTTCACGGACCGTTCCAGTTTTTTTATGAGGCGGGGATCTTCGATCTTTTGTTCATCATAAATAAGCATATCAATTTCAACTCCCGCTTCCGCTGCCGACTGAACGCTCTTCCACCCCTCAAGCAGGAATTGTCCCGATTGCTCCCTTCCCTTTTTGGAGTGAAGTTTTTTCAGCTGAGAGATTTTTTGTTTCGACAGCATTCCTCTTGATATCCTTTCTTATTCGTACACACCCCAAACGTTGCGCAGCGAATCCGAAATCTCCCCGACCGATGCATACGCTTCCACAGCGGCTAGAATCGCGGGGATAAGATTGTCAATGCTTCGGGCGGTATTCTCGATATGTTTAAGTGCATGCTTCACCTGTTCATTGTTTCTTTTCTTCTTCACCGAAGCAAGTGTATTGATTTGTTCATTCCGAATTGATTCATCCACTTTCAGCAATTCCTCATTCTGCTCCTCTTCCACCGTAAACGCATTAACCCCGACAATTATTTTTTTCTTTTCGTCAATCGCGCGCTGATATTGATACGCACTCTCTGCAATTTCCGTCTGAAAAAATTGTTTCTCAATAGCCGACACTGATCCGCCCAGGTCGTCAATCTTCTTTAAATACTCTTTGACGCGCTGTTCAATTTCGTCTGTTAACGCCTCCACATAGTACGAACCGCCGAGAGGATCCACCGTATCGGTCACGCCCGATTCATATCCTATCACTTGCTGCGTACGGAGTGCTAATCGGGCTGAATCTTCCGTCGGCAGCGCCAACGCTTCATCCTTTGCATTAGTGTGGAGTGATTGTGTCCCGCCCAAGACTGCTGATAATGCCTGCAGCGTCACGCGAGGTACATTCGTCTCTATCTGCTGCGCGGCAAGGGACGATCCGGCCGTCTGAGCATGGAACCGTAATTTCATGGAATCGGGATTCTGTGCACCAAATTCATCCTTCATCATAACCGCCCACAAGCGGCGCGCCGCTCTGAATTTTGCAACCTCTTCGAAAAAATTGTTATGAGCATTAAAGAAAAAAGACAGCCGGGGTGCAAAAGCATCTATGGCAAGACCCGCATGCAATGCGGCACGAACATACGCTTTCGCATTTGCCAGAGTAAAGGCAAGTTCCTGCACGGCAGTGGATCCGGCTTCACGGATATGATATCCGCTGATGGAAATTGTGTTCCATCCCGGTAGATGCGTACTGCACCATCCGAATGTATCGGTCACGAGCCGCATCGACGGCTGCGGCGGAAAAATGTGGGTTCCCCGTGCGATATACTCTTTCAGAATATCATTTTGAATTGTTCCCGATATCTGTGTCAGATCAGCTTTTTGTTTTTTTGCCAACGCGACATACATACAGAGCAATATAGCCGCAGTGGCATTGATTGTCATCGACGTCGTAATCTTCTGCAATTCAATTCCGTCGAACAATGTTTCAATATCGGCAAGCGTGTCGATGGCAACACCTACTTTCCCCACTTCCCCTTCGCTCATGACATGATCTGAATCATAACCCATTTGCGTCGGAAGGTCGAAGGCAACGGAAAGTCCGGTGGTACCCTGCGAAAGCAAATACCGATACCGTTCGTTTGATTGACGCGCTGTCCCGAATCCGGCATACTGCCGCATCGTCCACAATCGGGAGCGGTACATTGACGGGTACACTCCCCGGACAAATGGAAATGCTCCCGGTTCTCCTTCATGCTCCGTCTGCAAACGATCCTGTTTGCCGTAACATTCCTTAATCGGAATTCCGGAATCGGTTTTGATCTCTTTGGACGCCATGATTGTTCCACTTCAACTGTTGAAAGAAGAGATTGTGTTTAAGAAAATAAGAAAGATGTCGACAATATGAAATACGAATTACGTTGGAATGCAATGCGGCGGAGAATCTCTTGTTTCATGTGGTTTTTGACAGTTCACCATGAGGATAATTAACCGTCACGCCATGAGACCGGTTTGATCTGAGTTCCGTTTGATTCAAAGATCACTGCACCGTCTCTGTCCGTCCTATGAATGACTGCTCCCATTGCGCTGAAGCGGCTGAGAACCTTTGGAGAAGGATGTTTGAATTTATTGAATCTCGCCACTGAAACAATCACCTCCGTCGGCTGAACATCGCGCAGAAACAGTTCGGAACTGCTCGTCGATGATCCATGATGGCCGGCTTTTAAAAGATCCGACCTGAGAAAGTCTCCGTACAGATGGGCAATATGTTCCTCCGCTTCCGTTTCCGCATCACCGGTGAGCAACACGGAGGTTGCGCCGTATTGCAGCTTTATCACAACGGAGGATTGATTAAGGTCGGAATATCCGTCCGCAGAATCCGAATCAATAAAATGAGCGGTAGGATGAAGAACATACAATCTCGCATTGCCGACAGGTAGCATCATTCCCGCCCTTAACGTCGCAGCTTCGGTAGTACGTTTCAATCCGTCGTATTCGTAAAATAATTGTGATCGGGCGCGTTGATCGGCATCCATCGCTCTTCGCACGGTAAAATTTTTGATGATATGAGGAATACCTCCGAGATGATCCGAATGCGGGTGCGAGGTAATGACGGCATCAACCGATGAAATCCCGTTACGGCGCAGAAACGGAGCGATGATTTTTTCTCCCGCATCAAAGCCCGGTGTCACCGGACCGGCATCAACCACAATCGTTTCACCGGTCGGTATTTGTATCACAGCGCCGTCTCCCTGACCGACATCAAGAAATGTAATCCGAAGGATCTGTTGATCGGTTCGAATGATCGATGACAAGAGCATGATGTTCAGTCCGAACAATCCTATAATCAGAATTCTTTTTTGCATGATGCTGTTTCCCCACGATGTAACGAACAAAACAGCAATACTGTACATCATCGTTTCTTCCCATCCGAACCTGGCTGTGTGGATTACGGCAAACGGAACCTGTTCCGCCCACTTTACAACAGACAACGTCATCATTGCGGCGATATTATTAACTTCGCTGAACAGTGATGCGATCGGCATCGAAATTATTCCCACAATGACACCGCTCATGCCGATAGTGACGATGACACCGACAAGCGGTACAATGATAAGATTGGCAACAAGAGCGATAAGAGAAATCTTTCCGAAATAATACGCGGTAAACGGCAAGGTTCCAATTTGCGCAGCAAGGGAGACAGCAAACAATTGCCAAATGGTGTTAATGATATTTACTCCAGTAAACGTCGTTTTTATTTTCGGACTCAACGCATTCACTTTCGGATAAAAATACACGATGGAAAATACCGCAGAAAAGGAAAGCTGAAAACCAACGTCGAACAGCTGCTTCGGATCGTACACGAGGATAATAATTGCCGCCGCTCCCAAAACGTTGTACACGTCGGTCCGTTCCTCAAATATTTTCCCGATATACAATATGACAATCATTAATGTTGCCCGAACGACCGAGGGTGTCGCACCTGTCAGCATCATATAGAAGAGAAGAATCGTCATTGCTGCGATGAAACGGAACATTCGGGGCAGTCGTACGAGACCAACCAGAATGAAAATGATACCCGCTACCAGTACGACATGTGTTCCTGAGACTGCAAGGACATGAATTGTTCCCGTATTGATGAATGCTGTTTTGATTTCTTCGGATATTCCTGAGCGGTCTCCGAGCAGCAATCCGATCAGAAAACTCGCTTCATCCCCTTTCATCGCCGTTGTGATGGAAGCGATCACATGGTCTTTTGCCGGATACAACAGATATTCATACAACGGATTGGACGCACCGATTGATTCCACAGTCACTTCCGAATATCCTCGGACGAAGACCACGCCGAAAACATCCTGCAATGCCAGATAGTCTTTATAACTGAATTCTCCCGGATTCCTTTCGCTTCCGGGATGCTGCAATATACTTCTGAATGATATGATGGAGCCGTACGGAATTACCGTCGGCGTCTCCTTCTTTCTTTTGTCCGGAAAAACGGTAAGTAAGATATTTCCTTCGGTACCTGCTGAATCATCTGCAGCAGCAATCGATGTCACTGACAGCAGTAGCCGCGTCTTCCCATCGAGTACCGCCGGCCGTTCAGCAACGCGTCCCCGAATTGTGACAGTATCGGTAATGGAAAGAAATCGTGTGATATGTTGCTGCTGACGGACCTGTGTCGAAACGGAGTATGAAGCGATGGACGCTGCGTAAAGAAGAAGTAGAACCAACAGTGCAGGATCGGACTCCCTCCCTCTCCTTTTCTTTTTCAAGAATTCAGCGACCACCGCTGCGGAAAGAATCACTGCAGCCGCAGCGAGAGAATATTCCCACGGCAATGACCAATATTTTGCCGTGAGGATTCCGCATGCCATAACAGCTGCGCCGATGAGTGCCGGACGTTGCGGCATATTGATTCAACTCGAAGTGAAATATTCGATGATTGCCGGTGTCACGTGGGTAAGATTTGAAATACGGGACGAGAACAGCGAGTGATGATTGCCGACGACAATCAACGGCACCGGATTTTTTGTGTGCGATTTTGTGGAAAGATCTTCAATGTTGCCATGATCGCTCACCAGGCAAATGGTGTCGTGCGTCAAATCAGCTTCATGCAGCAATCCCGAAATAAAGCCATCCATTCTCTCCAACATTTCCGCGGCCATCGGCATATCCTGAGCATGTCCGGCATGATCGGTCACAAAATATTCGAACATCACAAAATCGCTTTTTCGTCCGAAGGAATGGAAGAGTTTTCCTGCGGCGAATGGAGAGACCGGATCAATTTCAGGATGACCGAGCTCCTTCCATCGCGTACCGGCAATATCCGCGGAAATCGCTTTCCGCTTCAGAATTTCGAGATGTGTGTTCAACGTCCGTCCGGCGGAGAGATATGAAAGTGCAACCGTCGGCACTCTTCCCTTAGGACCGAAAATATGATCAAAATATTTTCGCGGATATCCGTTGGCGAAGAAAAATGATTTCCCGATGCTCTTCAGCTGCAGAAAGAGATTTTTTTCCCGAATCACCGGAATCAATGTTGAATAGGGATGCGGACCAAAATGCTTACCGACAAATTTGGGCGCGTTGATTCCGGTCATCATTGCCGTTTGTCCCGTTCCGCTTTGAGGCAATCCCGGAATTCTCATTGTGGTATTGACGGGTCGCATGGAAACTGTTGCCGATTGAAAATGACGGTGAGCCAGGGAAGGAAGCGTACCTCCGAGCAGCTTGCTAAATACAGGAAGCGATGAAGCGAAAAACGGATTTATGGAAGGGTCACGCTTTCCATAACCGACACCGTCCCAAAAGATGAAATAGAATGCCATGCAATGATACCAATAAAGAGAATTAAAACCGTTCAGCGAAATTCTGCTGTCCGTTCATTTGCCGTCATTTGGATTCGATGATCACCGTAACCGGACCATTGTTCACCATTGAAATGTCCATCATGGCACGAAAGACACCGGTCGAAACCTTTTCATCGCCAAGCAGTGTTTTTAGGGAAGCAACAAAATTCTCGTAGAGCGGCTCTGCTACGTCGGGCCGCGCAGCGTCGGAAAATCCAGGGCGATTTCCTTTTCGTGTATCGCCGTAGAGCGTGAACTGCGACACCACCATCACCGATCCTCCGGTCTCTTTTACGGAACGGTTCATCTTCCCTTCTTCATCTTCAAAGATTCGAATAGACGCACATTTTTCTGCCAGATATTGTCCGTCAGATTCGGTATCGCCGTTTTTAATCCCAAGAAAGATCAACAATCCGGCATTGATACTGCTATGGTGCCTGCCTTCTATGGATACACTCGCCCCGGAAACTCTTTGAAGTAATGCTCTCATATTGTTTCTTCTGCATCAGGAAGTGTGCATTCCCGTATTTTTGTAAAAAAGGTGTCTCTGAATTCCCTGATAATCTTTAATAACGATCGGCTCAGAAAAACCGGCATCGGAAAAGATCCGCTGCACCTCTTCTGACTGATCAAATGCGTGCTCAACGCCGACAATACCGTTTTCAATAAGTGAATCTTTTGCAAATTGCGCAATACTCCGAAAATATTTCAATCCGTCTCCGCCATCTGCCAAAGCATCAGACGGTTCAAAGTCTTTAACCTCTTTTGACAACTGCGCAAATTCTTTTGTTGATATATACGGCGGATTGGAGAGAATTGCATGATAGTGTGCAGTATCAGCCGAATCAATTTGAAGAATATCTTTCTTGATTATATGCAAACGACCGATAACATTGTTGGAAATTGCATTGTCTTTTGCGACCAACAACGCATCATCACTGATGTCGATAGCTGTTACGGATGCCGATGTGAGCAATGCAGCGATACTGATACCGATACATCCGCTTCCTGTTCCGATATCCAGCACAGACAGCGTTTCGCTTTCGGGGAATGTTTCTTTCAGCATTGTCACTGCTTGTTCGACGAGCAATTCCGTTTCCGGTCTGGGAATCAACACCCGTCTGTCCACTGCAAACCGAAAGCCCATGAATTCAGTATATCCGAGAATGTATTGCAGCGGCTCGTGCGTTAACCGCCGTTTTAGCAGTTCTTTGAAGTGTGCAAGTTCAATATCGGAGAGCGGCTGATCAAACTGCGTGTAGAGTTGTATTCGCTTCTTCTTCAGAACGTGCGCCAGCATCAACTCGATGGTAAGGCGTGCGTCATCAAATTGTTTTTCGGTGAGATACGTCGTTCCCCATGTAAGGAGGTCGAGGATAGACCAGATTTTTTTCGCGGAATCGGGAGAGCTCAATACATTACTTCTTTCCTTTGGCCGGTTTGGAGCTTTTCGACTTTCGTTTTGTATCTTTTGTACCGGTTGAAGGAACTTTCTTTTTTTTCAGATCACCCGAAGTTCCTTTTTTGGAATGATCGGAATGCGCATGCGCCGATTCCCGCTTCGCGGAATGATTCGGAAGATCGTCATCGTCATCATGCGGCTTCTTTTTTTCATACTTCTTCAAACCTACAATTTGATCCTGATTAAATCCGAGTTTTTCCATTTTCTCCACTTCGAAAAAATCCTCTCCGACTTCATATTCCCCTTCCTCTTCTCCCAAATCGACATCCTCGATGTCTTCTTCGATTTTTGCGGCAACGAAAACAAACCGTTTGTCGGCTTCAATGAGAAATTCGAAATCACCCAGATTTTCCGGCATATCAAATTTCAACAACTCGGCGCTTTCGGCCATTTCATCCCATAGTTCAAGAATCGGAACTTCCTTGGTGCGATGGGATTCCAGATACTTTTCGGCTTCTGCAAGTAAACGCTCGTACATACCATCCTCCTAATCGTATCGTACAACCGGGTTTAATGTTGACGCTGTTGTTTTTTGATATCGGATGATGCCTCCGACAATCGTCATTTCAACTTCAGTAGCGATGATCTCCTTCACAGGTACCGACATAATATCATGCGAAAGAATCACAATATCCGCAAGTTTTCCTTCCCGAATGCTTCCTTTCTCATGTTCCATGAATTCCGCCTCAGCGCCCCAGATCGTGTATGACTTGAGTGCTTCCAACCTGGTCATGCACTGATCCGCATACCAACCGCCGGAAAAATGTGAAGGATCTTTGAGGCCTTCAGCCGAAAGTTGAAAATGTTTTTTAATATCTTCGGCTCCGCCAGGTATTCCGTTTCCATCCTGTCTGGTGACCGCCGCATAGAATCCCAACAGCGGATTGGGAAGTTCAACCGGAAAATCCGATCCGGATGCGATGATGTTTCCATCGTCAAGCAGTGAACGCCAGGCATATGCTCCTAGAATTCGCTCCGGACCGATACGGGACTGCGCCCAGTACATGTCGGAGGTGGCGTGCGACGGTTGCATGCTCGGAATCACGTTTAATTGTTTGAAACGGCCGAAATCTTCAGGTGCTATGATCTGAGCATGTTCAATCCGCATTCGCGCACCGGCGGATTTCTCCGGAAGAGTTTTCATTGCATGTTCAAATTCATTCAATGCAATATTGACTGCTCTGTCTCCGATCGCATGAACACAGACCTGAAATCCTGTCCGGAGCGCCTTTTCAGTAATGAGGCGGATTGAATCAGGACTCATTGTAATCAGTCCTCGGTGTTCCGGTTCATCGCTGTACGGTTCGTTCAGCGCCGCCCCGCGGGAACCGAGTGCACCGTCCAGATACAGCTTAATCCCCCGAAGCGAAAAATATTTACCGGGATCGACGTACGGACCTGCCGCAAACATCGAATCCAGCAATGGACCGGCGCCGCCAATGAGCGCATAAATGCGGACCGGAAGTTTTTTCTCAGCTGCAAGAGCCCGGTACAACTCAACATCGTCCTTATCGACTCCCATATCATGAACGCTCGTGATGCCGTATTTCGCGCAAAGATCAAATGCACGCCGGTACATCAATAATTTCTCCGATGCGGTGTAAGCAGGAACGGCGGAGGTGATCATCGCCTCCGCATTGTCGATGAAAATGCCGGTCGGTGCTCCGGATCTGTCCCGGAGAATTCTCCCTCCCTCCACATCGCTTCGAAGGTTAACCATCCGGCTTGCTATTTCCATCGCTTTTGAATTTACCCAAATTGCATGACCGTCAATACGGGAGAGGATGACCGGATTATGGGGTGCAACCTTGTCGAGAATCGCAGCCGATGGAAATGGTTTCGCTCCCGTTCCTGTCCCCCAGTCGTTTTGATCCCAACCGCGTCCGCGGATCCATTCCCCCGGAGCGGAGTGTTTCACCTTTTCCGCGACCATTGCCGCGATCTGCTGAGCGGATTCGGTGCCGTAGAGATTTAATTCGGTCAGACTTTTTCCGAGTCCCAGCACATGCGCGTGCGAATCGGTCAATCCGGGAATAATCGTTTTCCCTTTTGCATCAATCACGTTTTGTGATGTATAATGATTTTGTATATCTTGTGTCGTTCCGACGGCAATAATTCTGCTGCCGCGCACGGCTACTGCTTCGGCAGTCGGCAGTTCTGCATCAACGGTGTATATTGATGCATTGATGATGATCAGATCCGCAGATTTTTTTTGCGAGACAATCATCGTAAACACCGTCACAAAGACGATTAACGATAAGAGAATCAGGATTGGTTTTTTCATTAAAGGTTTCTTTCTTCACCGAAAATTACAAAAGGGATATTGCAAAAGCCAACACCTTTTTTCCCGATTGTTGGATGATGAAACGAAACAGCGGACAATGTGAATCAACAGATTTGATTTTTACAGTAACATTCATTATAAGGCAGCCATGAAAGAATTCGATGACTTTGTTGCAATCATGAGACGGTTGCGAACCGATTGCCCCTGGGACAGGGAGCAAACGCACGAGACTTTAAAAAAACACTTTATCGAAGAAGCGTACGAAGCAACCGATGCCGTTGACCGCGGAAATTTTAATGATCTGAAAGGCGAACTCGGCGACGTGGCGCTGCAAGTGGTTTTTCATTCGCTCATTGCGGAAGAGAACAAGAGATTCACACTGGAAGAGGTTTTCACTGCGATTAACGAAAAACTGATCCGGAGACATCCTCACATTTACGGAGAGGCTGTCGTTCGATCCGGCGAGGAACAATCGCAGCTGTGGGACTCGATTAAAATGTCCGAAGGACGAATGTCCGTGCTTGAAGGAATTCCGCGTCATTTGCCGGCGCTGATGAAGGCGGAAAAAACGCAGAAGAAAGCTTCGAAAGTGGGATTTGATTGGAGCGCCAGCGACGATGTGTGGAAGAAAGTCGAAGAAGAACTGGGAGAATTGCGCACGGCTGCCGCTTCAGGAAATCACGATCATGTGAAAAAGGAATTCGGCGACCTTCTCTTTTCGCTGGTCAACTTTTCCAGATTCATCGGCGTCGAACCCGAAGAGGCACTCCATGCATCCGTGAACCGATTCACTAAGAGATTTCAATTCATTGAAAGGGAATTGGCCGGGCTGGGAAAAGACATTCATTCGGCTTCGCTGGAAGAGATGGATGCGTTATGGAACAAAGCGAAAGCTTCGGAATAATTATTTCCCTTTGCCGTTTCCTTTCTCTCCGAACCTACCGTACGCATCAATAATCTCGCGTACCAATCTGTGCCTGACAACGTCGGTTTTGTCGAAGTAAACGAATCCGATTCCTTCGATACCGGACAACACTTCCTGAATCTGCACCAGTCCGGACGTGGCGTTCGCCGGCAGGTCGATCTGTGTAATATCACCGGTGATAATTGCTTTGGAATTATTGCCGAGCCGCGTTAAAAACATTTTCATTTGAATCGCAGTGGCATTTTGGGCTTCGTCCAGAATCACAAAAGCGTTATGCAGTGTTCGTCCGCGCATGTACGCCAGCGGAACGATTTCTATGATTCGCCGTTCCAGATACAATTTCAGTTTTTCTCCCGGAAGCATATCATCGAGTGCATCATACAGCGGCCGCAGATACGGATCGATTTTTTGCGCCATGTCTCCCGGCAAAAAACCGAGCGATTCCCCAGCTTCCACTGCAGGACGCGCAAGCACAATTTTACTCACCTCGTTGTTTTTCAGACTTGCAACCGCCATGGCAACGGCGAGGTACGTTTTGCCGGTTCCCGCAGGTCCGATTGCAAACACGATATCATTACGCTGTGCTGTATCCAAATATGTCCGCTGTGTCGGAGTTTTCGCTTTGATGATCGAGTTTTTTGTAAACAACACTGCAACATCATTCCCTTTTGTTGCAGCCGAAACTTTGGCGGGAGCAATATCCACAACGAGATCAAGTACCGTATTCACATCGTTCGTCGATAATGTTCCGTTCTTGGCGAGGAGAAATTGGAGTTCGTTGAAGATGCGTTCGAGCTGTTCCAGTTCATCTTCCTCCCCTTTCAAGGTGAGGTTGCTGCCGCGTGCGGTGATTGTTGCATCAAACCTCTGCTCAATGAGATGCAGATGTGAATCGTTGTATCCCAGCAGAGAAAGTGCATTAACATCTTTGATGGAAAGTTTTTTTTCGATGGTTCTTACGCTCCTTTGATTTTATCCGATGTCAACCACGTTACTGACATCCATGATCTATATTTTTTGAAAGTACATATTTTTATATTCTAAAAACAGTCTCTAAAAATATTGCATTCCGCTGCGCCATTCTTAAGCACAATTGAAACCACATCGAAACGGCATTCGACGGCGCCGATGTTTTTTACCTGCACATACCCTTCCGCCGTTCTTCGTAATAATTCCTGCTTTTTCGGAGTCACCGATTCTTCGGGTGCGCCGAAGCGGGTGGAACGACGCATTTTGACTTCGACGAACACAAGAATCGATCCGTCGCGGGCAACGATATCTATTTCACCGTGCTGATAATAAAAATTCCGCTCAAGAATCGTGTAACCATTCTGCTCCAAAAAAGATGCGGCAATAGACTCCGCTTCTTTTCCCAATTCCCTTAATGATGCTGCTGTCAGTGCGGTCATTGTTGTTCAAGCTGTTCAACGTGAAATGAACGGCGGTGAATCGGCGACAGGCCGAATCGGCGAATGGCATCAATGTGCGCCTTCGTGCCGTACCCTTTGTGTTTCGCAAAGCCGTAATCCGGAAACTGTTCGTGCAGTTCACACATTAACGCATCGCGGGTTACTTTGGCGATGATCGATGCCGCAGCAATGGAGTGCGATTTCGCATCTCCTTGAATGATGTTTTCGACAGGAAACCGATCATGTCTGAAAAAATTCCCGTCCACCAGCAGTTGCTCCGGACGAACGGAGAGTGCTTCGATTGCCTTGTTCATGGCAAGAAACGACGCCTGCAGAATATTGATTCGGTCGATCACATCATGGTTGATGATGCCGATGCCGACGGCAACAGCGGATTCATTGATCCGGTGAAACAACAATTCCCGCTTTTTTTCCGTCAGCTTTTTGGAATCGTTGACTCCTTCAATCATCATCCCTTCTCCAAAAATAACAGCTGCCGCAACGACCGGACCCGCTAAAGGACCGCGTCCGGCTTCATCCACTCCGGCTATCATCCGTATGCCGTCATTCCAATATTTTTGTTCAAATTTCAGCATTTGAAATTGTTTATCATTGAAAGTCTCTTCCATCCGGATATCATCCTGCATAAATTGCTGCCAGACCGACGAGCATATCCCACTTCAGAATGACGGAAAGCCGGTGTAAATTGTTGACGCTGTTGTCGCTCCAAAGAGAATAAATTACGTAGATGACAACAGCATTCACTCCGATGTTCACCGCTATAAAATATGTTACACCGTACATTCCGACGACAAACGGTATTACGGTGGAAGCTATTACGAGCACCAGAAACACCGTTGCCGCTGCAGCGGCATTCTTCATTCCATAGCGGACGGGAAACGTTCCGGCATTGTTTTTTGCATCGCCGTCAACGTCTTCCATGTCCTTGATGATTTCGCGTCCGACATTAATCAGAAAAGCAAACAATGCGGGAATGACCGCCTGTTGAATATTTCCGACAGCTGCACCGCCGTAAATAAATGCAAGTCCGGTCAATCCGCCGACGAGCAGGTTGCCGAGCAGCGGCGTCCCTTTGAACACTTTGCTGTACATGACGATGGTCGGAACGGCCACAAACGCAATGATAAACGCAGGCCGCGTTGTATATGCGCTCATAATCAAACCGCACCCTGTTAAAAATCCGTAAAACATCAGTGCGTCGAACTTGGATACCGCACCGCTTGGAATGGGCCGATCCGGTTTATTGATCCGGTCAATTTCGACATCCAGAATGTCATTAATCACCATTCCCCCGCTGCCGATAAACGCTCCTCCAAGTGCAGCAAAGATCATGACAAGCAGTTGTTCCTCCGTACCGCCGGCAAGAAGAGCGGCGACGAAAATCGACAATGCGGTGATGGTGTAATTTACCGGCCGAATAAGTGTCAGATAAGGTTTCATTAAAACTCGTTGTTAATTCCTACATGGATTTTGCCGTTGCTAAAACTGTCCCCTTCTCCCAGCGCGTAATTCATATTCAACACTCCAAGCGCAGTTTCAACCCGTGCACCGATACCGAATCCGTAAAGATTGTTTTCCTGTGCTGCAATTCCCGTCACCGGATCATCGGGCCGGGAATAATATCCGCCGTCGAAAAAGCCGTAGAAGGATGAAGCACGTCCCGTAAGAAAGCGATATTCAAGATTAATGTACGCAATTTGCGAAGCAAAGAATTGGTTTTCACGGTAACCGCGGAGCGTGGTTGTCCCGCCGAACTGAAACAGATCGCTGACATCGAGCCGCGTGGAGGAAATGTGTTTTCCGTGAATGCCCGCCATAATGACCTGACGCTGAAACGTCGATAGATATACTTCGGAATCAAACGTGAATTTTCTGATCGTCTGTGAATGTGCCGACAGAAGAGATAAAAACCTCTTTGGTCCGGAAATATTTTTTCTTCCCTGTTGGACGGCGGTTGAATAACGAATTCCTTCCGTCGGATTCATCGGATAATCCCTCGAATCGTA
>CAZQSI010000019.1:42988-48495 GCA_964596155.1 uncultured Chitinophagaceae bacterium
TCAAGTCTTCGTCGCACCGTTCCCAGTTTATCCTGATTGAACAATTCGCCGTTTACTAGACGTGCTTCTCGGACGATTACGGAAGACACGGTGCTAGTATTTCCGTCCACCCGGATCTCCTGCAGCGTCACCGGAGATCCTTCGTTGATCTGCAATTGAACATGCAGCTGTTCAGGTTCATCGGCATCCGAGTGAATACTGTCGCTGCTGATGGAAGCAAACGGATATCCGTTCCGGGCATAAAAGGTAAGAATCGCTTTGATATCCGATTCCAGCCGGGATTCGTTCAGCGGAGATCCAACCGATGTTTCTATCAGCGATTGAAGATCCATGGATGAAACGATGCTGTTGCCTGAAAGCGTTACTGATGCGACCAATGTCCGCATCCCTTCATTGATAAAAATTCTTACATCGGCACGCGTGGAATCATCGATGTATTCAATAACCGTGGAGTCGACAGTGAATGAATAAAATCCTTCCGTTCGATACAGATTGTTTATGTCGAGGATCGTCTGCTTGAGCGACGTGAGCGGTGCTCCCGGTTTCACGGAAATACGATCACGCAGCGACCGTTCGGAGAAAAAAGAATTGCCGATGATATCGACGGAAGTAACAATGACCTGTGCGGAGATGATCGGTGAAACAACAAATGTGCAGAGGAGGATCAATAACAACGGTAATGCTTGTCGTGAATTGGGGTTGGTCATGAATTGTGTCGAAGCTGCCGGACGGGAATCATTGCGGCTTAATACGCTGCAGTAAATCCCAAATGGGAGTCAACAGCCGGTAATCACCGAATCCTGTTTCGTCGACAAAAACAATGTTTCTGTTAAAGTCATAATACGACCAGACTTCGTACGGTTTGGAATCGATGTCAAACGGATGACGTTCAACATTGTTCGGCGACCCGAAGAGAATGAAGACCATTCCCATATCGGTTTTCCACCCTGCCTGATAGTGAGAAAAATGTTTGTTGGCATACTCCACCCTGCTGTAGTATTCTTCCATATACTCGTTTTGCTTTGTGGCAGGATTCGGATCCCGTTTTTGCCAAAATTCGTCGAACAGTTTTCTTCTCAACTCTTCGGTCTCGGCCTCTTCGATATCATCGTATTCGTTATCCTTTGCGATGTATCGCATCTGTTTGATTGCCAATCCAAGATCGGAAATGCTGATCGGCATATTTCCCCACCGGACAACGAACGGACGTTTTTTTATCGCCGGCAGCACATCCCCGGTTTCGATCAACGATTGAACCTCAACCGTGAGATTGTACGCCCCTGTGGAATATTGGGCACTGTCGAACCGGGTGATAATCTGGCTCCTACGGCCCCGTGATCTGTAATTTTGCGTCTTGTTGAGCTGTTCTCTTCCCTTATGATCGGTGATGATATAATGCAGCATCAGAGAATCGGCATCGCGTGCCGTATAGACCTCGAAGAAGATCGAAAACGAATTGTTCTCTTCTCCGATATTTCCGGAAACATTGGGAGTCAATGAACGGCGGTCGCCTTCGTTCGAAATTCTGCTCACCATCATTATGTCGCTCAGTGCCAGTTCTTTCATTGAATAATTTCCGACAATCAGTTTTTTTACGACGAAGGAGATTTTCTTTGATTCGTTATCCCGCACCTGAGCTCTCATCGTGTAGATGCCGGGTGAAATATTGACGGAGCGCTGTGTGTAGCTGAACGTCTTTTTCGACTGGGTATATTCAAACAGCGGCACCGAGATTTCTTCCGTCCATAATTTCTCCGAAATCGATGCATTGTCATCAGTCAGAAAATTGACGGTCACCTCGTAACTTGCCGTGTACCGGTCCTGCTTTTTCACAAATTGAATTGCGTCGAAGGGGACCTGAACGTAAATGTCGACGCGCGATGAAAGGGAATCTCCGGAATGAAAACTGAGTGCGTCAACAAAAAATTCCGGCAGATCGAATGAAACGTACGGTTTTCGCGCTTCGACCTGGGCCATGAGAGGCGTGTAGAGCATAATAAAAAGAAGAATTCTTTTCATTGTCAGGACCGTTGTTGATGTTCTCCGTACAAATCGTATTCGGTTGCATCCGTAATCGTTACGGGAATAAATGAACCAATCGGCAGATCCGGATTGTCCGGAAGGAAGATTTCATTGTCAACCTCCGGTGCATCCCACTCCGTACGACCGACCATGCTGCCGTTTTCCCTTCGTTCGATGACGGCACGTGCGGAGGTGCCGATGCGGGATTCATTCTTCTCGAGCGATATCGCACGCTGGATTTCCATCACATATTCTTTGCGCCGTTCCTTTTCCTCCTCAGGAATCGGGTCGCCGAGTCCGTACGCGAACGTATCGTCTTCCTGCGAATAGGTAAACACTCCGAGCCGGTCAAATTTCACATCTTTGATAAACTGCACAAGTTCTTCGACATCGGCTTCGGTCTCGTTCGGATATCCGACGATAAGCGTTGTCCTCAGTGCTATAGAAGGTACGGCATTCCGCAGAGATCGAATCAGCGATTCCGTTGTCCGGCGGGTAATACCGCGCCGCATCGATTTTAAAACATTATCCGCTGCATGCTGGATCGGCATATCAATGTAACGGCATATTTTCGGATTATCAATAAACGATTGTAATACATCCATCGGAAATTTCGCCGGAAAGGCATACATCAGTCTGATCCATTCTAATTCTTTTACGGATGACAACGATGTGAGGAGCGATGCAAGTTTCCGTTCTTTATATACGTCAAGACCGTAATAGGTTGTATCCTGCCCAATCACAATCAGTTCTTTTACGCCCTTCTGCACCAGCCGCATTGTCTCATCCATCACCTGTTCAACCGGCTTCGATAGATGTTTTCCCCGCATCAGCGGAATGGCGCAAAAGGAACAGGGATTGTCGCAGCCTTCCGAAATTTTCAGGTACGAAAAATAATTGGGCGTCGAAAGTGCGCGTTCACCGAGCAATTCGTATTTGTATTTACCTCCCAGCGTCTCAAGAATTTTCGGCAATTCACCCGTTCCGAAAAAATGATCGATCTCGGGAATCTCCTTGAGCAGATCGTTTTTGTACCGTTCAACAAGACAGCCCATGACGAATACTTTATCCAATTGACCGGCAGTCTTTCGTTCCACCGCCGAAAGAATGGTATCCACTGACTGGCGCTTTGCGGCATCAATAAATCCGCACGTATTGATAATCGCAATATCCGCTTCATCAATCGACTCCGTCAGCGAAAATTCGTTATGCAGCAGCTGGCTGAACAATGCCTCTGAATCCACGGTATTTTTTGCGCATCCGAGTGTGATGATATTTATTTTTTGAGACTGTGTATTCAATATGAAAGAATGACAAAATCGATGTACAAATAGAGAATAGGCGAAACCAAAATTAAACTGTCGAACCGGTCAAACATTCCACCGTGGCCGGGGATGATCGTGGATGAATCTTTCATTCCGGCATCACGCTTCATCAGTGATTCGATCAGATCGCCGATCTGTCCGAACACACCGATAATCACTCCCATCAAAACCGCCTGATGCAGCATCACATAAGGAAGAAAGTAGAAGCTGAAAAGCACCATCGAAGCAACGGCGCCGGCAAATCCGAACAGCGCTCCCTCCCAGCTTTTGTTCGGACTGACACGGGGGAAAAGTTTATGGCGGCCGAGCGATATCCCTCCGAAATATGCCATCGTATCGCACATCCAGAGAGAGATAAAGATTGCGATGATGGTCAATCCTCCCCACGAATAAGTGACGGAACCAAGCGAATCATTTCCTGATATAAATGCATCTCCGACAAATTGAATGGCAAGATGATAAGGAAACTCTGCGTTGAATAATTCCCGAATACCGGTCAGCGAGCCGAGAAATACACCGATATAGATGACTCCGAAAATCGTCGCGCCGGCATTCATGAAGATCGAACCCTTATTCCGGAATAATTCAACCACGACAACCATAACGACAAAAATAAAGAATGTTGTCAAAAATAACTGCAGTTTCATTAACAACGATATCCCGCCCGCTTCAAGAAAAAACGGCACGATAAGATTTTGCAGCTGTTCATGAAAGAATGAAAGATGGATCGCCGCAAGTCCGGCAAGTCCGAGAACGGTCTGCGGGTCAGCGCCCTTTGCTTTTGCCAGAGTATAGAACTCCATCAATGCTCCCGCCCCGATCACCATCACCATCACCATAAACGGAAACCCGCCGAGATAACTCGCATAGAGCAGGAGAGGAATGGCAGCTACCGCGACAAGAACGCGGGAGGATAAATTTGAAAATTTATTGGTCATGCTGTTCCATAAAATCGGTGAGTTCCATTGATGCTATCAACGCAAGCGCCTGTTCAACCTGGCCGGTTCGCACTAACAGCGCAGGAAGCGAATCGGACGGTTCGGTCGGATCAGGATCACGCCGCCGGACACTGATACCGTTCATGCTTAGATTTTTTACCAGCAAATCAAGCTCGAAGAGAGATCGTGATGTGGATAACAGTGTGTACCCTTCGAGAGAATTTGAGTGTTCTGACAATGTTCCGTTTGCGCGATTAGTTCTCCGAAAATTCACCCTGCTCCTCCGATAGAACATGTTCCGTCGTTTTTATGTATTGCATCATAATGACAACAAAGATCAAAGAAAAAACTATTCCCGAACCAAGAGCTGCGGCAATCGAGGGATCGGCACCTCCCGCCAGGAAGATCGTCGGCGTTGACGTATCATCCATACCGTACACATACATTCCGACCGTCGCAGATGCATTGTTGATGAAATGTGCGGCAATCGGCAGCAATAATGTCTGAGACCGGAATTGCAGAAAACTGAAATAAATTCCGAGCGCAATCAGCGGCACCAGCCAGAACGGATTCATGTGATACAAACCGAAAATTGTGCCTGCCACGATGAATCCTTTTGTGCTGCCGTACGCCATCGAAAAACTTTTTTGAATCAATCCGCGAAACATCAGTTCCTCGCAGATGGATGGCGTGAGCGCTGCAACAATGATGACAAACAGCAATTCCGGGGTAGAACGGGCGATGATCAGCAGTTTGAATGCTTCTTCGATTGCTTTTTTCAAAGCATCAAAGACAGGAATCAGTTGATCGGGAACCGGAATTAATCCCTGAAAGAACAGATACGTTTCTGCTATCTGCATCAGTGCAATCATACCCGCCAGCGCAAAAAACGATTCGCGGAAGGAGGGAATTCTCCATCGAAATACATCCAACAGCGCGCCGTGTTGTTTTTTTGCCAGATAGATCGTCGGAACAAGAAGAAAGATGAACTGTGCAAGCATGGTGGCTATACGGGCCGTGGTCACCGTGTCGTCCGTTATTTCGCCTCCGACCAGCAGCAGCGTAATGCCGCCTCCGACTACCTGATACAGAAGAAAAAGAAGCGCGAGCGACGCGAAGGCAAACGCTGCCGGTTTGTACCGCGTCAGCTGCGATTGAAATATTCCGGATTCATTTTCAACAGGTATGTTCATTTGGTTTTGGACTTAATCGCACCGTTGAG
>CAZQSI010000020.1:0-19972 GCA_964596155.1 uncultured Chitinophagaceae bacterium
AAAATCATAAAATCATCCAAAAACACTTGGAAAGGGTAAAAAAAAGCATTATCTTTTCATGATAAAATTAACAACAGTCATGTTTTTACCTATTTTGCCGGATTTTTGACAAGGAGAGGTGGGTGAGTGGCTTAAACCAGCGGTTTGCTAAACCGCCGTACGCTGTTAAGGTGTACCGAGGGTTCAAATCCCTCCCTCTCCGCTGTTAATTGTATCATTTTTATTCGGGGTGTGGCTTCCCGATAAAAGGCATCGGGACAGGCAGCCCGGTTAGAGCGTGGCGCCTTCGGCGCCAAGGTCGGAGGTTCTGACAATGATTGAGACTTATATAAAGTGAGGTGCTAAAAGATTTTTAGATAACATAATTGTTCGGGGTGTGGCTCAGCCCGGTTAGAGCGCGTGGTTCGGGACCACGAGGTCGGAGGTTCGAATCCTCTCACCCCGACAAAATATTTAGAAGGAACGTGACTTACGTTCCATCTTCTTTTCCTTCCTTCCTAAGCGGTATTTCATTTGACAAATCAGAGGTGACCATGAAAAATCTACAGATACTCGTCCTGATCCTCATTCCTCTTATGTTCCCGGCCTGTGTCTCAATGGGACGGTTCGAGGAAATGCAGGCACATCGCGACTCGCTGCAAATAGCTGTTGATTCGCTGAAAAACAGCGTCGCATCGTTGCAATCCCGCATTGATGAACTGACGGCGAAGAATAAAGCTCTCAAGGAACAGAGTGATGACGCAGACCTTGAGATTGCAGGTCTTCAGCATGAAACCGACACACTGAAAGACCGTGTCCGCGAGTTGGAGAACGACCTGGCAATTACCAACCAGAATTACGAACAGTCTAAAACAAAAAATTCAGCCGAGATAAAAAAATTACTGAAGAATCTCGAAGCGCTGCAGAAAGATGTTGCTACGCGCGAAATGAAATTAAAAGATTACGAGGAAGCGCTTGCCCTGCGCGATTCTACGCTGGCGGCCATTCAACGCGATCTGATCGGACGTGAACAGCGAGTCGGCGATCTCGAAAAACGACTTGCCGCGAGGGATTCCGCATTGAATGCACTGAAATCAAAACTAAACGACGCTCTGCTGGGATTCACCAACAGCGGACTTTCCATCAATATCGTTAACGGTCGGGTCTATGTTTCGCTCTCCAATCAGCTTCTCTTTTCCACCGGCAGAGCCGATATCGACAAGCGGGGAAAAGATGCATTGAAGGAACTTGCCAATGTTCTCAGCACGCAGGAAAATCTTTCCATTTTGGTTGAAGGACATACCGATGATCAGCCGGTAAAAAATCTCGGCGCCATCAAGGATAATTGGGATCTGAGCGTGATGCGCGCAACCGAAGTGATTCGGTATCTGGTGAACGACGGCAAAGTCGATCCAAAACGGATTATCGCATCCGGACGAAGCGAGTATTATCCAATCGACACTGGAACGACGACCGAAGCCCGTGCAAAGAACCGCAGAACCGAGATCATTCTGATTCCTCAACTTTCCGAATTATTTGAGATCCTGGAACAATAATTCAATGACCGTATTCAAACCTTTAAAAAGCGTAACAGTACTCTGTTGCGCTTTTTTATTTTTCCTGATTGCATCTTTTTCATCACATTTAAAGGCACAGCTGAAGGATACACAGCGTGCTTCTGAGATAACATATTTCTTTTCTGTGGATCCCGGCATCAGAGTCCATCTGAACAAACCTGCCTTCCCCGATCCCGGCAAAAAATCAGTCGTGATTTTTTATGCCCTGCCGAACGGCAATTCCATCGAAATGACCATTGGAAGCCGAATGACTGATACCACAGATTGGCATTTCGACATTCAGCATATCGGTGCACAAATTCGCTTCCTTCGTTCAGAACTGACAGACGTAAATATCACTGCCGTATATCTGGAAAACTCAAAAAAAAGCTGGCCTGCGTGGAGGGCACAGTTCGATCAGAGCGACGATCTCATCGCATCCATTGTGGAAACGATAAAAAAACAATTCGATGCAGGTACTGAGTTTATTCTTTCCGGACACAGCGGCGGTGGCAGTTTTATTACCGGTTATATAAATGCACACAATTCGATCCCCCGCGATATATCCCGCATCATCTATCTTGATGCAAATTACAGCTACAGCGATTCATTGCGCCACGGAGAAAAATTACATTCCTGGCTTCGTGCGGACACGACACACAAACTCTGCGTGATAGCATATGACGATCGGGAGATCGTACTGAACGGAAAAAAAGTAGTCGGTCCTTCCGGCGGAACTTTCCGTGCCACACGGCGAATGCTGGAATATTTCAGGGAAGTCACCGATATTGCGTCGTTTCAGGATTCCTCAATCGTGCAGTATGAAGCGTTTAACAAACGTCTCCGTATGATCGTCCACACAAATCCAGAAAATACAATTCTTCATACCGTGTTGGTCGAAAAGAATGGGTTGATACATGCTGCTCTGTTCAATACTCCGGCTGAAGCAAGAAATTATCGATTCTTTGGTGATCGTGCCTACTCCGATTTTATTGAATAGTGAAAATACTGTATTCGTCAACATGACGAATTATTGGCCTTCGTCATGCCGAACTAGGTTCGGCATCTTGCTCGTAAGGAAAGATGCTGACATACGTCAGCATGACGTGCATTGGACCCTCGTCATGCCGAACTTGATTCGGCATCTTGCTCGTAACAAAAGATGCTGACATGTGTCAGCATGATGTGTGTTTACCTTTCGTCATGCCGAACTTGGTTCGGCATCTTGTTCGTAAGGAAAGATGCTGACATTCGTCAGCATGACGTGTATTGATCTCTCGTCATGCCGAACTTGTTTCGGCATCTTGTTCGTAAAGAAAGATGCTGACATACGTCAGCATGACGTGAATTTAGCTCTCGTCACCCCGAACTCGTTTCGGCATCTTGCTCGTAACGAAAGATGATGATATGCGTCAGCATGATGTGTATTTAACTTACGTCATATGAAGTATCATTTTCATTCATAAGATAGAATAATTATGTCCAACGACGACAAATCCCTTAAACGAGATCTTTCATTCACGCAGGCCGTTGCCCTGAACATGATCGACATGGTCGGCATCGGTCCGTTTGTTGTTCTTCCGCTTGTCATCGGCATTATGGGGGGACCGCATCACATCACTGCATGGATCGCTGGCGCAATGCTCTCGCTGATCGATGGATTCATCTGGGCCGAATTCGGCGCGGCAATGCCGAAAGCTGGAGGAAGCTACGTGTTCCTCCGAGAATCGTTCGGCAAAAAATGGGGAAAACTGATGTCATTTCTGTTTATCTGGCAGACAATGATTCAGGCGCCGTTGGTCATTGCATCGGGATCAATCGGTTTCGCGCAGTATCTTTCCTACCTGCTGCCGCTCGATGATATCACGCGGAAAGCAGCATCAGGGACACTCGTCATCGTATTGACATTCATCCTGTACCGGAAAATATCCACGATTGGAAAAATCTCCGTTGCACTCTGGATCGGCGTGCTCGGAACCCTGGCATGGTTCATAATCGGAGGTCTCTCCCATTTCGATCCGGCGCTTGCGTTCGATTATCCGGAAGGAGCCCTCGATTTTACCTGGGCCTTCTGGGTCGCACTCGGTCAGGCGACCGTTAAGACGATGTATTCCTACCTCGGATACTACAATGTAAACCATCTCGGCGGTGAGATACGGAATCCAGAAAAAATAATTCCCCGGGCGATTTTTATTTCGATCATCGGCATAGCGGTGCTCTATCTGGCAATGCAGTTTGCAGTGATCGGGGTGATTCCGTGGCAGGAAGCGAAAGAGTCGCAATTTATCGTCAGTACGCTCATCGAACGATTGTACGGAACGGCAGCCGCTTCCCTGGCAACCGTGCTTGTGCTCTGGATTGCATTTGCTTCTCTCTTTGCCGTGATGCTCGGCTATTCACGCATACCGTATGCGGCTGCACAGGACGGAAATTTCTTCTCCGTGATGGGAAAGGTTCATCCGACAAAAAAATTTCCTCACATCTCCCTGCTGTGGCTCGGAGGAACGGCGTTTATCTTCAGTCTCCTCTTTCGATTAAGCGAAGTGATCAGTGCGATACTTGCGATGCGGATTCTTGTGCAGTTTATCGGCGGTGCAGTTGGAGTGATGCTGCTGCGGCAGCGGCTCGGCACGGAAAATCTTCCGTTTAAAATGTGGTTTTATCCTCTCCCCGCTGTTATAGCGATCGTGCTCTGGTTTTCAATTCTTCTCTCAACGGGATGGATGTTTGCATTGTCGGGATTGGGAATGACGGTGGCAGGAATAATCGTCTATTTTGTTCGGGAAGCGTTAATCGCTAAAAAGGAAAAATCCTTAAAGCCCTGAACACCATGAAGCAATTACATCTCTTCTTTGATGAGAAATTCTTTCGCCTTGGGCCTCCGCTCATTATACAACCGTGTTAACGCAGTCATGGCTGATTGATTTCCCCGCTGCGCTGCTTTTCTGTAATACATGATCGCCTGAGATAGATTGATCGGCACCAGAATTCCCTTTTCGTAACAGTATCCTAATGCTGTCTGCGCCAGAACCGAACCTTCGTCGGAATACCCCTCCAATTCTTTCAGCGAACGACGGGCATCGGTTATTGTCCCTTCAAACAGTTCGGTGACGGCAATCCGTATTTTTCCTTCCATACTTCCCAGCGCTGCCGCATGCTGCCAGAATTCCGCCGCCTTTTTTTTGTCGCTCTTTACCCATTGTCCTTTTGAATATACACTCCCCAGATCCAGTAATGCCGGAATAAAAGAGTGCGATGCGCTCATTTGAAGAAATTGCAGCGACTGCTCTTCGGTTAATGACGAAGACATGCCGAGCGCATTTACCGAGGATAACACATACAACGCGGAGGGAGAATTGCGCGATGCCGAAGTTGTGATTTCCGCCATGACATTTTTTTCATTGATCAGCCTCCACAACAGTGCAGGCGCCCGGCGTGAATCGAGACGAATCGCCCTGATATAATTGACAGCTGCCAGAAGTTTATCTTTCTTAACGCCGATACCGCGGTCATAGCATCGGGCGATAATTGTCAGCGCTTCGGGATTACCGAGGTCCGCCGACTGTTGTATGATTGAAAATCCTGTGGAATCATGCTGAAGAGTATCCACCAATATCTTGGATATACCAAGAACAACTCTCAGTTCTTCGCTTCCCTCATTGAACAGCTCTTTCAGGAGCGTTAAGTCATCCGTGGCGGCAGTTTTATCATCATCAAATTCTATCAGCACCGGCTGGAAATCGGGCGTTGACGGAGACGATCGGACCGCAGTACCGCCGGATGCTTCGGCAGAACTGATCCTCGCCGAATCTGATCCTTGTATACCTCGTTTTTCGAGTTCAAGGAGAACTGCTTTTGCAGGCTCATATTTCTGATCAAACGATTTTTTGATCCAGTCGTACGCTGCTGTATAATTTCGTTGTACGACAAGATTGTCCATATACAGCAGTCCAAGCACATATTGTCCTTCTCTCATGCCGTTCACAGCAGCATCTTTGAAATATTTATATGCGTCGAATGGATTCCAATCCACTCCCCAGCCGTTGTTCAGGAAGATGCCGTAATTAAACTTCGCCACAATGAAATTCTGATCAGCCGCCTTTTTCATCCAGAGTGCCGATTTCACCGTGTCATAGGGAAAACCTTTGCCGGTGAGATACCGCAGGCTCAGTTCATGCTGGGAAGCGGCGTCGCCGGCATTTGCATTCCGCATCAGCTGAAACCCTTCCCACAACTGGTACGTCACTTCCGATTCCCGCATCTCAATCACACGAAATGATGCCGGTTTTGACTTAAAAACTTTGCTTTTTTTCTCCTGAGCGAAAATAATCACCGCCGGCAGACAATAAAGCAGGAGGATAATCGTTCTATAGTAATGGCATCGTTGCATAATTCCATGGTAATTGTTTCTTTCGTGAATTACAAGAACAGAAGTCCGAATACTGATGATCGGAATGCAGGACCGCAGCATGTTGGTCCGCCCGCCATTCACGACAGTCGGACAGCTCATCAATCGTTCTCAAGTGCGGGTAATTGTGTTTCGCATTTCACTCGGAGATTTCTTACCTTCATCAACACATGAGGATCATCAATGAAATTGTTGTACACGTATCTTAAGAATTACTGGCAGCTGGTGCTTCTCGCGCTCTTTCTTGCCACCATCAATCAAACGTTTTCTCTTCTTGACCCGCTCGTCTTTCGCTATGTGATCGATAATTATGCGATGAAATTCAGCGAGTATACCACGGAAGAGTTTCTGAACGGTGTCGTCGGTCTGCTGCTGATAGCCATGGGTGTTGCGTTTGTCTCCCGTGTAGCGAAAAACTTCCAGGATTACTACATCAATGTTATTACGCAACGGCTCGGCGCACAGATATACGCCGACGGTCTGAAACATTCCCTGGAATTGCCCTATTCCGTGTTTGAAGACCAGCGGAGCGGCGAAACACTCGGAAAACTTCAAAAGGTCCGAACGGATGTGGAACGATTGATTTCGGCTTCAATTAACATCCTCTTCACCACAATCGTCGGCATCACGTTTGTCATGATCTACTCGCTGTCAGTTCATTGGGTCATTGCTCCGCTCTATTTTTCCACCGTTCCGATACTCGGATTTATCAGCTCCGTCTTGAGCAAAAAAATTAAAGCGATTCAAAAAACCATCGTAGGCGAAACTACCGCACTCGCCGGTTCGACCACTGAGTCGCTGCGCAACATCGAATTGGTAAAAAGTCTCGGACTTGCCACACAGGAAATCGACAGATTGAACAATACAACCCAAAAGATTCTTGCGCTGGAGTTGAAAAAGGTGAAGTATATCCGCAGTCTGAGTTTTATTCAGGGAACTTCCGTTAATTTCCTCCGCACAACAATTCTGTTTTCGATGCTCTACCTTATCTTCACACAGCAAATTACGGTAGGACAATTTTTTTCGCTCTGGATCTATTCATTTTTTATTTTCGGACCTCTGCAGCAGCTTGGCGACATTATCAACATCTACCGCGAAGCCGAAGTGTCGCTCAGCAATTTCGAAGAGATCCTGAATACACCAAAAGAAATCAAACCCGATTCACCGATTACCGTTCCGAACGTATCCACACTGACGTTCGACAAAGTGACGTTTAAACATCAATCGTCAAATACTTCGGCGCTGAACGGCATTTCGTTCAAGACAAAATTGGGAGAAACCATCGCTTTTGTCGGTCCCTCCGGCGCCGGAAAGACGACGCTGGTAAAATTACTGGTGGGACTGTACCGGCCGCAATCGGGGAAAATTTTATACAACGGAAATAACTTCGACCGTATTGATATTGACTCTCTGCGGGAACGGATAGGATTTGTCACGCAGGACACGCAGCTCTTCTCCGGCACAATCCGGGAAAATCTGTTATTCGTCAATCCAAAAGCCACGGATGAGGATTGCCTAGATGTGCTGAACAAAGCCGCCTGCCAGTCCCTGCTCGCCCGAGCGGATAAAGGACTCGACTCCGTGATTGGCGAAGGCGGTGTAAAAGTTTCCGGCGGAGAAAAACAACGGCTCTCCATCGCCCGCGCATTGCTGCGAAATCCGAATCTGCTCGTTTTTGACGAAGCGACGTCCGCATTGGATTCCCTCACAGAAGAAGAAATCAGCGAAACAATTCGCGAGATTTCTGCGCGGAAGGATCTGATTACCATTCTCATTGCCCATAGACTCTCAACCGTCATGCACGCCGATACGATCTACGTTCTGGAAAAAGGAAGCGTGGTCGAATCGGGCTCACACCGCGCGCTTGTAAAGGCCAAAGGCTTATACTATGCAATGTGGCGTCAGCAGGTGGGGGAACAAACATCCGGGGTAATTCAAACAGCTTCGAAAGCAAGAAAAATGATTTCAAAAAATTAATCCGGCGGAGGCATGAAACGGAAAAAAAAGAGCTCCCCCGCCGTGGATTGGAATGCAGCATTTTCTTCTCTTTTTAAGAAATACAAAGGGAGAAAACATCCGCTGAAGTATGAAAATCCATATCAATTGATCGTCATGATCGTCCTTTCCGCCAGAGCTTCCGATCTGATCGTGAATAATCTGGCACCCGCACTCTTCGCAAAATATCCGTCATTTAATCATCTTGCCGCGGCAACACCGGAGGAACTCTACCCTCTGGTCAAAGTTCCGGGCTTCCGGAAAAAAGCGGAATGGATCATTGGTATCGCCAAAGCGATTACGGCGACGGGCCGGATTCCAACGACAATCGAATCATTGACGGCACTGAAAGGATTCGGCAGAAAGTCAGCAAACGTTTATATGAGTCAGGTCGGATTGCCTGCCGAAGGTGTGATCGTCGATCTCCACACGCTCCGCGTTGCGCCGAGAATCGGCATTGCAAAAGGAGATGACCCAAAACAAATTGAACTGCAGCTGATGAAGGCGGTGGAGAGAAAACATTGGCATCAGCTGGGAATGTCTCTCACCTATCTCGGACGTGAAATCTGCCGTCCCACAAATCCGCATTGCGAAGAATGCCCCGTCCGGACCGTTTGCAGTTATTATGCTGCAGAGCAGGAATAATAATTCAGATTCTCTGTGTAAGATACACACCGATGATTGTAATCGTGCCGCCGATGAGAAACGGAATAGTGATCGGCTGGTCGAGCAGAAGGACGGCAAGAATCGTTGCCAGAACCGGCTGTGCGTTTGAAAAGACCGCAACTTTGGTTGTATCCATTTTCCCGATGGCATAAAACCACAAAATGTAGGATACCACGGACGTTCCGAGAGCGAGGTAGAGTATCCCGAACCAGTTTCCCGTAGCGATTTCTGGCAGACCTTCCACTGCGACAAAAATAAATCCGACAGGCATGAACAGTATCGCACCTCCGATCATCGAGAGCGCGGTAATGTGAAACGCGCCGTACTTTACAATGAGCTGTTTTGCCTGAATCGCATAGAGCGCCCACGCCAGCACGGCAAAGAAAATCACGACGTTGCCGAAGAAATAATCTGACGATAAATCGATCCCTTTCTCAAACATAACGATGGCGATTCCGGTAAATGCAATGACAACGCCGATAATTTTTTTCCGCGTCATCGGCTCCTTCAGCACCATGCTCGAAAGAATCAGGATCATTGCCGGCGTCAGCGCATACAACAATGCGCCGTTCGATGCGATCGTGTATTTGATGCCGTAGAGATAGAGAAACTGGTTTAGCGGCACGGCAAGCAGCGAGAGTCTAAAAAGATGTTTCCATTCTTCGCGCGCAACCTTTATGTTCCGTTCCCACGCAAAAAACAGACCGAGCAGCGCAACCATGGAGATGCTGTTGCGAATAAACGTTAATGTGATCGGATCAACATCCTGCGTGACGGTTTTCGCAACCAGATGCGTTCCGGCCGCTATCAATTGCTGAATGATGATAATGATGTAGATGTTCATCTGCTCCGGTGCACCGAATCGGCGTTTGATCTAGAATATTCCCCGCGGTGATAATATTTTACTGTTCGGTAACTTTTGGTATATTCAATGAGATAAATTTTTGCCTAATATACTTCAACTTTGGCTTACTATGAAACGTAATGAAAAATTGTTTTTAATCGATTCAATGGGAATTGCCTACCGCAGTTATTTCGCTTTTATTCAAAATCCTCTCATCAACTCAAAAGGGGAAAATACAAGTGCAATTTACGGATTTGTCAATTATCTCAACAAAATTCTTGACGAACAAAAACCGGACTACATTGCCGCCGTTTTTGACACCGATAAACCGACATTCCGCCATGTGGCGTATAAGGAATACAAGGCAACCAGAAATAAAATGCCGGACGATCTGGCAGATTCCCTTTCCTATTTGAAAGATGTAGTGAAGGCATTTAATGTTCCGGTACTCGAATTAGACGGGTTTGAAGCTGATGACATTATGGGAACGCTCGCCAAAAGGGCTGAGAAAGAGAAGATCGAAACATATCTTGTGACGTCGGATAAAGACTTTATGCAGCTCGTCTCCAAACATGTAAAGATTTACCGCCCCGGGAAATTTGGAAGCGATGATGAAATCGTGGGTGAAGAAGGTGTTTTCGAAAAATTTGGTGTTGCACCGGAATATGTCATCGACATGCTCGGACTCATCGGCGATTCATCGGACAATGTTCCCGGTGTTCCCGGCGTTGGTCCGAAGACAGCGCTTCCCCTTGTCCAGAAGTATAAAAGTATCGAGAAAATTCTTGCAAACATCGACAACATTCCTCAAAAGGGCCTTCAGGAAAAATTGCGGACAAATACGGAACTGGCGCTGCTCTCCAAAAAACTGGTTACCATCGACATCAATGTTCCGCTCAACGTAAATGTTCATAATCTGAAAGCGAAAGCGAAGGATATCCCGGCGTTAATTGCATTGTACGATCGGCTGGAATTTAAGTCGTTCTCCAAACGATTATCCACCCAGGCCGGAGACAATGTGCATATTCCGCCCGCCGCGGAGCCCGCTAAGGAAGAGTCTGAAAAGAACACCATTGCAAGTACCGACCATGATTACATTGTCGTCAAGACAGATTCAGAATATCAAAAACTATTGACCCAGTTGAAAAAGGCGAAAGCCTTCGTCTTCGATACGGAAACGACATCAACCGACGCATTGAGGGCAGAACTGGTCGGCATCGCCTTCTGCATGAAAAAAGGAAAGGCATATTACATTCCTGTCCTCGATGATCCGATTGATCCAGTCACCAAAGATCTTTTTTCCGACTCTTCCTCTGTTCAACGCGAAGGATTTCCTGTTAAGCAGGTAGTGAAAGACCTGAAACCGCTCTTTGAGGATGCTGCAATCAAAAAATATGGTCAGAATATTAAATACGATGCGCTTGTCCTCTCCACCAAGGGCATCACCGTTGCCGGCATCGGTTTTGACACCATGGTCGCAGCGTATGTACTCCGGTCGGACCGTCAACATTCTCTTGACGCGCTTGCATCGGAATTTCTGAATTACACGATGGTCTCGTTCGACGAATTGACCAACGGCGGGAAAACTGACATTCGCACCATACCGGCCGATGAGGTCGGAACTTACAGTGCGGAAGATGCAGACATCACAATGCAGCTTGTAGATCTTCTTCATGATAAAGTTGCAGCTGCCGGAATGAAGAAATTATGCAATGAAATCGAATTCCCGCTGATTGAAGTGCTGACTGATATGGAAATCAGCGGCATTACCCTTGACCTCCCCTTCCTTTCTTCCATGTCCAATGAAATCGGAAAGACACTCGATGGTCTGATAAAAAAGATCTATAAACTGGCGGGAGAAGAATTCAATATTAACTCCACTCAGCAGCTTGCAAAGATTCTCTTTGATAAATTGCAGCTGCGTTCCGTTAAAAAGACAAAAACCGGTTTTTCAACCGATGTTGCAGTTCTGGAAGCATTGCGTAACGATCATCCCATTGTTGAGCATCTGCTGGAGTACCGCCAGCTGCAAAAACTGAAATCGACCTATGTCGATGCGCTGCCGAAACTGATTCATCCCCGCACCGGCAAACTGCACACATCGTACAATCAAACGGTTGCTGCGACTGGGCGTCTCTCAAGCAGCGACCCCAATCTTCAAAACATTCCAATCCGGACTGAGTTGGGAAGAAAAATGCGGAAGGCGTTTATTCCCTCCAGCAAACAGCATCTGATTCTTTCGGCTGATTATTCACAGATTGAACTGCGGATTATGGCGCATATTTGCGGAGATCAGGGATTGCTCGATGCTTTCAATAATCATGAAGATATCCACTCCTCGACCGCGGCAAAAGTATTCGGTGTGAACCAGAAAGATATTACCCGCGACATGCGGCGAAAAGCTAAAGAGGTCAATTTCGGCATTATGTACGGCATCGGTCCGTTTGGTCTGGCCTCGCGTCTGGATATTTCACAGGCTGAGGCAAAAGAGATCATCCAACGCTATTTTGAACGATTCCCCAAAGTAAATCAATATATCTCGGATACGATGGCATTCGCCCACACAAACGGGTATGTCGAAACGCTGAAAGGAAGACGCCGCTATTTATATGATATCAACAATAAGAATCAAAATATCCGCGCCAATGCAGAACGCCAGTCCATCAATATGCCGATACAGGGAACGGCGGCGGATATGATTAAAGTGGCGATGATCAATATTCACCGTGCAATGAAAAAGAAAAAGTTGAAAAGTTCAATGGTGCTTCAGGTGCACGACGAGCTGGTATTTGACATCCTTAAATCCGAGGAAGCGGTGATGAGGAAATTGGTTGAAAAAGAAATGAGAGAAGCAATACCGATGAATGTTCCGATAGAAGTGGAAATCGGCGCCGGAAAGAACTGGCTTGAAGCGCATTAACGGTTAATTCAAAATCAGACTTTCTTCCTGCGAAAGAGCATCAGGATACCGAACAGGATCAATACCACCGGCCAGTAATTCATTACCGCTTCTTTCACGTCGCTTGGATAGAGAAATCCTGTTTCCGTCAGCATAAACGCCGCACCAAGTCCGATGAATATCAACGCCGGCAGTAAAAGGTGGTAATCTCTGGTGTTAAAGACAAAAAGGTTCATGAACGCTAATCCGAACGCGGTTAAAAATCCCGGGACGTACACGTAGGGAGAATGTTCAATCAGGTCGTAATTGCCGAGCAGCATAAGAACACCCGAGTAGAAGCAGAGACTGCCGAAAAAAAGCGCATGGCGGATATTCAGCACAAAAGAGCGGATCACCATCGCCGCACCGTATCCTGCAAGTCCAAACAGCACCATCGTCGTCCCGTCGATCCTGATAATGTGCAACTGCCGCATCAGCAGACCGGTCCCTACCGCTACAAGAATAATCCCAAAAAACGGAATGCGCTGAATTTCTTTTTTATCCATAACGATGCCTTCAGATCTTTGCGGGATCTTCATACGGAACGATGATTGCAATCAAAATGTATAAGATGAGTCCTGCTCCGAACGATGCGAGACAGAGAACAACATACAGCATGCGAATAAGACTTGCATCGATGCCGAAATAGTCTGCCAATCCGCCGCAGACTCCAAAGATCTTTTTATCCCTTATCGACCTTTTGTACTGGCGATGACCGCCGTTGCGAAACGAATATTCTCCGGAGGCAGGTTCATTCCCTGCCTGCTGCGCCTGCTGTGTCTGCGGCGTTGACTGCCGGTAATAGATAATCGCCATGCCGAGGATGATCAGAAGAACGGGAAAAACATATTCAAATGAATCGGAAAAAAAATCGAAGAGATGGAAGAGTTCCATATTGGCAAGAAGCAGAAACACGCCGCCGACAACGAGCGCAATACCAAACCAGTTGCGCGCCTGTTCGTTACGGGGTCCGGGCGGCTGCACGCTCCCGGCTTCCGGTGCCCCGGAATCACCCATGATAAAAACCGGTTTGTTGGGAACAATAAAAATTGCTGCGATATACAGAACAATTCCGGTGCCGCCGAATAATACCATGAGGACAAATAAAATGCGGACGACCACCGGATCTACATCAAAATATTCGGCGAGTCCTCCGCAGACGCCTGCAAACACCCGGTCGGTTCTTGAACGATACAATTTTTGTGTGCTCATGAATGCTCCTGTTTATGCCATGTCAACATTTCTCTTACGAATGAGGAATGATTTAGTTGCGGCAGCGGATAATTTCATTTTCCGTCACGATATATCGGACCGGTACATCTGTCTTCTCAACAGGAACTGAGTCGACAATTTGAAATTCATATGCGAGCGCAATCGATGGAAGCTGAACATCATGCAAAAACCGGTCGTAATACCCTGCACCGAATCCCAGCCTGTTGCCGTTGCGATCCACTGCAACGGCCGGCACGATGACTGTCTGAAGTTCCTGGACAGCGACGGGACGAACCATCTTCGGTTCAAGAATGCCGTACGCTCCGGCCGCCAATTCGCCGAGAGAGAATATTTCGGAATGCCGCATGCTTTTTGTGCCGGCGTCAGCGATCGGGACAATCACACGTTTTTTCTGTTTCAGCACCAATCTGATCATCTCGTGGGTGTCCGCTTCGTTGTTCAGGGACGATATGTATGTGTGAATGACATCCGCACGGAAAAAATCGGGAAGAAGAAACAATTGTTCCAGAATGAGTTTCGAACGCTCCTTCGCTTCGCTTCGTGAGAGCTCCTTGCGGCGGCGCTTCATCTGTTCCCGTAACACAATTTTTGAGGGCATTGCAGTTAATCGCTGAGTGAGGTGATCCATTAAAAGAAAAGTCCCGCCGAAGCGGGACCGATGTTTTCACCGGAAGCGGTTACACTTCCATGATTTCTTTCTCTTTCATAGCGAGGAGATTATCAATTTCTTTGATATACTTGTCGGTATTTTTTTGAACCTCCTGTTCTCCCCGTTTCCGGTCATCTTCGGAGAAGTGCTCTTCCTTTTCGGATTTTTTCAGCATTTCATTTTCATCCCGGCGGACATTCCTCACGGCAATTTTTCCCTCTTCGCCGAATTTTTTCACCAGCTTCACGAGTTCCCGTCTCCGCTCTTCATTCAGCATCGGAATCGGCACACGGACAATCTTGCCGTCGATGCTCGGATTCAAACCGAGATTCGCAGCAATAATTCCCTTCTCAATCGGCTGCAGCATATTCTGATCCCACGGCGTTACCGAAAGCATGTGGGCATCCACAACACCGATGGACCCGACTTGATTCAGCGGCATCATGGTGCCGTACGCATCCACTTTCACCGTATCAAGTAGCGCGGTTGTCGCTTTGCCGGTTCTGATTTTCACGAGTTCGTGTCGGACACTTTCAACAGCTTTTTGCATCCGTACTTCGCAGTTTTTGAGAATATCTTTTACTTGCATAATTCACCTCCGGAAATCTTTCGTGCTATAGTGAAGGAGCCGATTCGGTCACCATGGTTCCCACATTTTCACCCATGACGAATTTAAGCAAATTGTCTTTGATGTTCATGTTGAACACGCCGATCGGCAGCCGGTTCTCTTTGCAGAGCGTAATGGACGTCATATCCATCACTTTTAAGTTCTTTTTGAACACATCATCGTAATTCATCAGCGGAATATGTTTGGCACCGGGATTTTTTTCCGGGTCCGAATCATAAATCCCGTCCACCCTGGTCCCCTTGATGATGATACCCGCTTCGATTTCAATGCCCCGCAGGACCGCCGCAGTATCGGTCGTAAAATACGGATTTCCCGTTCCTGCTGCAAAAATAACGATACGGTTTTTTTCCAGATGTCGGACGGCGCGGCGTCGGATGTACGGCTCGGCGATCCGCTCCATATCGATGGCGGTCTGGCAGCGCGTGTACATACCGTAATGCTCAAGAGTGTTTTGAAGGGCCAAGGCATTGATCACCGTTGCAAGCATTCCCATATGATCTCCGGTCACCTTGTCGATGCCGTCGGAAGAATTGTCGATGCCGCGGTAGATGTTGCCTCCGCCGATCACGATGCCGATCTGAACCTTCAGATCATGAATTTTTTTAATCTCACCGGCATATTGTTTCAGGATTTTTGCATCGATGCCGAAATCCTGATCTCCCATCAATGCTTCGCCGCTGAGTTTCAGCAAGATCCGTTTATATTTTGGTTCACCCATAGTTCGTCTCTCTAAAAAAAAAGGTCTCGCAGGAGACCTTTTGGTTATTAATTTAATGATTCGCCAAGCTGAAATCGTTTGAACTGCTTGACCGTTACATTCGGCGTCAGCAGGTCCTTCACGGCCTTCCCTGCATCCTTGATGAAGCTTTGTTCAAGAAGCACGACCTCTTGATAATATTTCTCAAGACGTCCGGTGGCGATTTTTTCCGCGATCTGATCCGGCTTTCCTTCATTCTTTGCCTGTGTTCGGTAGATTTCGAGTTCTTTTTCGATCAGCTCTTTATTGACGCTGTCGCGGGAAACGACGATGGGACTCATCGCGGCGATCTGCATCGCGATATCCCGCGCCGTTGTCTTGTTGGCGGGATTTACTTCCGCCGCAAGTTCCACGATCACGCCGATCTTGTTTCCCATATGAACATACTGTTCGAGAAATCCTGACTCGGCTGTTACGGAATGGATCCGGCGTATTTCCGTTTTTTCGCCGACCTTTCCGGTCAGTTCTGCCAATGCATCGGCAACCGTCTTTCCATTGGTATACGGAAGCGACAGCAGTGCATCGACCGAACCGGGATTTTTGTCAAACACGATTTGCGCAATGGACTGCACAAATGTGGTGAAATCCTCACCCCGTGCCACGAAATCGGTTTCGCAATTGATTTCAACGAGAATGCCTCGCTTGCTGTCCTCGGACATTTTCACGGCGATGGTTCCTTCGTTGGCCGTTTTGTCTGCGCGCTTGGCTGCCGTTGCAGCTCCTTTTTTTCTCAGAATTTCGATTGCCGCATCAATGTTGCCGTTGGCTTCATCGAGAGCTTTTTTACAATCCATCATTCCTGCGCCTGTTTTGTCGCGCAGCTGTTTTACCATTTCACTTGTTACTGCCATAATTATACTTTGTCCGTTTCTTGTTGTGGTCGTCGTGGTCTTCGTTCCCTGCGTTCCTGCCGCTCATTCTTTTCCTGTTTTTCCGCTTCTTCTGCTTCCGGTGCGGTCTCGACTTTGCGCGCATTGCCTTCGACCACCGCATCGGTGATCACGCGGGCAATGAGCTGGATCGATTTCAATGCATCATCGTTTGCGGGAATAACATAATCAATTCCTTCCGTGTCGCAGTTGGTGTCAACAATGGCAAACACCGGAATGCCGAGACGGTTTGCTTCCTTGACCGAAATTGCTTCCTTCTTCACATCCACAACAAAGAGTGCGCCGGGAAGACGGGTCATGTCAACAATACCGGAAAGAGATTTTTGCAGCTTTTCTTTTTCGCGGGAGAGAAAGAGTGTTTCTTTTTTCGTGATCTTGTCGAACGTTCCGTCCGTTTCCATCTTTTCGATGTTGGTCAGACGTTTGACGCTTTTACGGATTGTTGCAAAGTTGGTCAGCATGCCGCCCAGCCACCGGTCCGTTGCATAATACTGGTGTCCGCGGACCGCCTCCGCCTGAATGACTTCTTTTGCCTGCTTCTTGGTGCCGACGTAGAGCACTTTCTTTCCTTCGGCGACAAGATTGGCAATGGCATCCGCAGCTTCTTCAAGCAGCGTCTGAGTCTTTTTCAGATCAAAAATATGAATGCCGTTCCGTTCCATAAAAATATATGGACGCATTTTTGGATTCCAACGGCGGGTAAGGTGACCGAAATGGGCACCGGCGGTGAGCAACTCTGCGAGTTCTACGCGAGGCATAGTGTTCCTTTATGTTTGGTTTGTGTTCTTCTACTTTCTTCATCTTGCTGCAGAGTTCCGTCTGAGGAACACCGCTGCAGCAATCCGAAAGTATGTTTGATTAGTGAAGCTGAAAATCCTGCGCGAAACTGAATCCGCGCAGGGGGAAAACAATTATCGTTTGGAGAATTGGAATTTCTTCCGGGCTTTTTTCTGTCCGTACTTTTTCCGCTCGACCATTCTGGGATCGCGCGTCATCATTCCGTTCTTTCTCAACACCGGGCGGTTCTCTTCGTTCAGCTCCACCAGCGCGCGGGCAACGCCGAGAATAACTGCGCCTGCCTGGCCGGACGGTCCGCCGCCTTCCACGTTGACATTCACATCGTACTTGCCGACCGTATCGGTAACGGCGAATGTTTTGGTGATTGCGTTTCGGTGCGTCTCAAGGGGAAAGTATGATTCGAATTCGCGGTCGTTGACCGTGATTTTCCCTGATCCGTTCTTTACAAAAACACGGGCGACCGATGTTTTTCGCCGTCCGACGGTGCTGATCATTTGCTGCATGGAGTTCCTTCTTAATTGAATTCGATGACTTCTGGTTTCTGTGCCGCATGCGGATGTTCGGTGCCCGCATACACTTTTAATTTTTTGATAATCTGGCGTCCGAGTTTGGTGTGCGGAATCATGCCTTTCACCGCATGCTCGATCACCCGTTCAGGATGATTCTTCAGCACATCTTTGAACTGCTGGAACACTGCTCCGCCCGGATAGCCGGTGTAATGGAAATATTCCTTCAACTCGCTGCGCTTCCCCGTCACTTTTACTTTCTCTGCGTTCACCACAATCACGAAATCGCCGATATCGGCGTTCGGGGTGAATTGCGGTTTGTGTTTGCCGCGCAAAATTCGAGCTACCTGCGACGCGATGCGTCCCAAAGTTTTTCCGTTGGCATCGACCACAAACCACTTTTGCGGTACATCGCCTTCTCTAAAAAATGTTGTACTTCTATCGACAAACGCCACGACTGATTCTCCTAAAGATGGATATGCTTGATTATAGGTAATAAAGATATGATTTTTACGTCGAAAAATCAATAGTGGACGCTAACAATATTCATCAATAAAGGGAAACTTGCATTTCACACACGACATCGTTACTTTTTCACCAATATCTTTGCCTATCGGAGCATCTATGAGCGCAGCAACATTATCAAATTTTATCAACGGAACCTGGGAACATGCCAACGGCAGCAAATTGCTCTCGGTTGAAAATCCCTCCACCGGCGATATCATCGCCAATGTTCCCCTCTCCGGAGCGACCGATGTGGACAGTGCCGTCCGTTCCGCCGCAGGAGCGCTGCCGGCCTGGTCGGCGCTGCCGATCAAAGAACGGGTGCAGATTTTTTTCCGCTATCGGTCGCTGCTGGAGCAGCATGCGAACGAACTTGCCGAGCTGGTCCATAAGGAAAACGGAAAGATCATGAGCGAAGCGATGGCTGAAATCGAAAAGAGCATCGAGCTGACGGAGTTTGCCTGTTCGATGCCCCAATTGATCTCCGGCGAAATTCTCGAAGTGAGCCGCGGTGTTGAATGCCGCATCGACCGGTACCCTGTCGGTGTCGTTGCATGCATAACACCATTTAATTTCCCCGCCATGGTACCAAATTGGACGATCCCGAATGCACTGGTTCTCGGTAACACGATGGTGTTGAAACCTTCCGAACTGGTTCCGCTCAGTGCATGCCGGTTAGCCGAATTGTTGAAAGAAGCGGGACTTCCCGACGGTGTGTTCAATATCGTGCATGGCGGACAAGAAGCGGTGGAAGCAATCTGTGATCATCCGGGCATTCATGCCGTTACGTTTGTCGGTTCAACAAAAGTGGCGAAGATCGTTTACCAGCGGGCAACGTCGAAACTGAAACGTGCATTATGTCTCGGCGGCGCTAAGAATCATCTCATCGTTATGCCGGATGCGCATGAGGCTATGACAGCATCAAATGTCGCCGCTTCGATGAGCGGTTGTGCCGGACAGCGGTGCATGGCAGCTTCCGCAATGGTCGCCGTCGGCTCTGTTGATCATATCATTAAAGCACTGGTCGAGGAATCGAAAAAGATTATTCCCGGAAAAAATCTCGGCGCCGTCATCTCCAAAGCGGCGAAGGAACGGATCGAACGGTACATTACCGAAGCGGAGCAGCAGGGAGCAACCATTTTGCTGGATGGACGCGGCGTCACGGTAAAGGGACAGGAGAACGGATATTTTGTCGGTCCGACAGTTATTGACCATGTGAAACCCGAAATGAAAATAGCTCAGGAAGAAGTGTTCGGACCTGTCCTCTCCATAATGCGCGCACAAGATGTAGATGAAGCGTTGAAAATCGAAAATGCGAATCCATATGGAAACGCTGCTTCTGTCTTTACACAAAGCGGCGGTATCGCGCGATACGTCTCCGAACATGCGAGTGCCGGAATGATTGGTGTAAACATCGGCGTCCCTGTCCCCCGCGAACCGTTCTCCTTCGGCGGCTGGAATGAATCAAAGTTCGGTGCAGGCGACATAACGGGAAAAAGTTCGATCGAATTTTTTACCAAACCGAAAAAAACCACCGCAAAGTGGAATCCCGAAGCGCGAAAAAACTGGATGAGTTGACCCATAATTGCCGATACTCATGCCATGACTTTAAGTCAACTCA
>CAZQSI010000020.1:20072-21613 GCA_964596155.1 uncultured Chitinophagaceae bacterium
ACTCATGCCATGACTTTAAGTCAACTCATCAACTCATGCCATGACTTTAAGTCATGGCATGAGTTGAGTATTGAGTAATCCATCAAACCCAATATTCTTTCATCACCGACGAAACAATTTCTTCTGAGTATTTTTTAAATTCCTTGCCCGTTTTGAAGTACTGCGTATAGAAATTCTCATCTATTGAAATTATCCTCGTATTCTGTTTTGGGGGCTATCACCTGCAATCTGCCGATAACTTGAATATTTCCATTCATTTAATGTCGAAACAAGGTGTGCACGAAGCGGATTTTGATGAATGTATGATATTAACGTGAGCAAGTATCGTTCGTCTGTAATTTCTTTAGCTTTGGTGTTTTGCTGGAAAAGGCTTCCGGTTCTTCCAAACCGTTTATTAATCGCCCGTGTATAGGACCGCAATACTACGGCAAATGCATTACTAAGATCAGCCGATGTTTCAGTTTCACAACGTAAAAGAATATGAAAATGCGTCGGCATCAGGCAGTAAGAAATTATCGAGACAAGAGAAATAAGGTGCTTTTCTGTCTTTGCTAGGAAAAAACTATAATTTTCTTCATCGCGAAAAAGCAGTTCCTTATTGTTAGTGCGGTTGTACACATGGTAGTATTTTCCATTTTCAAAAATCACTATGATGGAGTGAAGCAATGATGTTGATCTATGGCATCACGTTCTATTGTTTGCTTTCAAGATTTAGCAGATTTTATCCTCATGAGAACGATATACATTCCATACGATACTGCAAAACCGACGAACCAGGCATAATCATAAAGAAATCGTACTTCCTCTACCAATAATCCGATCATCGCAACGAAAACACCGGCAAGAAGTGCATAGACCGCATTCATATTGTAACCGCGGGAGTATTCATATTCACCACCGCGGAGATAAAGATCTTTCACCGTCAGCTGCTGCTTTCTGATGATGAAATAATCGGCGATGAGAATTCCTGCGATTGGTCCGAGAAAACCAGAATAACCGACAAGCCATCCGAAGATGTACGTTCCGTAATCCGCCAGTAATTTCCATGGCATCATCACAATCCCGAGCACTGCGGTGATTAATCCTCCCCGGACAAACGAAATATATTTCGGCGCGACATTGGCAAAATCATTCGCCGGTGATACTACATTGGCTGCAATATTGGTCGTTAATGTTGCTACGGTGAGCGACACCAAAGAAAGGAAAACAATGACCGGATTTTGAAATTTGGATAATAGTACGACAGGATCCCAAATCGCTTCACCGAATACCACCACGGTTGCCGATGTAACGGCAACTCCGATAAAGGCAAATAACGCCATGGTCGGCGGCAATCCGACTGCCTGACCGATCATCTGATCTTTCTGACTTCGGGCGTACCGGGTGAAGTCCGGAATATTGAGAGACAATGTCGCCCAAAATCCCACCATGCCGGTCAGAGATGGAATAAAAAATTTCCAGAATTCTCCGGTTGTTTCAAATTTACTCGGCTGCGAGAGGATCGGACCAAACCCTCCTCCTTCCACATACGCCCAGCCAAG
>CAZQSI010000020.1:21713-29840 GCA_964596155.1 uncultured Chitinophagaceae bacterium
CCGATCGTGCCGAATGATGCTCGTGCCAGTACCGGAAATGGTATTCCGAATTTTGTGCCTGCGTGTGCATTGAGCACCATGGGAATGAGCACAATCACATTACCAAGCGTGACGGTCATTAACGCCTGCCACCAGTTCATGCCGCCGGCAATCAAACCGCTCGCCAGCATATACGTGGGAATGCAGACCGACATTCCTATCCACAAAGCCGCAATATGGTATGCGCCCCACGATCTTTGTGCAAGATTTGTCGGAGCAAGGTCGTCATTGACGAGATAGGAATCGTTAAAGGATGAGAGATCGGTTTCTACAAGATCGGAGGAAAGGAATTTAGTCATGAATTCTGCGTCATTTGTGCGTCGCAATGAAATACGTTTTCGTTAGATCAGTCCGTTGACTTTGTTCCTCTTCACAAATTTTCCATATCCCGGTTTCACATGAAGTGAATCATTGTCGATCGCAATGGTTCCGCGCATGATAACGGTTTTCACTTTCCCTTTCACTTTCCATCCTTCATAACCGGAATAATCAACATTCATATGATGCGTTTTTGCAGAGAGAGTATGTTCTTCGTTCGGATCTAAAATCACAATATCGGCGTCCGATCCGACGGCGATACATCCTTTGTTCGGGAACATACCGAAGATTTTCGCTGCATTGGTTGATGATACTTCCACAAATCGATTGAGTGTGATTCGTCCCTTATTCACTCCTTCGGAAAAAAGCAATTCCATTCTGTTTTCAATCGCAGGATGCCCGTTCGGAATTTTCGAAAAGTCGTCTTTTCCCATCAATTTCTGTTCCCATTTGAACGGACAATGATCGGTCGCTACGACCTGCACTGAACCCTGATTGATCGCGCCCCATAATGCTGCCTGATCTTTCTTCTGCCTCAACGGAGGCGACATGACCCATTTTGCTCCTTCAAAATCCTGTTCATACAACGACGCATCCAACAGCAGATATTGTATGCACGTTTCTGCGTACACTTTTTGATTCCGTTGTGCCGCGCGGCGGACCTGATTCAATGCTCCTTCGCATGTCATGTGTACGATGTAGGCCGGCACATCCGTGTAATGCGCCATGTCGGCAAATCGACCGGATGCTTCCGCCTCAGTGATTTCCGGCTGGGAAAGATAATGATACAACGGAGCGCGTTTACCTTCGGATCTATGTTTGGCAACAAGAAAATCAATCATATCGCCGTTGGTGGCATGGACGGTTACCATTCCTCCCTCTTTCTTCACCTCCTGCATCAGACCGACCATTTGACGATCGTCAATCATCAACGCACCTTTGTAGGCCATGAATGTCTTGAAGGAGGTGATTCCCTCTTTATTGATCATCGTCGCAATTTCTTTTTTCGTTGAATCATTAAAATCGGTGACCGCCATATGGAACGAATAATCACACACGGCATTGCCGTTTGATCGTCCCTGCCACTCTTCGAGAGCCGATTGAAGCGGTTTCCCCTGTTTCTGCAGAATGAAATCGATGACCATCGTCGTTCCGCCGAACAGCGCGGCGCCGGTTCCCGTCGTATAGTTATCGCTGGAAAAAGTTCCCATGAACGGCATGTCGAGATGGACATGCGGATCAATGCCGCCCGGCATCACCAGTTTTCCGGCAGCATCGATCGTTGTATCCGCCGTTACCTTAAGATCTTTACCGATGAGCGTGACTTTGTCCTGTTCGATAAAAATGTCGGCGGTATAATCTTCATCCGCCGTGATGATTCTTCCGTTTTTAATTATAAGAGACATAGAAGACCTCATTGATCATTAATGGACATCAATACCATGCTGTTGTTGAAACTTCCTCAAATCTTCCATTGTCATCGGCTGAGGAAGTTCCTTCACCAATTCATTCCAAGTTTTAGACGCTCCGCCATTCTCTTTGCTGACCATTGTAATGCAATTCTCCACCGGGCAGACGATGTAACAGAGACGGCAGCCGACACAATCCGATTCGCGGACCGTCGGCTGTTTTTTCCCGTTCTTCGGTAGAAGGTCGATACACTGATGGGCGGTATCTTCGCAAGCGATATAGCATAGATTGCAATGAATGCATTTGCTTTCGTCGATCCTCGCCACATCTTTCGCCAAAAGATTCATATCACCGAAATTTGCGATCTTGGGAAGTGCTTTCCCGCGCACCTGGTCGAGGGAGGTAAATCCTTTTTCTTCCATCCAATTCGTCAATCCTTCATTCATATCCTCTACGATGCGGAAACCGTAATGCATGGCAGCAGTGCAAACCTGAACACTGGTTGCGCCAAGCAGAATAAATTCCAGTGCGTCTTTCCAATTTGATATTCCGCCCATTCCTGAAATGGGAAGATTGATTTCCGGATCTCGGGCAATCTCCGAAACCATATTGAGCGCAATCGGTTTCACCGCCGGTCCTGCGTAACCGCCGTGGCCGCCTTTTCCGCCGCGGGACGGTTCAATTTCAAACGTGTCGAGATTGACACCAATGATGGTGTTGATAGTATTAATGAGAGAAATACCGCTTGCATTCCCTTTTTTTGCCGCTCGTCCGGGAAAGCGGATATCGGTAATATTTGGCGTCAATTTGACCAGAACGGGAATTGTGGATACTTCGGTCACCCATTCCGTAATCATCGCACAATATTCCGGCACCTGTCCGACGGCAGATCCCATTCCCCGTTCGCTCATTCCGTGGGGACAGCCGTAATTGAGTTCGATGCCGTCCGCACCTGCGTCGATCGTCCGTTTGACGATGTCGTGCCAGGCAGTGCGGTCCGATTCAACCATCAGCGATGCTACAACGGCGCGGTCCGGCCAGAGTCGTTTCGTCTCAGCAATTTCTTTCAGATTGATCTCGATGGAACGGTCGCTGATCAGTTCAATGTTGTTCAGACCGATAATTTTTTGTCCGTTGTAATCGATGGCAGCATAGCGGTTGACAACATTCATCACCGGTGCGCCGATTGTTTTCCAGACCGCGCCTCCCCAGCCGGCTTCGAACGCTTTGCATACCTGATATCCGGAATTGGTCGGCGGCGCCGATGCAAGCCAGAAAGGATTGGGGGATCGTATCCCCGCACAGTTTATGCTCAGATCAACCATTGGGCGCTCCTCATGTTCGATTGGAAGAAAAAAGGAAATTATGGATTCCGTACGCGGCGCGTTTTCCGTCATACGCGGCATTCACAACTTCCTTGCCGCCGTTGATGCAGTCGCCGCCGGCAAAATACTTTTTGTTCCCCGTTTGATACGTTGACTCATCCACGCCGATCATCCCGTTATGAATCGTAATTCCCGGAATCGACGTGAGAAACGATTCATCAATCTGCTGCCCGACCGCCTTGATCACCATATCAACAGGTATCGTAAATTCCGATTTGTTGATCGTCTTTACCGATCCGTTAACAATCTTCGTTTTAACACATTCAATCCCTTCGACCTTCTTTTTTCCGGTAATTTTTTTCGGCTGAGCGTGAAAAACAAATTCAACGCCGTCCGTTCTCGCAAGTTCGTATTCGAAATCATACGCGGACATCTGCTCTCGTCCGCGTCGGTATATCATCGTGACCTTCTCGGCGCCGAGCCGCTTTGCTTCCGTTGCAGCGTCAATTGCCGTATTGCCGGCTCCGATCACCGCAACCCGCAGACCGACATCGACCGACTTCCACTTTCGTTTCGTCACTTCAGCGACAAAATCCAACGCATCCACCACTCCTGTCAGATCCTCACCGGGAATGTTCAGCGACGCGGCCTGTTGCAGACCGACTCCGATGAAAATAGCATCATGCATCGACTCCAGCTTTTTGATCGTCATATCGCTGCCGATTCTGATTCCGGTTTTTATCGTCACACCGAGCTTTTTGATCATTGCAATTTCATTTAAACTGTCCTGCTGCGTCATTTTGTACGGAGCAATGCCGTGCGTGTCAAGACCGCCCGGGACTGCATTCGCTTCATAGATCGTCACGCCGAAGCCGAGCATTCGCAGTTCGGCGGCACAGGCGAGTCCGGCCGGTCCCGCTCCGATGATGCCGACAGATTTTCCGTTATCGGTTCCGGGCGTAAATATTTGCGGCATTCCCTGATCGATGTACCAATCCATCACATGACGCTGAAGCTTGCCGATCTGAATCGGTTTTTCACCTTTGTCGTTATAGACGCAGGCACCTTCACAGAGCACATCGACCGGACATGCCTTCGCACAGGTGAGCGCGACCCAATTGGAGGAAAGAATCGTTTTTGCCGATCCTTTCATATTTCCCGTCGTAATTTTTTTTATGAATGTGGAGATATCAATGTGGGTAGGACAGGCAGTCATGCATGGAGAATCATAACAATAGAGACACCGATTGGCTTCAGCGATTGCTGCAACATCGGACAGAGCCGGTTTCAGTTCGGCAAAGTTTGCTTCATATTGTTTCGGAGTAAGTTTAGGAGCTATGGGGGCCATACTTATCCTTCGACCAGTTCGTCAGCAATGTGAAGAGCATCGTCCAGCGCGGCGACGCCCAGATCTAGTTCTTCTTTCGAAACAATCAGCGGCGGAGCAATAACGAAATGACTGATCCATGCCTGCAGATAGACGCCTTTGTTCATCATCTGTGCCGAAATCTTCTCTACGACGGTCTGGATGCCGTTAATTTTATCGCTCATCACGTTAAAATATTTTTTTTCCTTTTTATTCTTCATCAGTTCGACTGCCCAAAAGAGTCCCAAACCCCTTACGTCGGCAATGGACGGATGCCGTTTTTTCAATTCATGTAATTTTTCTCCAAGGTATTTCCCCATCTCGGCGGAGCGGTTGATAAGATCCATCCGTTTGAATTCATTGATGGAAGCAATTGCCGGAGCAAGCGTCAGCGGATGTGCTTCATACGTATGACCGTGTGAAAAGAAATGATCTTCGAAATATTCCGCAATTTTTTTATTCGTCGCGCATAATCCCAGCGGAATGTACGCGGTGGTGATGCCTTTTGCCGTTACGAGAATGTCCGGCTGCACGTCCCAATGATCCATCGCGAACCACTTACCTGTCCGTCCCCAGCCGCTCATGACCTCGTCCGCAATCAGCAGCACGTTGTGCCTGTCGCAGATTTCCCGGATGCGGGGAAAATATTCTTTGGGCGGTATCAGAATTCCGTTTGTTCCGACGATCGGTTCCATCACCACCGCAGCAACATCTCCTTCATTCTTAATCATATGCTCGATGTAGTCGGCGCATGCTATACCGCATTCAGGATAGGTGTGCTTGATCGGACAATCAAAACAATTCACTTCCGGCGAAAAAATAACGCCGGGAATTTTTCCTGCCGGTTCCATTGCCCACCGGCGCGGATCACCGGTCGCCGCAATCGCGCCCATCGTGGAGCCATGATACGAACGGTACCGTGCGATAATCTTCGTTTTTCCGGTTACCATCCGTGCTATTTTGAAAGCCGCTTCATTTGCCTCGGTGCCGGAAGTGGTAAAGAAAAATTTTTCCAGTCCTTTCGGCAGAACGTCCAGCAGCAGTTTGCTTAGTTCAGCTCTGATATCCGTCGCAAATCCGGGAGCTATATACGGCAATGACCGTGCCTGCGATTCAATGGCAGCAATCACCGCTTCATTTTTGTAGCCAAGATGAAGACACATCAGCTGTGAGGAGAAATCAAAATACCGCTTCCCTCCGGAATCGATAAAAAAACATCCTTCGCCGTCCACAATATGCAGCGGCGTCCAGCCTTTCTGCTTTCTCCACGTGCCATAGGTATATGCGGAGGTGATGTCTACTACTTCTTTTGAGGTGAGCTTTTGGGTCATGCCAATACTTTCATTTTTGAATGAGCAATGTGATTCTATGCTGCAGTCAATCCTTCAGTTCAGTGATTTTTCCGTACGCTTCCGGACGGCGGTCTCGGTAAAACTGCCAGACCGAACGAACCTCCTGTATCATCTTCATATCCAGATCGCAAATCACAAGTTCATCCTTATCTCTGCTTGCCTGCTTGAGAATTTTTCCTCTCGGCGAACAAAAGTAACTTTTTCCGTAAAACTCCCCGATGTTCCATGGTGCTTCGGTTCCGACTCTGTTGATGGCACCGACAAAATATCCGTTCGCCGCCGCATGTGCCGGTTGTTCGAGTTCCCAGAGATATTCGGAAAGTCCCGCAACTGTCGCGGAAGGATTAAAGACAATCTCCGCTCCGTTCAAGCCGAGAATCCTGGCTCCCTCGGGAAAGTGTCTGTCATAACAAATATAGACGCCGATGTCGGCATACTTTGTCTTAAAGACGGGGAATCCGAGATTTCCCGGTTTGAAATAAAATTTTTCCCAGAATCCGGGTTCCACCTGCGGAATGTGATGTTTGCGGTATTTCCCGAGGTAAGTGCCGTCCGCATCGATGACTGCGGCGGTATTATAGAAAATTCCCTCCATTTCAATTTCATAAATCGGGACAACCATTGCCATTTTATATTTCTTGGCATACTTCTTCATCATCGTCACTGTCGGACCGTCCGGAATGCGTTCGGTCATTTCATACCACTTTGTTTTTTGTTCTGCACAAAAATATGGTCCGCTGAAAATCTCCTGCAGACATAGAATTTGTACCCCTTCCTTTCCCGCTTTTTCGATCATCGGAATATGTTTGTCGATCATCGCCTTCTTGATTTTTGCAATCGGCTGATCGTTCGTTGTTGCTATGGAGCATTGGATGAGACCGCCTCGTACGATACGTGACATGATAACTCCTATTCGGTGTGCAGTAATTTATTCACGGACAAAAATACAGGCTATGTTAAGAAGTTCTCAGTGGATTGTCAATAGAATCCGAATGCAGACGCTATTTAAAACAACAGCGCCGTTTCGGTTGATCCAAAACGGCGCTGAGCAATGCGAGCGAAACAAAAGATTAGAGAACGAGAGCCAGCGGATTCTCCATCATTTTTTTGAACGATTGCAGGAATTGTGCGCCGACGGCACCGTCGACAACGCGGTGATCGCACGACAGCGTCACTTTCATGGTATGCCCCGCAACGACCTGTCCGTTTTCAACAATCGGTTTTTCCACGATCGTACCCACGGCAAGAATGGCCCCTTCGGGCGGATTGATGATCGCCGCGAATTCCTCAATGTCGTACATGCCGAGATTGCTGACGGTGAATGTGCCGTTGGAAAATTCCTCCGGTTTTAATTTCCCTTCGCGTGCCCGTTTTGCGAGTTCTTTTGTTTCCGCCGAAATTTCCGTTAATGTTTTCTGATCGGTATTTCGGATGACCGGAGTGATCAATCCTTCGTCCACGGCAACGGCAACGCTGACATCAATCCTGCCGTGCTGCACTATTTTGTCGGGATAAAAGGAACTGTTCGCTTTCGGGTTTTCGCGCAGCGCAAGTGCAACGGCTTTCATCACAATATCATTGTAACTGATTTTCGTGCCGGTAATCTCGTTGAGCGAAGCCCGGAAGTCAATCGCACGTTTCATATTCAGCTCGATCGTCAAATAGAAATGCGGGATCGTCGTTTTACTTTCCAGCAGCCGCTTTGCGATGGTTTTCCGCATCATGGAAAGAGGAATTTCTTTCGTCTGCAGCGGCGGAAGAGCTTTGCGCTGAAGTGCAGAACCGCTTTTTGATTCTACATCCGCCTTTACAATCCGTCCAAACGGACCGCTCCCCGAAATGCTTCGAAGATCAATATTCTTTTCCTGAGCGATTTTCTTTGCGAGCGGCGACGCTTTTATCCTGCCTCCTGAACTGACGGAGGGTGTCGCCGGTGCTGGGGAGGCCGGCGCGGTGACCGGTGCCGGCGGCGGAGCGGGAGCCGCTTCCTGTTTCGGTGCAGCCGGTTCCACCGTAGTTTCCTTTAAAAGCTCGGTGATGTCTTCGCCCGCTTTTCCGATAATTGCCAGGGGAGCTCCGACTTTCACCCCTTCTCCTTCTTTCGCAAACAATTTCAGAATCACACCGGAGTCATACGCTTCCTGCTCCATATCCGCTTTGTCGGATTGAATGTCCGCAAGGATGTCGCCCGATTTGATTGTCTCCCCTTCTTTTTTTCGCCATTTTAAAATGACACCCTCTTCCATCGTGTCACTCAATTTCGGCATCAACATTTTCTTTGCCATCGATTTTCCTTTTCCATAAAGTTCCGGCCGGA
>CAZQSI010000020.1:29940-34757 GCA_964596155.1 uncultured Chitinophagaceae bacterium
AACGGCCACGAATCCTCAACGATCACGCAGCGGTTTGTTTTTTTAATCGATTCAAGAATCAACTCGTTGTCAAGCGGACGCAGCGTTCTCGGATCGATCACCTCCGCGCTGATTCCTTCCTTCTCCAACTCTTCGGCTGCTTTTAATGCTACTGCCACCATTTTTGTCCAGGCGATGATCGTAACATCTGTTCCTTCTCTCTTAATGGATCCTTTACCGATCGGGACGATGTATTCTCCCTCCGGAACTTCTCCCTTAATGCCGTACATCAGTTCGCTTTCCATGAAAATAACCGGATTATCATCGCGGATCGCAGCTTTAAGCATTCCTTTTGCATCTGCAGGATTGGACGGTGTCATCACGATCAGTCCCGGCACATGCGCCATCATCGATTCCAGCGCCTGCGAATGCTGGGCGCTGAGCATATGGGCGGGACCATTCGGTCCGCGAAATACTATCGGCACTTTAAATTGACCGGCCGACATGTATCGTGCTTTCGCCGCATGATTGATGATCTGATCGAACGCAAGAATCGCAAAATTCCACGTCATCATTTCAACGATCGGCCGGACGCCGATGCCGGTCATCGCAGCACCGATTCCGATGCCTGCAAATCCCGCTTCGGTGATCGGCGTATCGATGACGCGCTTGTCGCCGTATTTTTTCCAGAGACCCTGCGTTACTTTATAGGCGCCGTTATATTGTGCGACCTCTTCTCCCATGATGAAAACACCGGGATCGCGCTCCATCTCCTCATCGATCGCCTGATTAATCGCTTCGCGAATTTGAAAAACTGCCATTGTCGTATTTTCCTTTAGTCAAAATTTTTTCAGTTCGTCTGCGGCTTCAACCTCCGCCGTGTGTCGATTATGCATATACATTGTCGTACAACACATCCAAAGAGGGCTGAGGACTTGCATCCGCAAACTCTACCGCTGCTTCCACTTCCGCTTTGATTTCTTCATCCATCGATTCCAGCGCCGCTTCGGTGATTACTCCGGCAGCCACCAGTTCTTTCCCGAATGTTTCAATCGGATCGCGTTTCTTGTACGCTTCTATTTCTTCTTTTGTTCTGTACTGTCCTGGATCGGACATGGAATGACCGCGGAATCTGTACGTAACGGCCTCGAGAAACGTCGGAAGACTCTCTTCTCGTGCGCGTTTGATGGCCTTTGTCATTTCCCGGTACATTTCAATGACATCCATCCCATTTACCGCACCGCGCGCCATTTCGTATCCGGCAGCTTTTTCATACAAATGTGCTCCGGCGATAGCGCGCGCCATGGACGTTCCCATTCCGTATCCGTTATTTTCACAGATAAAAATAACCGGAAGTTTCCATAACTGCGCCATGTTCAGCGTTTCATGAAACACGCCCTGATTTGTTGATGCTTCACCCATGAAGCAAATCGTAACGGAATCTCGTTCCTGATATTTCGTTGCAAAGGCAGTCCCTGCAGCAAGAGGCGGATGACCTCCGACAATTCCCCACCCTCCCATAAATCCTTTCGATACATCATAGAAGTGCATCGAGCCGCCCATTCCCTTCGAAACTCCGGTTGCTTTTCCGAACAATTCAGCCATACAGCCCTTCGCATCCATCCCGCGCGCAAGTGCCTGGCCATGATCCCGATACGCCGTATAGATGAAGTCATCCTCTCGCAGCGGTGCTATCGCACCGACTCCGGTTGCTTCCTGACCAATGTATAAGTGACAGAATCCGCCGATCTTTCCTTTTCCATATTCCTGAGCGGCGCGTTCTTCAAACCGGCGAATCAGGAGCATGTCGCGGTACATTTTTATCAGCTGTTGATCGGATAAATCGAGATCGGACCAGCGTTGTTCTTTTGATTTTTTCTTATCGTCTTTCATCTATTCATATTCCTGCGTTTGTTTTCTTAAGTGTCAAAATATGTTTAAAATTTAAACGTGTTGTTCCGCATGGTACGAGCTGCGGGTAAGCGGACTTGACTGAACATGTCGGAATCCCATTTCCATTCCTTTGGTTCGAAACAACGCAAACTCATCAGGATGAACAAACCGATCAACCGGCAGGTGCTGCTTTGTCGGCTGTAAATATTGTCCGATTGTAAAAATATCGCAATTGACGGCACGCAGATCCGCCATCACTTCAATCACTTCGTCGGCAGTTTCTCCCAATCCTACCATAATCCCCGTCTTGGTCGTAAAGCCGCGCTGTTTAGCCCGTTCCAGCAATTCCAGCGAACGATGATAGTGCGCTTGCGGACGAACAGTCCTGTAAAGCCGCGGCACAGTTTCGATGTTATGATTGAGGACGTCGGGTTGAGCGTTCAGCACAACATGCAGCGCTTCCTCGCTTCCCATAAAATCGGGAATCAACACTTCAACGGTGCAGTTCGGAACTCGTTTTCTGATTTCCTGAATTGTGGAGGCAAAAATATGCGAACCGCCGTCGAATAATTCGTCCCTGTTCACGGAAGTTATCACGGCATGCCGAAGTTTCATCAATGCCACGGCTTCACCAACACGCCGAGGTTCATCCTGGTCCACGATATGCATTTTTCCCGTTTTCACATTGCAGAATCCGCAACTGCGGGTGCAGGTGTCGCCAAGAATCATAAAAGTGGCGGTTCCTGAGTTCCAGCACTCTCCCATGTTCGGGCAACGTGCCTCCTCGCACACTGTGTGCAGTTTCCGGTCGTCAATCAGATTTTTTAACCGGGAATAATTCTCTCCGCCCGGTACACGCGCTTTGAGCCATTCCGGCTTTCGCGTTACAGCCGGCTGAGGATCAGCATTGACGGGTATTTCCTGAATCAGAATTTCCATGTTATATCGCCTGCGTTACATCAAAATTTTCAAGATAATAAACTACTTTCTGCATAAACATTCCTCCGAGCGCACCATCGATGATTCTATGATCGTATGACATCGAAATGTACACCATCGAACGGATCGCAATGGCGTCATCGATGACGACCGGACGTTTTTTGATGGCACCCACGCCAAGGATTGCCACTTGCGGTTGATTGATAATCGGGAATCCGTACAGATTTCCGTATCCGCCGGGATTGGTCACTGTGAATGTCCCTCCGGTCACTTCATCCGGCATCAGTTTTTTATTCCGCGCCCGCGTTGCAAGATCAGTCAGTGACCGAGCGATGCCGGCAAGATTCATTTGTTCGGCATTTTTGATCACCGGAACAATCAAACCATTGTCAAGGGCCACGGCAACACCAAGATTGATATCTTTCCGAATGATGATGGTATCTCCGTCCACCGACGAATTCAGCATCGGGAAGTCCTTAATCGCTTTCACAACCGCTTCCAGGAAGAACGGCGTGTACGTCAGTTTGAATCCTTCTCGCTTTTCAAACATTCCTTTATTCTTTTCCCGGAATTTTACGATCGCCGTCAAATCCGCCTCGGAAAGAGAGCCGACATGCGCGGAAGTGTGCTTGCTGCGGACCATATGCTCGGCAATTGCTTTCCGCATCGTATCCATTTTAATTTTTTCCACACGTCCTTCGGGATAACTGATCGGCGGAGCCGGTCTGGAAGTACTCTGAACTGATCCGGAGGATTGTTGAGTCCGTGGTGCAGTCGTTCCGCTCTTCTTCTGTTTGACGTATGCAAGAATATCATTTTTCGACACACGGCCGTTTGAACCGGTTCCCGGAATCACTTCCAGTTCGCTCATTGAAACACCTTCCGTGCGTGCAATGTTCAACACCAGCGGCGAATAAAATCGGTCGGTCGGAATATTTTCCTTAGGTGCGGCAGGAGCAGATTGAACTGAAGCATTCGGTGCTGCGGCGGCAGCCGGAACCGGAGCAGAAACGGTCGCACCGGCACCGGTTGCAATTTTTGCGATCACCGTATTGACGCCGACGGTAGTTTGTTCTTCAAAAAGAATTTCAGCCAATACACCTGCAGCAGGAGCGGGAATTTCCGAATCAACTTTATCCGTGCTGATTTCCAGCAATGTTTCGTCTTTGCCGATCTTCTCCCCAACTTTTTTATGCCACTTGGTAATCGTTCCCTCGGCGATGCTTTCGCCCATTTGCGGCATGATCACATCGACCGTTGCACCTCCGGCGGATGCCGCCGGTGCGGGAGCTGTTTTCTCAGGCTGTGCCGCGGGAGCAGCAGCTTCTTTTTTCGTTTCCTTTACCGGCGCCGGCGAAGGAGCAGCAACCGATGCATTCACATCGGTATTAATCCGGGCAATGATCGTATTGACGCCGACGGTTGTTGTTTCTTCAAAGAGCAGTTCCGCAACAATACCTGCGGCAGGTGCCGGAATTTCGGAATCAACTTTATCCGTACTGATCTCAAGAAGCGTTTCGTCCTTGCCGATCTTTTCTCCGACTTTTTTATGCCATTTTGAAATCGTTCCCTCTGCAATACTTTCACCCATTTGCGGCATAATAACATCTACGATGGCCATACGTTCCTACAATATTGTTAAGTGGTTATGCGGAATGAATCAACTCATTCATTCCTGTCAATTATATAATTACAAATCCTAACAAAGCGATCCTGATCTAAAACGCTGCAAGCTCCTGAAGAGCCGTAAAAATTTTTTTTGTGTTCGGCAGGAAATATTCCTCCAGCGGAGGACTGTACGGCGTCGGAGTATCGATCGCGCCGATTCTTTTGACCGGGGCATCAAGGTCATTGAAACAATGTTCGGCAATCAAGGCCGCGATTTCCCCGCCGATGCCGCCGGTGATGTTGTCTTCATGCACGATCATCACTTTTCCCGTTTTCCGAACAGAAGAATATATCAATTCAGTATCCAGCGGCATCAAACTGCGAAGATCGACAACTTC
>CAZQSI010000020.1:34857-38875 GCA_964596155.1 uncultured Chitinophagaceae bacterium
CTCGGCAAACGAACCACCATCGGACATGGAAGATGCCACCGGTAATGGATCGAAGCGCTGTTGTTTACCAGCTGACTGAAACCTGTTGTGACAAAATCCGAAAATTGCATTTCGGCAACCGGCCGCATTCCCACCACTGCCGCTCCTGTCGCAGCGCCGAGGATTGCCGTCTCAGCAAGAACGGTATCAATCACCCTCTCTTCACCGAAATGCTGAAGAAATCCTTTTGTCACTTTGAATGCGCCGCCGAATGCTCCGATATCCTCTCCAAGCAAAAATACGGATGGATCACGCTCCATCTCTTCCCACAAACCGCGCGAGATCGCTTCTATATACGTCAGTGTCGCCACGTTGTCCTGTTCCTTTGCAATAAATTTCCTGTTTGGTTAATCCGCATAAACGCCAAGCAATGCATCTTCTGCCTGCGGATAGGGTGAATCAACGGCGAACTGAGTTGCGTCTTCCAATTCTTTCGCGACAATCGTCCCGTATTCGTCAATTAATTTTTGATTCAATATTTTTTTATCCTTCAGCAATTTCTCAATCCGAAGGAGCGGATCTTTCTTTTTCCATTCTGCGATAAGCGTCTTTGGAACGTATTCGGCGCCGTCATGTGCTGAATGTCCGTGCATTCTCATGGTCACCGATTCAATCAGCGTCGGACCGCCGCCGGACCGCGCCCGCTCAACTGCTTTCTTGCACGTCTGATAGACAGCATCGATATCGGTACCGTCGATTGTCGCGCCAGGGATTCCGTATCCCGTCGCCCGGTCAGAAAATTTTTCCGCCGACGTTTGTTTTGACACCGGCGTTGAGTACGCAAATTGATTGTTTTCAATGATGAGAATTAGCGGCAGTTTCATCACTGAAGCCATCGCCAGCGATTCATGAACATCTCCCACGTTGCTTCCCCCGTCCCCGATGTACGTCAGAACCACTGCTTTTTCTTTTCGAAGTTTGCTCGCAAGCGCAACGCCTGCGGCCATCGGAATCATCGCACCGAGATGACTGATATTGCCGTAAATTTTCAACGAGGGATCAGCGTAATGTCCCGTACCGTCCCTTCCTTTGGATAATGAATTTCCTCTGGCAAGATGCTGCAGCATCAAGTGACGGAGCGTTTGTCCTTTCACCAGATGCGCACCCATATCCCTGTGCATCGGAAAAAGATAATCCTGCTTCTCAAGGGCGAATGCACTTCCCACTGCAGTCGCCTCATTTCCGTTGCCGGTGTATGCGCCGCCGATTATTTTTCCCTGACGGTACAGTTTCAGGATGGATTCCTCAAACTCGCGTGTCAGGCGCATATAGTAATAGAGACGCAGATATTGTTCTTTTGAAAGTTCAAAAGAATTTTCTTTTCCGGCCGATGCTGCGGATTTCTTTTTTGTTACACCCATGCTCAATTGAGAGTCAAAAATTAATTAAAATGCCGCAAGTTTTTCGAGTGCAGCAGTAATATGATGTTCCTGCGGAAGCACTGCATTCTCCAAAGCAGGGGCAAACGGAATTGGTGCGTCCATCGCAGCTACACGTGCCAACGGCGCATCCAGATGTTCAAAACATTCTTCGGCGATCTGCATGCCGATCTCTGCACCGAATCCTCCGGTCTTTGTGTCTTCATGAACGATCAACACTTTTCCAGTTTTCCGGACCGAATTGTACACCATTTCCTTGTCCCACGGAATCATTGTCCGCAAATCAATCACTTCAACGCTGACTCCCTTTGCTTCAAGTTTCCGCGCCGCTTCAATCGACCGCTGCACCATAAATCCCCAGGTCACGATGGTGATATCCGATCCTTCGCGCTTCACTTTTGCGCACCCGAACGGCAGACAATAGTTATCGTCCGGTTCATTTGATGCGGCAAATTGTTGACGGTACAATCCTTTATGTTCGCAGAAGAGCACCGGATTTTCTTCGCGGATCGCGGTTTTCAGCAAACCTTTCGCATCTGCTGCATTGGACGGCATGGCAATCCATATTCCCGGTATATGGGTAAAAATTCCTTCGATACTTTGACTGTGATACAGTCCGCCCCGGATATATCCGCCGGTCGCAACTCGGATGACAACAGGACAGGTCCAGTCTCCGTCCGTTCTGTACCGCATGTGAACCAGTTCGTCCTTAATTTGCATGAACGCCGGCCAGATGTAATCTCCGAACTGAATTTCGACGACGGGCTTGAAACCCCGCACGGCAAGTCCGATCGCCGTACCGACGATGCTAGCTTCCGCCAGCGGTGAATTGAAACAACGGTCCTGTCCGAATTTGGTCGTCAATCCTTTTGTTGCAGTGAAGACGCCTCCCTTTCCATCCGCGACATCCTCGCCGTACACGATCATTTTCGGATTCCGTTTCATCTCTTCGTGCAGCGCATGATTGATCGCATCGACCATCACAATACTTTTTCCGTTATGGAGCGGTTCGACAAAATGTTCTTTCGGCACAACGATATTCGGCGAGAAGACGTTGCGCTCCGCCGTATCGGCCGAAGGACTCGGCGCCGCTTCAGCATAATCGGACGCTTCCTCAACTTCTTTTTTCACTGCCGCTCTGATCGCTTCAAAATCTTTCGCGGATGCATAGCCGTTCGCCGACAGATAGTGTTCGAATTTCGGAATCGGATCTTTTGCTTTATTTTCCTCGATCTCCTTCGCCGTCATGTACTTTTTTGGATCGTCGGACGACGAATGAGGAAAGAGGCGGACACAATGCGCTTCGATCAGCGCAGGACCTTTTCCGCTCCGGCAATAGTCGACTGCTTCGAGAGCGGTTCGGTATGATTCGATAAAATCAGTGCCGTCTATTTCAAACGCTTTCAGATTCGGATATGAACTGTACAGCCGTGCCACCGATCCGCCCGCAATCTGCTCTTTCACCGGAACGGAAATGGCGAATTTGTTATTTTGAACACAGAAGAGCACGGGAAATTTTTCAAGACTGGCCCATGCGACGGCTTCGGAAAATTCACCCTCGCTGGTCGCTCCTTCTCCCGACGAGACATATGTGATTTCGTCGTTTCCTTCTTTTCTGGAACCCATGGCAGTACCGACTGCCTGAAGATATTGTGTTCCCGTCGGCGAGGATTGTCCGACAATTCTGTACCGTTTATCGCCGTAGTGCGACGGCATTTGCCGTCCGTGCGACGACGGACCTTCGATACGGTGCATGTTCTCGCAGAGAATGTCTTTGGCGGTGGAACCTAACCCGAGGGAAAAGGCAAGATCACGGTAGTACGGATACGCCCAGTCATATCCCGGCTTCATCGCCATCGCAATAGCAACCTGCGCTGCTTCATGTCCCGGACCGCTGATGTGAAAGAGAATTTTTCCCTGCTTCAGCAGATTCATTTCCTTTTCATCAATGAAGCGGGCCAGAAGCATGGTGCGGTATGCGAAGAGAAGCTGTTCTTTCTTCAGCACCCCGTTCAGCGCTTCGGACTTCTTCCCTCCCGCCGCCGGTTGTGCCGGTTTTTTCTTTTCCATGACCGTGGATCGTTTTGATGACATTACTGATTCTCCTCTACTTCCGCTTCGCTGTGGTGAAGCAGGGTTGATAGCTCTTCCCGGGAAATCTGTTTGATTTCCGACGGAAAGATTTCTGCAAAATGCCGGATCAGATTCCGGCGAACATCAGATAGTTCCGGCGGTGCTCCCAGTATCTGCTGCAGGGAGGTGACTCCTTTGTGAAAGATGCCGCATGGAATGATTCTGTCGAAATACGAAAGATCGGTGCTGACATTCAGCGCGAAGCCGTGCATTGTAATCCATTTACTTACTTTCACGCCGAGTGCTGCGATTTTATTATGTTTCACCCAGACACCCGTAAATTCTTTTTCCCGCTCCGATTCAATTCCGTAGCCGCGCAGCGTGCGCATGATGACTTCTTCGATATCCCTGAGATACCGGTGAATGTCCTGATAGTGCAGGGACAGATCGATTATCGGATATCCGACAATCTGTCCGGGACCGTGAAACGTCACATCACCGCCGCGGTCGATCCAGAACATGTCGAT
>CAZQSI010000020.1:38975-42653 GCA_964596155.1 uncultured Chitinophagaceae bacterium
CCATACGCATCCAGTGCAGCTTCCATCACGCCTTCGGTCAGCGTCGGATGTGCATGAATCGTATTGTATAACTGCTCCGCAGTGGTTTCGAGCGTGCGGGCGGTTGCAAGTTCAGCGATCATTTCCGTCGCTTCGGGACCGATAATATGAGCACCGAGCAGTTCGCCGTATTTTGCGTCAAAAATCAACTTGACCATTCCTTCGGTTTCGTTTAGCGCCAGCGCTTTTCCGTGCGAACGGAACGGATAGCGTCCCACTTTGATCTCTTTCCCCGCCGCCCGTGCTTTTTCCTCGGTCATGCCGACACTGGCTACCTGTGGCTGGCAATATGTACAACCGGGAATGTTGTCGTACTCCACAGCGTGCGGATTCAATCCGGCAATTGCTTCAACACAGACGATGCCTTCATGAGATGCTTTGTGGGCCAGACATGGCGGACCGGCAACGTCTCCGATGGCATAGATGCCGGCGACATTGGTCTTCAGATGCTTATCCACTTTAATAAATGATTTTTCCGTTTTTACTCCGAGAGCCTCAAGTCCTAGATTTTCTATATTTCCCTGAACACCGATCGCACTTAACACAATGTCGGCTTTAATTTCTTTTGCGCCGTCTTTATTGGAATACTTCACCGTCGCTTCTTTTCCGGCAGTGACACTTTCTACCTTCGTATCGGTCAACACTTCGATACCGGATTTTTCAAAATTGCGGCGAAGTACTTTTGTGATTTCACGGTCTTCAATCGGCAGTACGCTGTCCAGCATTTCAATCAGCGTCACTTTCGTTCCGTACGCATTGTAGATATATGCAAACTCGGAGCCGATAGCGCCGGATCCGATCACGACCATTCGTTTCGGAACTTCGGGAAGCACCATCGCCTCGCTGCTCGTAATGATTTGCTTATAATCGACAGGAATATTCGGAAGAATGCGCGGGCGTGCTCCGGTGGAGACAATGATGTGCTTAGCGTTGATTTTTTCTTTTTTCCCCGCTGCGTCGATCTCGACGACGCCTTTCCCCGCGATTTTGGCGGTGGCGTACATATGATCAACTTTATTTTTTTTGAATAAGAACTCGATCCCCTTCGAACTCTTTGCCGAAATATCACGGCTGCGTTTCACTGCTTTCGAAAAATCGGCTTTCAGATTGTCGAATGAAAATCCGAAATCTTCGGCATGTTTGAATGTGGTCAGCACTTCCGCATTTTTGATGAGTGCTTTCGTCGGAATGCATCCCCAGTTCAGGCAGATGCCGCCGAGCTTATCTTTTTCAACAACAAGTGTTTTTAATCCTAATTGACCGGCGCGGATTCCGGCGACATAACCGCCCGGACCGCCTCCGATGATGACGATATCATATTGCTTTTCTGCCATAGACTCCTCTTGGTTTAAATAAATTCATTACACATCATAACTGGGCTCTTCTTCCAGTTCGGACTCCAGCGACTTGCTTTCATCCTGACCGGCTGCAACATCGTACAGAAATCTGAGAACGCCGAACAGAATGAATGCCGCGATAACATAAAACAGCGCCTGACCCTTGGTAAAAATAATCAGCAACAGCGAGAAGAATACTGAGATCGATTTGACCGGATGTTTCTTAAATTCTTTTGCCGATAGTTTGGGCAGCGTATCGTATTTTACTTTGCTGACCATGATCAGAGCCAGTACGATGCAAAGAGGCGCCAGCATGACTGCAGGCCATCCGTCAAGACGGTTTCCGTCAACCATAAACGTCAGGACAAAGGAAACAACCGTAAACGCGCTCGATGGAATCGGCAGTCCGATAAAATAGTCTTTATCAAATCCGACAAGTTGAACATTGAATCTGGCAAGGCGGATGCCTCCCATGATCATTAACAGGGAACTGATGATCAAACCCCATTCCCCGTAATGATGAAGGTGCAGAGTGTACACCAGGAATGCCGGTGCTGCACCGAACGACACGACATCCGACAGCGAATCAATCTCAACGCCGAACCTGCTGCTCGACTTCGTCAATCTCGCCATCACGCCGTCCAGTGCATCGAACAATCCCGCCAGTAAAATAAAGTAGGATGCCTCGACGAACTTTCCTTCGCTGCTTTGAACGATGGAAAGAAGTCCGCAAAACATGTTCAACACGGTGAACATGGTCGGCACGACGGCGCGGGTAATTCTCACTTCATCTCCGCAATGATGGTCTCGCCGGCAACGGTCTTTTGATTCATGACGACTTTGATCTCGGAATTTTTGGGAACGTAAATATCAACCCTCGAACCGAATTTAATCATGCCGAACCGCTTTCCCGCTTCCACCGTATCACCCACCGAAAGATCCGCAACGATTCTTCGTGCGACAAAACCGGCGATCTGCTTGAAGAAGACTTTTCCTTTTGCATTCTCCATGCCGATGTGGGTTTGTTCATTCTTGAGCGACGCTTTGTCTTCAAAGGCAGCAAAAAATTCACCTTTGACATAATCATAATAACCGACAGTCCCCGAAATCGGATTCCGGTTCACATGCACATTCACAGGCGACATGAATATGCAGACGAGTCGGGATTCACCTTTGATATACTTCTCTTCAACCACGTCCTCAATTTTAATGACGGTTCCGTCCGCCGGCGACAACACCAGATTGTCCCCTGCCGGTGATACCCGTTCGGGATCCCGAAAAAAATTCAGCGTGAAAATAAAAAGGAGAATTGCTACAGAGATAAGAATTGTTTTGACAATCACCTGATCAATAAGGAAATACGATCCGAGGGCAAGAACAAGACAAAAAGCTGTAACCGCGAAAAAAACATCATAACCATAATCTGTAATCAAGATTGTATGCTCCGAATTTTCCAAAAAATGACTTCGCCGTAACAGCACTTTGGCAAATTTCGCAACAAAATTACCGAAAAATTGGAGCAAAGTCAATCTTGCTTATTTTAGCGGGATTTGCTACTTTACGGTAGAATAATTTTCGACTTATGACGCCATCACCCAAGAAATTTGTAATACAAAAGAAAAAAGCGGATTCCGAGTTTTTACCGTATCTCTAAAAAAAAGTCCCACAGAACCTGAGGGACTTTTTTTTTGCCGTATCATCAACAGGATTGAGTGAACATTTCAGAGTTTCATAAAGCATTTGAACAATCGGCGCCGCAGGGTATTGCGTGGAGCAAAGATAATATCGGATTATTAATCGGCCGGACGGATGATGAGATGGGAAACGTTCTTGTCGCGCTCGATGCGACAATGGATGTGGCGAAAGAAGCGGTGAAACGAAAAGCAGGAATTATCATCACACACCATCCCCTGCCGTTTCATCCGATGCGGACGATCACTTCCGATTCACGGGCCGGTGCGTTGGTACTGTATTTGATAGAGCACAACATAAAATTATACGCTGCACATACAAACTTGGACAGCGTGAAATGGGGAGTGAACTTTGTGCTGGCGTCGGCGTTCGGTCTGAGCTCGGTGAAGGTTCTGTCTCCGATACAAGGGAGTTTAACAAAGATTGTCGTTTTTGTACCGGGGAGCCATGTAGAGGCTGTTGCTCAGGCGATGCATAACGCCGGTGCGGGAATGTTTTCGAAATACGATCACTGCAGTTTCCGGAGCGAAGGTACAGGAACATTCCGGGGAATGAACGATGCCCGGCCGTACATTGGAACGGTCGGAACGCTTGAAAAAACCAATGAAGT
>CAZQSI010000020.1:42753-45039 GCA_964596155.1 uncultured Chitinophagaceae bacterium
TTTCAGGAGTTCGAAGACGAATTGTTGGTTGTGGATGCAGGACATTATGAAACAGAACATCTTGTGCTCCCCGCTCTTGCGGCGGAGATAAAAAAAATATTTCGCGGGAACAACTATTCCGGGAAAGTCATGATAACTACACGCAGCACTAACCCTGTTCATATATTCTAATGAAGGAGAAACAATTGGAAGAAACGCTTCGCTTATTATATCATTTGCAAAAGGTTGACAGTAATCTTGATGACGTGGAAGAGCTGAAAGGCGACCTTCCCGAAAAAGTGAGACACTTTACGGCAGAAGTTGAAGAACTAAACGAAAAAATTAAAGCCAAACAATCGTTTATCGATGAATTCGTGGCAACCCGGAACAAAGCGGATAACGATATCAAAGATTTCGAAGAAAAGCTGAAAAAATACAAGGAACAGCAATACCAGGTGAGAAACAACAAGGAATATGATGCCATCACGAAGGAAATCGATTTTGCCGAAGAATCGATTAAAACTCTGACAACACAGTTCGAAGATTTTGAAAATCAGATGTCCGTCGCAAAGTTGGAACTCGAAGAATATCAAACACGGCTTGCGGAACTTAACGAGATTCTGAAAGAAAAAACCGAAGAGCTGAATGTTGTTTCTCAAGAAACCGAAGAAGAGGAATTAAAGTTCAAACATGAACGGGAGAAAATTGTCGCCCGGCTCGACAAGGAGATGTTTGTTCGTTACACGAAAATCCGATCGGGACGGGGCAAAGCCGTTTCTACCATAAGAAAAAATTCATGCAGCGGATGCGGTAACAGAGTGCCTCCTCAGCATATCATGGAGATCAGACAGAACGACAAAATTTATTTGTGCCAGCATTGCGGAAGAATTATCGTGTCGGATGAACTGGCGCAAACGGCAAATGCTGTCCGATGAAACTGACGGCGTTTACCGACGGCGCGTCGAGAGGCAATCCCGGTGATGCGGCAATCGGCATCGTTGTGAAGGATGAGACGGGAACGACCGTGTTATCGCATCATCAGTATCTCGGTCAAACAACGAACAATATTGCCGAGTACACGGCGCTGCTCGAGTGTATTCGGCTGGTCAAAGAATCGCCGGTGCTGCACTGCACCGAACTGAGTGTTCATACAGACAGCGAACTGATGGCACGGCAAATGACCGGCGTGTACCGCGTTAAGGATCCGGGAATAAAGGTATTGTACGACAAAGTCCGGACTTCGCTGGCTTCGGCAGGATTCTTGTTTACCATCAGTCACATTCCGCGATCCAAGAATGCGGAGGCAGACAAACTGGCCAATGCTGCAATTGATGCACGGACAGTGTGATTGGGATAAAAAAATTTGCAGAATCATTGAATGATTTTGCCGGTTGATTCGCTCGATCGATTCAACCAACGAATGTTTAATTCATCATCTATTCATACTCATCAGCGAGATGTTGTGAAGATCCAACAATGCGCCGCGGTATTCCAGGCAATCGCTGTAATTCATTCACGAATTATGGAGGAAAGTCCGAACTCTCTTCCGCGCACTCTTCGGAGTGTGCGGAATGGACACAGTGCCGGATAACGTCCGGGGTCCTGATCCGTCAGGATACGGAAAGTATCACAGAAAATATACCGTCCCGATGCGTGCATCGGGATAAGGGTGAAATGGTGCGGTATGCAATTAAGCGTACTTAATGTAAGAGCGCACCGCGGCATTAGCAATAATGCCGGTCCCGCAAGGGATCCCGTTCATTCGGGACAGGAGAAACCCCACTGAGAGCAAGACCGCGTAAGTTTCGTTTTCCGTCCGCGGAAGAAGAGATGTCCGCTCAACTCTTTGAGAGACGAAACGGGTAGGTCGCTAGAATCATACAGCAATGTATGATCCAGATAAATGATTGCCTCTTCCCTTTCGGGAAAAGACAGAATTCGGCTTATCGGAATGTCCGGCGCTAGTTTGGATATGAACGCTGCGTGAGTATGGAAGATGCATTCTCTCACACGATGACGATGAACCATCGTCATGCTTCGGAGAATTGCATTGATTACAAAGAAAGAATATCGGTGGACGGTAGCACCTGCTCCTCCTCCCGAACTCGTCAAACAATTGTCGGACGAGCTCACCATTTCCCCGTCCCTCGTCTCTGTGCTCATCAACAGAGGCATCGATACGTTCGATAAGGCAAAACGGTATTTCCGTCCGTCCATCGATCAGCTGCACGACCCTTTTTTAATGGACGGCATGCATGTCGCCGTTGACCGCATCCTGCAGGCGCGCACCAACAACGAAAAAATTCT
>CAZQSI010000020.1:45139-48425 GCA_964596155.1 uncultured Chitinophagaceae bacterium
CCAGCTCGGTATTGATGTCATCATCTGCGATCATCATGAACCGGCGGACGAACTTCCGAATGCCGTTGCGATTCTTGATCCGCTCAAACCGAATTGCCGTTATCCGTTCAAACATCTCTGCGGAACCGGCGTCGGATACAAATATATTCAGGCCATCGCACGAACGCTCGGCCAGGAAGAAAGCGTCGAAAAGTACGTTGACTTCGTTTCGCTAGCCACAACCGCAGATATTGTGCCTCTTATAGATGAAAACAGGATTTTTGTCCGCCTCGGATTGGAGAGAATTAATTCACACATCCGTCCGGGCATCAAAGCGCTGCTGGAATGCGCCGGTCTGAAAATCGGATCGATCACCACCGGACAGATCGTGTTTGCCATGGCGCCGCGCATTAACGCCGTCGGCAGACTCGGCGATGCAAAACGCGCGGTCGAACTTCTTGTCAGCGACAATTATGAAGCTTCGGTCGAATTCGCAAAAGTGCTGGAACAGGAAAATCTCAAGCGGAGAAAAATCGATGAAGGGGTGTTCACCGAAGCACAGGATCTCGTGGAGCAATATTTCAAGGATCACGGCGACGGCGCCATTGTGATGCATCAGGAACAGTGGCATCCGGGCGTTGTCGGCATTGTTGCATCCCGCATGGTGGAAAAATATTACCGGCCTGCCGTCATGCTGACAACGCTGGAAGGAGTTGCGAAAGGTTCCGCACGGAGTATTTCGGGCGTGAACATCCACCAGGCGCTGAAAATGGTGGAAGACAAATTGCTGCAGTTCGGCGGACATAAATATGCGGCCGGTCTCAGCGTCGATCTCGACCGCGTGGATGAATTCCGTGCCGCCTTCAATACGGTGATCAAAGAAATGATGACGGAAGATTTACTCACGCCGGTGATTCATATTGATACTGAAATAGATCTGACGGAACTGACGCCGAAGTATCTCCGTGTTCTGAAACAATGCGCTCCGTTTGGACCTCAAAACATGCGTCCGACATATCTCTCCCGCGGCGTCCAGGTTGTCGGCATTCCCAGAATCGTCGGGAAAAATCATCTTCGGATGAAAATTAAGAAGGACGGCATTACATTTGACTGCATCGGTTTCGGCCTTGGTTCGATGATCGACAAAGTAAGAGAAAAAGCTGCGGGATTGGATATTGTGTTTTCCATCGACGAGAATGACTTTACCGGAGTGACTCTGACACAATTAAAAATAAAAGACCTTCAATGATTATTTTGGGTGTGGATCCCGGTACATTAATCGCCGGTTACGGAGTTGTGGAGAAACAAGGATCGCGCATATCCCTTCTTGATGTCGGCGTGATTAAAAACGCCGGATCGGTATCCATGCCGTTGCGGTTGAAAAAGATTTATTCGACATTGTGTTCGGTCATTGAACGGTTTCATCCTGATGAGTTTGCCATTGAAACTGCATTTTATTCAAAAAATGCCCAATCGGCGCTCAAAATCGGTCAGGCACGGGGTGTCTCCATTTTAGCGGGGACGAATTTCGAAATTCCTGTCACCGAATATTCACCCCGCGAAATAAAAAAAGCAGTAACGGGCAAAGGCGCTGCAACCAAAGAACAGGTGCAGTACATGATGATGGCGCTGTTGAAACTGCCGCGCGTCCCGAAGCATTTTGATTCAACGGACGCTTTGTCGGTGGCAGTTTGCCATGCATTCAAAATATCATCGTCCAGATCGGGATTTAAGAATTGGAAGTCGTATATCGATGCCAATCCCGACCGGGTCATTCGATACAGGTAATTTCTTTCCGCCGGGTTCGCTATGATTACACATTTGAAGGGTACGCTTGTCTCGAAGTCTCCGACCGAAATCACTATTGACGTGGGCGGAGTCGGGTATGCCGTCAATATTTCCCTCTCAACATACGAACAACTCCCCGAAATCAATACCGAATTGTACATTCATTGCCACCATCACGTACGCGAGGATGCACAATTATTGTACGGATTTTCGTCAAACAACGAGCGGGAAATGTTCCGCATGCTCATTTCTGTCTCTGGCATTGGTACAAAAATGGCGCAGATCATTCTTTCCGGCATCAGGCCTGATGAACTCGTCCGCACCATCACTGCACAGGCAATACACACGTTGACATCGATTCCCGGTGTGGGAAAAAAAACGGCGGAACGGCTGGTGCTTGAACTGAAGGACAAAGTTTCGAAAATGGAAAGCTCGGATAAAATTTTTGATCTCCCCAATTCCGGAGCATCAATCCGATCCGAAGCACTCACTGCTCTTATCTCTCTCGGTTTTTCCCGTGATAAAGCGGAACAATCGCTTCGCGGGGTACTTTCGGAAGCGAACGGGATTTCCATTTCGGTGGAAGAACTTATTAAACGTGCGTTGCAATACAGCGGAAAGTAAATGAATGTTTTTATTCTCCTTCTCTTCTCCGTTACATTTCTAACCGCACAGGTTTCTTTTCCCATCAATATTGCCCATCGCGGTGCGTCTCACGATGCTCCGGAAAACACACTGGCCGCATTTCATCTCGCAAAACTACAGAAGGCGGATGCATTGGAACTGGATGTTCGCATGACGGCGGACAGTCAACTGGTGGTTCTTCACGATGCCGGAATTGACAGGACAACCGACGGCAGCGGGAACGTATCCGAAATTCAATTTCAGGAATTGCGAAGCTATGACGCCGGCAGCTGGTTTGACGAACGATTTTCTGATGAGAAAGTCCCTTTGCTGGAGGAGGTGCTCGCACTTGCTGATTCCGTGACAACAATCATTATCGAAATCAAGTCGACCGAAGAAGGGATCGAACAGCGGGTTATCAACATTATCAATACATCGGGGAAAAAGGACCGTGTTATTCTGAAATCATTTTATCCGGACGTCATACAGAGATTCGCACAGCTCGCACCGGACATTCCGCGAATTTATGTTTTTGCGTTTCACTGGCCGATATTGAATTTTACATTCGGCACGGTCCCCCGATTCGAAAATATTTTTGACACTCCGGCACAATTCCTTCAAATTCACCGTCTGGCGGTATCACGTTCGTTTATCCGAAAAGCGCACTTGCATGGTTTCAGCGTCATTGTGTGGGGCGTGAACAGTAAAGATGACATGGAAGCAATGATCGAATTGGGAGCGGACGGCATAGAAACTGATCGGCCGTGGGTGCTTCACAAACTCATTGAACGTGAGAAAGAATAAAACACATCATCGCATTCTTTTCCTCTCTTCCCTCCAACCGTTCTGTCTATTTCTAAATCTTTTTGATTTTTAACCTTAGGGAATTACTGAT
>CAZQSI010000021.1:0-43341 GCA_964596155.1 uncultured Chitinophagaceae bacterium
AACACCTATAAATATAGCAATGAATAGAGTGCAGAGCAAATAATAATATTAGAACAAGCAGGTTAAAACAATAATATGCTGAGAACGGAATAGTAACAATCACAATAATATTATTCGATGTAACTTTTTATTGAGATTACAAAAATTGGTGTAACTTCTTCAATGATCATTCACTGAAAATATGAATTCCTCATAATTCCTCCAAAAATAGAATCTGGAGAGTGGCACACCAGTTGCACTAATTGTTGCGAACACTGATCGTATTCGGAGGATCGGATGCTTATCTTCATTTATATTGCTCTCTATATTGTTTTACTTGGATTGCTCTTGTCATTCGGACGATTCATGAAACAATGCGACGATGCGATGATAGATCAATTTGAAGGCAAAGTTTCCCGCTAATCGATTTGAAATGTCGCCAAAACCGCCTTTCCACTCACTAAAATGTGATAAGCGTCTTTTTGTTCTTTCCCTATTCTGAATACTTACCTCAACAACTTCCCATTTCTCACTCTTTGTTTTATTAAAACCTACGAATCATCCGGTAATGTTCTCGCAGCTTCCTTTCAAGCTTCATTATATAGAGTGAGATTGTCCATCGGATCGGCGAAAAAGGTGCGAAAAATCGATTAAAAACTTCCTTTTTTTGACAAAATTTCGGACTGTAATTCCTATAGATGAAAATAGGAGTCCCATATCCGCTTAAAAAGTCACTATTTTTATGGTGCGTTGCCGTATATTGATGGCATTGAAATTGCAGTAATAGCATACGATTGCACGAACTAACTTTTATCAGAAAGGACGATCCATGCCAAAGTATGTATATTATTTCGGGAACGGTAAAGCTGACGGAAAATCTCAGATGAAATCCTTGCTCGGCGGTAAGGGAGCAAATCTAGCAGAAATGACGAATATCGGACTGCCGGTTCCTCCAGGTTTCACGATTACGACCGAAGTCTGCACCTATTACTATTCTCACAACCGTCACTATCCCGCTACTCTGGCGAAAGAAGTCTATCTTGCTCTTCAAAAAATAAACAAGCAGATGAAGGCAAAATTCGGCGATGCGAATAATCCTCTGCTGTTGTCGGTCCGCTCGGGAGCCCGTTCTTCCATGCCCGGAATGATGGATACAATTCTGAATCTCGGAATGAATGATACGGTGGCGGAAGGTCTCATCGAAAAAACAAAAAACCCGCGCTTTGTGTACGACTCCTACCGCAGATTTGTGCAGATGTACGGAGATGTGGTGATGGGTGTTCGTCCAAAAGGAAAACAGGATGTTGATCCGTTCGAAGCAATCATCGAAGCGAAAAAGAAACAGCGTAAAGTACATCTCGATACCGACCTGACGACCGAAGATTTGAAAGATCTGGTTCGTCTCTTTAAAAAAGGAATCAAGCAGAACACCGGAAAGGATTTTCCCGAGGATCCCGAAGAACAATTATGGGGCGCCGTCGGAGCTGTGTTCGGCTCCTGGAACAACGAACGGGCAATTGCGTACCGGAAGATGAACGGTATTCCCAGTTCATGGGGAACAGCCGTCAACATCCAGGCGATGGTGTACGGTAACATGGGAGACAATTCCGGCACCGGCGTTGCGTTTACGCGCAATGCGGCCACCGGTGAGAATGAATTTTACGGAGAATATTTAATGAACGCGCAGGGCGAAGATGTCGTTGCGGGCATCCGCACACCCCTGCCGATCAGCGAACTGAAAAAGGCGCGTCCAGCCATTTACAAGCAGTTGGAAGTAATCAGAAAAAAACTTGAGAAACATTTCCGGGATATGATGGACATCGAGTTCACCATTCAGGAAGGAATTTTGTTTATGCTTCAGTGCCGTGCGGGTAAACGGACGGCGCTCGCGGCAACGAGAATCGCCATCGATATGGTGAAGGAACGGCTCATTGACGACAAGGAAGCGCTGATGAGAATCGAACCCGATCAGTTGAATCAATTGCTCCGCCCCGTCTTCGATCTTGTGGAAAAAGATGCTGCCATCAAAAGCGGACGGTTAATCGCAAAAGGATTGAATGCCGGACCGGGTGCAGCGACGGGAAGAATTGTCTTCACCGCACCCGATGCCGAAGAATGGAAAGACCGCGGTGAACAGGTGATTCTCTGCCGCACGGAAACCTCGCCCGAAGATATTAAAGGAATGAATGCTGCGGAAGGAATCCTGACCGCCTTCGGCGGCATGACGTCGCACGCCGCGCTGGTGGCACGTCAAATGGGAAAAGTCTGCATCGTCGGATGCGCCGCGCTTCAGATCGATTATATGGCGCATTCAATGAAAGTGAACGGACGTACGGTGCGTCAGGGCGAATGGATCTCGATCGACGGTTCGACCGGCGAAGTGATTGAAGGAAAAATTCCGACCAAACCGTCGGAAGTGGTGGAGGTGCTGATCAACAAAACTCTCGATCCGAAAAAAGCCCCGTCGTATCAAAGTTTTGCAAAAATTATGACATGGTCCGACCGTTACCGCAAGCTCGGCATCCGCACGAACGCCGATCAGCCGGATCAGGCATCGAATGCCGTGGCGTTCGGCGCGCAGGGAATCGGATTGTGCAGAACCGAACATATGTTTTTCGGCGAAGGAAAAATCACTCCGATGCGCGAAATGATCCTTTCGGACACGGTTGCACAAAGAAAAGCGGCGCTTGCAAAACTGCTGCCGTTGCAGCGCGAAGATTTTGAAGGAATCTTCCGTGCAATGGACGGATATCCGGTGACGATCAGAACCATCGATCCGCCGCTGCATGAATTCCTTCCGCACGACAAAGCGACACAGAAATGGCTTGCGCGCGATATGGGTATCCGCTACGAGAAGGTGCACCGGAGAGTGCAGGAGCTGCATGAATTCAATCCGATGCTCGGATTCCGCGGCTGCCGGCTCGGGATTTTGTTCCCGGAAATCACCGAAATGCAGTCCCGTGCAATCTTCGAAGCGGCCGTTAATGTCGCAAAAGAAGGAATCGATGTTTATCCCGAAATCATGATTCCGCTGGTCGGAAATGTGATGGAACTGGAAGATCAGGCAAAGGTGGTCAATCGCGTGGCAGAAGAAGTGATGAAAGAACGGAAGACCAGAATTAAATATCATGTCGGAACAATGATCGAAATTCCCCGCGGCGCTTTGACGGCGGACGAAATTGCCAAGGTTGCGGAATTCTTCAGCTTCGGCACGAATGATCTCACGCAGACAACACTCGGCATCAGCCGCGATGATTCTGCCCGCTTCCTGATCCCGTATGTGGAAAAAGATATTTATGCACGCGATCCGTTTGAATCCATCGACCGGACCGGCGTCGGCGAGCTGATGAAGATCGCTGTGGAGAAAGGACGCTCAACCCGCCAGCGGATCAAAATCGGCATCTGCGGCGAGCATGGAGGCGATCCCTCAAGCGTTGAATTCTGTCATGAGCTCGGATTGGATTATGTCAGCTGTTCACCGTTCCGCGTTCCGATTGCTCGATTGGCTGCGGCTCGTGCAGCATTGAGGGAAATGAAAAAATAACAATACTGCAATCCCGAATCCGTGCAAAACATCGCACGGAGAGGGACCAATCAACTGCATAGGAAAAACAACCATGAAACCGAAAGAGCGCATGTTCCACGCCATTGAACGGACGATCAAAGATCTTGCAGCAATGCAGGATGTTCTGATCAAATTGACGAGGGACATTCATGAAATTCATGCGGCGAAAGAGCATGAACATAAATTAAAAGAAATGAAAGAATTTTCTCACGATCTGAAAGAAAAAATGGACGCGATGCAGGAATTTCTTTATTCGTGCGAAAAACCGACGGAGTCGTCGGGACGCACAATGTCCGAAGTCGATATCGCATAATAACGATTTGCTCCGCTGCGCTCGTCTTGCGGCTGCGGGGTGATGTTGTAAGAATTCATCACATGTTGTAGACGGTTACTCCATACGGCAGGTGTCGGTGATGCTTCATCTGCCGTTTTCCACTATGACATAAAAGCAAAACGGCGGGTCATGATTCATATGATCCGCCGTTTTTCGTTTTTACCGCTCTTTTTCGAATTATACTTCCGGAACTTCGCGCCCCATCATTTTATAAATGTCAACAATCTGCTGTTCATTGTCCTTGGCAATGCTGTTGTCGGGATCCCGTTTCAGCACTTCGCGGTAATGTTTCAATGCTAAGGGATATTTCACTTTCGGTGAGAGTGTATCATTGAACATATAATAGTTGGCAAACTTCATATGTGCTGAGATCAGGGATTGTTTTAACGCCTCATCGTTGGGACTTGATTGTGCAATATCCTCCAACGCGGCGATGCCTGCTTCATAGTTGCCTGTATTCACAAGCGCATTTGCATGATTCAGTTTTTCTGCATCAGCTTTTGGTTCCGAACAGCCCGCCAGGATGGCTGCGACTGCAATCACGATCATACCGTATTTCATTCTTCCGTTCCTTTCTTCGAACAAATAATATTCATTGTACGAAACAAAAGGGAAAAAATACAGTATTCTTTCTTCTTTTTCACAGGAACATTTTTTATTTTACAGCGTCTAATCATTCGTTTCAGCGGTCTGAAACCCAAAAAATAACATGTCAGCCACCTAGAATGTGGATCACGTCGGGCTTGGTGTCTGACATCTTGATTTTAAATTCGGAGGATTAATGAACTACGACATCAAAGCGATCAACGAGAAGATCCAAAAAGAAAGCGCCTTTGTCGATCTGTTGACGCTTGAAATCAACAAAGTCATCGTCGGGCAGAAGCATATGGTCGAGCGGCTGCTGATCGGCTTGCTGGCAAACGGCCACATTCTGCTGGAAGGTGTTCCCGGACTGGCGAAAACACTTGCAATCAAGACGCTCTCGTCCGCCATCGATGCAAAATTCCAGCGTATTCAGTTCACCCCCGATCTGCTCCCGGCCGATCTCGTCGGCACGCTGATTTACAATCAGAAGGATGGAAAATTCCAAACCAAAAAAGGACCGATCTTTTCCAATTTTATCCTGGCGGACGAAATCAACCGGTCGCCCGCAAAAGTGCAGAGCGCGCTTCTGGAAGCGATGCAGGAGCGTCAGGTGACGATTGGGGAGGAAACATTCAAACTGGACGAACCGTTTCTCGTCCTGGCGACGCAAAATCCGATCGAACAGGAAGGAACGTATCCGCTTCCGGAAGCTCAGGTCGACCGGTTCATGCTGAAAGTGAAGATCGGATATCCGACCAAAGAGGATGAATTAAGCATCATGCGTCAAAATGTCTCGGGCAAACATATCGAAGTGAAACCGGTCGTTTCCTCCAAAGATATTCTCAAAGCACGCACCTCGCTTCAGGAAATTTATATGGACGAGAAGATCGAACGGTATATTCTTGACATCGTTTTTGCAACACGCAATCCGAAGGAGGCGCAGCTTCCGAATCTTGCAAACCTGATCAATTACGGCGCGTCCCCGCGTGCCACGATTTCGCTCGCGCTGGCATCGAAAGCATATGCCTTCATCAAGCGGAGAGGATATATCATTCCCGAAGATGTGCGCGCCGTCGCGATGGATGTGATGCGCCACAGAATCGGTGTGACGTATGAAGCGGAAGCCGAGGAAGTAACATCGGAAACCATCGTGCAGGAAATTCTCAACAAAGTGGAAGTGCCGTAACGGCGGCGCCTTTGTATCAATCTCAAAACACGTGAACCAACGAGTATGACAACTGCCGAACTGCTGAAAAAAGTACGACAGGTCGAGATTAAGACCAGAGGAATGGTGAATCAGGTCTTCTCGGGTGAGTATCACTCCGTCTTCAAAGGCCGGGGAATGGAATTCTCCGAAGTCCGCGAATACTCCTACGGCGACGACATCAGAAAAATCGATTGGAACGTCACGGCTCGAAACAATAAACCGTTTGTCAAGATTTTCGAGGAGGAACGCGAATTGACGGTGATGCTGGTGGTCGATGTCAGCAGGTCCGGACAATTTGGAACGGTCTCCGCCATGAAGAGCGACGTTGCAACGGAGATTTGCGCCGTGCTTGCATTTTCCGCGATCCGCAACAACGACAAGGTCGGATTAATCATGTTCTCCGATGAAGTGGAAAAATTCATCGCACCGAACAAAGGAAAATCACACATTCTGCGGATTGTCCGTGAGTTAATTTCGTTTCAGCCGAAAGGAACCGGAACAAATATCAGCGGAGCACTGCAGTACCTGAACAACGTCATCAAAAAACGTTCCATCAGTTTTATCATTTCGGACTTTATCGACACAAACTATGACAATGCGCTCCGGATCGTGAGTAAGCGGCACGATGTGATAGCCGTGACAATGAGCGATCCGCGCGAGCGGGAAATGCCTCCGGTGGGACTTGTTAAAATGAAGGATGCGGAATCGGGTGCGGAACGATGGATCGATACCAGCGACAGGAATATCCGGCATGCGTTCACGCAGTTTTGGAAGACACACGACGAAAGGATGAAAAAGGCATTTTTATCGACAAAAGTGGACAGGATTACCATTGAGACTCATAAACCGTATCTTCGCCCTCTTGTCGACTTTTTCAAGATGAGGGAGGCGCGGGTGTAATGATGCACATCAGGATCGTTGCGGTAGTTTTGATGTTTTTTCGGTTTGCATCGGCGCAGCCGGTCGCTGTTTCCGCAAATGTTGATTCATCATCGATTGAGATCGGTGATTGGATACGGTATACAGTCTCCGTGACTCATCCGGCATCCGTGACAATTTCGTTTCCCTCGCTGAAGGATTCCATCGGATCGTTTGAGATCATCAGACAGGATTCTCTGATGCGAAGCGAGGAGAAGGGGGAAGTTTCCCTGTCGAAACAGTTCGTCATTTCGAAGTACACAGCTGGAACATTCGAAGTGCAGCCGTTTGTTGTTCGATACAGAGACGCCAACGGCGATACCGGTATCGCCGTTTCAAATCCAATTCCTGTTGAAGTGCGCGGCATTGAGGTTGATACCTCCGGCACGATCAGGGATTTAAAACCGCCGCTGACGGTACCTGTTTCCCTCGAAGAGATTGCATTGTATGCAGGAATTGCTGCCGGCGTTGCGGCGCTGATTTATGCAGCTTACTATTACGGGAAAAAACGAAAAAGAAAAGGGGAAACAAAAGCCGAAGAGGAGCTTCCGCAGATTCCTCCTCACGTGCTGGCGCTTATGCAGCTTGAAGAATTGGAAAAGAAAAAACTCTGGCAGTCAGGACAAATAAAGCTCTATTATAGTGAAGCGACGGAGATCATCCGCCGATACGTCGAGCAGCGGTACGGTGTGATGGCGCTCGAAATGACCACGGGTGAAGTTATGGAGCAACTCGCAACACGCCCGATCGGCGAACCAGTTCGAAACAACATTGAACAGCTGCTTTCGGGGGCAGATCTTGTGAAATTTGCAAAGTATCAACCGGTAGCGGCTGAAAATGAGGAGGTAATTTCCAGGGCGCGTTCCATTGTGGAGCAGACAGCGCCGAAACCGTCTGAAAGCGACGGAGGCAACAATCACACGGCAATGAAGGATCTGGAGAAGAAAGCCAATGTCTGACGTCAGTTTCGTCAATCCCGAGCTATTGTTTTTGCTGCTGTTAATTCCCGGTCTTACCTTCTGGTACTATTACCGGCTGCATGCAAAAGAAAGTGATATTCGATTTCCGACGCTGGCTCCGTTCTCATCGGTGCGGTACAGCATGAAAGAACGGTTTCGACATTTGCCTTTCATCCTCAGGATGGCGGCACTCGCACTCGTCATTATTGCGCTTGCGCGGCCTCAGTCATCCTCCAAAGGGGAGAATATTTATTCGGAAGGAATCGATATAGTCTTGGCGCTGGATATTTCCGGCAGCATGCTGGCGGAGGATTTTCAGCCGAACAGAATTGAAGCGGCAAAGTCCGTTGCGCAGGAATTTATTACGGGAAGAATTAATGACCGGATCGGTCTTGTAATTTTTTCAGGTGAAAGCTTCACTCAATGCCCGCTCACGGTTGATTATCAGGTGTTAAAGACGTTAATCAAACCGCTGAAAAGCGGAATGATTGAAGACGGAACGGCGATCGGTCTCGGTCTTGCAAATGCTGTCAACAGATTGCGGGAGAGCAAATCGAAGAGTAAAGTGATTATTCTGCTGACGGACGGCGTCAACAATCGGGGAGAGATCGACCCGATTTCCGCGGCGCAGATCGCGCAGTCGTACGGCATCCGGGTATACACGGTCGGTGTCGGAACGGTCGGAGAAGCACCGTATCCGGTCCAGACGCCGTTCGGTGTCCGGTATCAGATGGTTCCCGTCGAAATCGATGAAAATGTGCTCAGACAAGTGGCGGAGATGACCGACGGAAAGTATTACCGGGCGACCGACAATAAAAAACTCCGTTCCATTTATCAGGAAATTGATCAGCTGGAAAAAACGAGAATCGAAGTGAGGTCATACCGGAAATATAAGGAACTGTTCGGCACATTTATCCTTGCCGCTCTTGCGTTGCTGGTGACAGATTTCGGTCTATCAAAAACATGGTTAAGGAAGTTACCGTAAGATGTTTCGATTTGCACATCCCGAATATTTGTATTTGCTGACGGCGGTTCCGCTGCTGCTTATTCTCTTTTATGCAATGCGGTGGCACGGCAAAAAGGCGAAGCGTGCGTTTGCCGCATCCGAAATGCTCCGGAAATTATCGGAACAGCACAGCATTCGGAAAGTTTCGGTGAAAGCATGGCTGACGGCGTCGGCAGTACTGTTGATGGTGATCGCACTGGCGACGCCGCAGATCGGGACCCGCATGGAAGAAGTGAAGCAGGAAGGTGTCGATATGTTTATCGCGCTCGATGTTTCGAAATCCATGCTCGCGGAAGATATCAAGCCGAACAGGCTGGAAAAAGCGAAATATGAAATCAATAATCTGATCGACCGGCTTGCCGGCGATAAAATCGGTGTGATCGTTTTTTCGGGCGAAGCGTACACACAATTTCCGCTCACGATTGATTACGCCGCCGCCTCGCTTCTGCTGGATGTGGTGGATGTTGAGTCGGTGCCGAATCCCGGCACAGCCATCGGATCGTCCATCGAACAAGCATTGAAGTCATTTAATTTCGAAGAACCGTCGTCAAAAGTGCTGGTCATTATGACGGACGGTGAGAACAATGCGGGCGATGCCATCGAAAAGGCAAAGGAAGCGGCGGAAAAAGGTGTCCGCATCTACGCCATCGGACTTGGATCTCCCACCGGAGCGCCGATACCGATCTATAATGCGGCAGGTCAGCAGGTCGACTTCAAGAGGGACCGATCGGGAAATGTGGTGTTATCGAAACTGGATGAGATTGCGCTTCAGGAAATCGCCTCCATCGGCAGCGGCGCGTATTACCGTGCGACAAATACGCAGGATGAACTGGATGAAATTTATAAAAACATCAATGCACTGGAAAAACGGGAATTCGGCGTGAAACAATTCACTGAATTCGACGATAAGTTTCAGTATGTTCTATTGCTGGCATTGATGGCACTCGTGTCGGAAGTGATTCTTTCCGACAGAAAAACTCAATGGATGGCCCGTCTGAATCCGTTGAAAGGGCTGATGGCGAAGGAGGATGCACAATGAAAATGATGGCGGTATTGCTGGGTCTCTGCTTCACGATGCTTCAAGCACAATCGGTTCGTTCGCTGGTGAACAACGGGAATGAGCTGTATGAGAAGAAGCAATATTCGGATGCGGAAGCCGAATACAAAAAATCGCTCGAGAAGGATAAAGATCTGATTGAAGGATCCGTCAATCTCGGAAACGCCGTTCATAAACAAAAGCGATATGAAGAAGCAATTCAGAACTATACTCAGGCATTGAGCAAAACGACCGATCAGTCCACACAATCGCTGCTGCACTATAATATGGGTAATTCCCATTTCGAAGCCCAGCAATTTAAAGAGAGCATCCAGGCATACAAGAACGCATTGAAATTAAATCCGGACGATGAGGATGCAAAATACAATTTGTCGTATGCGATTAGGATGCTGAAGGAACAACAACAGCAACAGCAGCAGAAGAACGATAAAAACAAACAAAAAGAGAACCAAGACCAGCAGAAACAACAGGAACAGCAGAAGCAACAACAGCAAAATCAGCAGCAGCAACAGCAGCAGCAAATGGCGGAGCGCCAGAAAGAACTTTCAAAAAAGGAAGCAGAGAGAATCCTGGAGGCGCTCAAGAATGACGAAAAGAAAACACAGAAAAAAGTGAGAAAGAAAGCGCCGTCAAAAGTTAAAGTGGAAAAAGATTGGTAATACCGAAAATGATGAACCGTACCACCATATGGTGTTTTACTCTCTGGTCAATGGTCGCGGCCGGAACACTCTCCGCACAGGATGCATCGTTTGTTGCCGTTGTGGACAGAAATCCGGTGGCTGTTGACGAGCGATTTACGCTTGAATTTACCATTACCACGGGGGGAGGAAGCGCGAGAAATTTCAAAACGCCGGATCTGAGTAAGTTTCTCATTCTGTCGGGACCGAATCAATCAACAAGCATGCAGATTATCAACGGGACGGTCTCTTCGTCGCAAACATTCAGTTACATTCTGCAGGCAAGGGAAACAGGCAAATTGACCATCGCTCCTGCCACCATCGATGTCGGCAGCGACAAGATCTCCTCCAATGCGATTGAACTGACGGTCACGAAATCAACGGGGCAGAAAAAACAGCAGGCGCAATCTCAGCAAGGCGAGCCGGTCGATATCGGCGATAACATATTCCTGCGGACCGTGGTCGACAGATCGCGGGTTTATCAGGGAGAACAAATCACCGTTTCGTACAAAATCTACACGCGTGCCAGAATCGTGAATTATTCCATTTCCAAACTTCCGACGATGACAGGATTTTGGGGCGAGGAAATGCAGCTTCCGCAGCAGGTGAATCTGACAAACGAAGTCGTCGACGGAAAACAATATCAGGTCGGCATACTGAAAAAAATGGCGCTCTTTCCCACCCAAAGCGGAACGCTCGAGATCAATCCGATGGAGCTGACATGTCAGGTGCAGGTCCAATCGCGCCGCCGATCGAATGATATTTTTGACCAATTCTTCAACGACCCGTTTTTTGGTTCACAGACCGCAAATGTTCCTTTAAAAAGCGATCCCGTCAAGGTAACGGTGCTTCCGCTTCCGCAAAGCCCCGTACCGGAATCATTTCAGGGAGCGGTCGGAACCTTTTCGCTCAATGCTACGCTCAATAAGCGAAGTGCAAAGACCAACGAACCGATTTCACTCCGTGCAACCATTTCGGGATCCGGCAATGTAAAAATTCTTGAAGCGCCGAAATTGCAGCTCCCTTCCGACTTCGAACAGTACGATCCGAAAGTGAAAGAGGAAATCGATCGGACAGGATCGTCGATTAACGGTTCGAAAACATTCGAATGGCTGATTGTTCCCCGGTACCCCGGAGAGAAAAAAATTCCGGCCATGGAATTTTCGTACTTCGATGTCGGTCAGCGCCGCTACGTCACGTTGAGGACCAATGAGTTCAATCTTGTCGTGGAAAAGGGAAGTGCGGAAGCGCCGCAGCATGCTGCGGGTCTTTCAAAAGCCGACGTCAAATTGTTGAATCAGGATATCCGGTTCATCAAAACCGAAGCCGGTACATTCCGTCCGAAAAATGCGGATCCGATCAACCCCGCAGCAGCAGTGATGATGACAGTGATTCCGCTGGCGGCATTTATCGGATTGCTCATGTACCGGAAAAAATCGCTTGCGGAAATGTCCGATGTTGTGTCATTCCGGTCGCGGAAAGCAATGAAGATTGCAGCCAAAAAGTTAGCCAATGCAAACATGCTGCTCGGCGCGAACAGGCATGAAGCGTTTTACGCCGAAGTGTCGACGGCAATGTGGCAGTACGTGTCGGACAAACTTGCCATTAACCGGGCCGAACTATCAATCGACAATGTGACGCAGCGTCTCAGTGAAAAGAAAGTATCGGCGGAATTGACGCAGAAAATAAAGGAACTCCTCGAGTCGTGCGAGTTTTCGCGTTTCGCACCCGGCAGTTCCTCCATGGAAGAGAAGAAAAAAATGTACGAACTGGCGAGCGGAATCATCATTGCTGCGGAACGGGAGCTGGTGCGATGAACATCGTCGGAATTTTCACCGCTGCTTTTTTCATTCTCACCGCTTCGGTATCGGCGCAGTCGGAAGAACTTGCATCAATTTTTGAAGATGCAAACCGGCTGTATATGGAGCAGAAGTATGATGCCGCCGCGCAGAGATATGAAGCGATTATCGCCAACGGTTTTGAGAACGGCGAAGTCTATTTCAATCTCGGCAACGCATACTACAAAGCCGGCAAGATTCAATATGCGGTGTTAAACTACGAACGGGCGAAAAAATTCATTCCGAACGACGAGGATCTCCTCTTTAATCTGCAGCTGGTGAATCTTCAGCTGACGGACAAGATCGAATCCATTCCCGAACTTTTTGTCTTCCGCTGGGCTGAATCTATTCTGACGCTGGTGACGCGCGATACGATGATCTGGATGATGTATGCTCTGTTTCTTGCAGCGATCGCTTCCTTTTCGTTTATGCTGTTCGCTGAACGGTATGAGCAGCGGAGATTCTCAATGCTGTTCGGCCTGATCTGTTCCGTACTGCTTGTGTTGGGGATTGCAAATTATCTCGTCCAGTCCTATCGTATTTCCACTACGGAATATGCGGTGGTGATGACCGATGTGGCAAACATCAAATCGGCTCCCGATAAACAGGGAAACGACCTGTTTGTCATTCACAAAGGATTAAAAGTACAGGTGCTGGACAAAGTCAACCGGTGGAACAAAATCCGGCTTGCAGATGGGAAGGTGGGATGGATACCGGAGGATCACATCACATCGATATGAAAAAATCTGCCGGAACGAAATCATTTACGCAATCCGTTTCTTTTTCTGCATCGGCGCACGATCTTTACGAAGCATTGATGGATTCCGGAATGCATTCAAAATTTACCGGAGAACGGGCGCGCATCAGCAGGAACGTGGGAGGAACTGTTTCGGCATACAGCGGTTATGCCGTCGGTGTGAATCTGCGGCTTATCCCGGACCGCCTGATCGAACAAACCTGGCACGCATCGGATTGGGAGGAGGATGAGACGTCCGTCGTTTGTTACCGCATCACTCCGATGGAAAAAGGATGCAGACTCACATTCACCCATCAAAACATTCCCCTGCGGTTTTTTACATCTGTAAAGCAAGGATGGAGCGATTTTTACTGGAAACCGCTGAAATCCATGCTCAAAGCCAAGCTTTGATCCGCTCTGCAGTCCAATTTCCCGCCCAACGGCAATAATCTTTGCAACTTAACCCATGTTTACATCGTAAAGTTAAAGACCTGAAGTTAAGTCCCTAAGGAGAGTCGCTTTATGATGAAAAAATTCAAGCAAGCATTTTTCCCGTCGTTCGCCGTCGTTGCAATTTTACTCACGATTGCATTCCCGCACGTAACCTATAGTGAAACTCCCGCTCCGCCTCAGGATTCGAAACAATCGTATTTTATTTCATTGAAAGATTTTACCATTGAAGAGGTTAAAGGGATCGGTTTCACGACAACAAAAGATTTAAAAATCCGCATCAATGCTGTCGGCGGAGGGAGCAAGAATACATGGAAGGAAATATTCGGCGGCCGCAGAAAGTCCAACGATATGTTTGCCGCAGGATGGATCATCAATGCGGACACGCGTGACGTGGTGTGGGAAATGTCGATGGACAACACTTCAGGCAAGGAAGAAAAACGAACATGCGAAGCGGATCTGCAATTATCTGCCGGTTCATATGAAGTCTATTACTCTGCACATGGTTTTGCCTCCAGTTCTTCTTTCGGGAATTTTTCCTCAATGAATATCGATCGGCGGGAAAGAAAATCCAAAAATAGAATCGAACGGTTCTTCCATTGGTTCAGCGACGATTATGATAACATGTATGACGAGTTTATGGACCGTGCTAAAAATTCCTACGGAATATTTCTTTCGGTCTCACCCTCCGATGAAAGCGCTATTAAGACGTTCAATGCTCCCAAAACTCCGTCCAATACTTTGTTTGCTGCAACAGGAGTGGGAGACGGATCATATATCAGGAAAAAAATGACCGTCGATAAGGACGTGATGATCTCGATCTATGCCCTCGGCGAGGGACGCGGAAGAGACGAAGTGTTCGATTACGGCTGGATTACTAATATGGATACCCGTGAACGGGTATGGGAAATGGAATACCGCAACACCGACTATGCCGGGGGCTCCGGAAAAAACATACGGTACAAGGGGGATCTCCGGTTGTCAAAGGGAACGTATGAGTTGAATTATGTGACGGATGACTCCCATTCGCGAGAAGATTGGAATTCAAAACCGCCGTACGACCCGTTCAATTACGGAATTATCATCGGCGTAAAAAATGATGCGGACAAATCATCGGTTGCAATTTCGGATTATTCAATGGAAAAAAAGAATATCATCGTCCGGATGGTCCGCGCCAGAGATAACGACTTTCTGCAATCGGGCTTTACCTTAAAAACAGAAACTAAACTGCAAGTGTATGCTATCGGCGAAGGAGATTACAGCCATGGACTCGCTGATTACGGATGGATTATTAATGCCAAATCGCGCGAAAAGGTTTGGGAAATGAAACGTTCGAACACAACACACGCCGGCGGAGCCCAAAAGAACAGATTGGCAGACGAATTCATCACATTGCCCGCAGGAAATTATCTGGTCTTTTATCAAACGGATGATTCACATGCATATAATGATTGGAATGACGATAAACCGTATGATGCCGATTCCTACGGCATTACGGTGATGGGTGTCGGTGAAAAATTCTCCTCTGCTAATGTTGAGAAATATGAAGAAGGAGCTGACGAAAATGTGATCGCCCAGCTCATCAGAGTCAGAGACGACCGCCACCTCAGACAAAAATTTTCGATAGACCGCGGAATGAAGATCCGCGTTTATGCCATTGGCGAAGGATTCCGGAACGATATGGCTGACTATGCCTGGATTGAAAATGTTAACACGAAAAATGTTGTCTGGGAAATGACCTACCGCACCACAACCCATGCCGGCGGTGCGGAAAAGAACCGGTTGTTCGACCGGCTGATATTTCTGGAAAAGGGAGAGTATGAACTCAATTATAAGACGGATGATTCCCACTCGTTCAACAGTTGGAATTCCGATCCTCCGTCCGATCGCACGCATTGGGGTGTAACGCTGTACAAAACGCAATAGAAGAAACGAAGCGCGATATTCCGTAACCCGGCGAAACTCTGCCGGGTTTTTTATTGCCGGCGATGCCGATCTGCCCTCCAATCTTTTTTCTTCTTCCATTTTTTCCTATCTTTTGACCACACATCATCAATCAGCAGATTCGGAGCAAACGTGTCCTCACCTGAATTAGATCAACTTTGTATCAACACAATCCGCACGCTTTCAATGGACGGCGTTCAAAAGGCAAAATCCGGACATCCCGGCATGCCGATGGGCGCGGCAGCAATGGCCTATGTTCTCTGGACCAAATTTCTCAATCATAATCCTGCCAATCCGAAATGGATCAACCGGGACAGATTCGTACTCTCGGCCGGTCATGGTTCCATGCTGCTCTATTCCCTGCTGCATCTCACGGGATACGATTTGCCTATGGAAGAATTACAGAAATTCAGACAACTGGGGAGCAAAACTCCGGGACATCCGGAGTTCGGTCACACTCCGGGAGTCGAAACCACCACCGGTCCGCTTGGTCAGGGATTCGCAAACGGTGTCGGGATGTCGATTGCTCAAAAGTATCTAGCGGCAACGTTTAACCGTCCGGAATTTTCACTGATTGATTATTATGTCTATGCGATCTGCGGCGACGGCGATTTGATGGAAGGAGTCTCTTCCGAAGCCGCTTCGCTGGCCGGGCATTTGAAACTCGGCAATCTCATTTATCTCTATGACGACAACAATATCAGTATTGACGGCAGCACTGCTCTTGCGTTTTCCGAAGATGTCGGAGCCCGGTTTGAAGCGTACGGCTGGCATGTGCAGACCGTGCATGACGGCAATAATCTTGAAAAAATTGAAACGGCGATCCGGCATGCACAGCAAGTGACGGATAAACCGTCTCTCATCAAGGTGAAGACACACATCGGCTTCGGAAGTCCGAACAAACAGGACTCCCATGAAGCGCACGGTTCACCGCTCGGAGACGAGGAAATCCGTCTTACGAAAAAAGCGTACGGCTGGGACGAAAGCAAAACTTTTTATATTCCTGACGAAGCATCAAAAGAATTCTGCCGTGCGGTTGAAAAAGGAAAAACCGCCGAAGCGGAATGGCAAAAATTATTTTCACTGTACGAACAAAAGTATTCCGATCCGGCCCGGAAACTAAAAAAGTGTACGACTGGCGACTTCGGCGATGAATGGAAAAAATCTCTTCCGGAGTTTACGGCAGATAACGGCAATGTTGCTACGAGAGAAGCGTCCGGTAAAGTGCTTGCAGCGATAACACCCCATCTTCCGACGATGATCGGAGGATCCGCCGATCTCACGCCGTCCAACAACACATTTGTAAAAGGAATGGAGAATTTTCAGGGCGATAACTTCGGGGGCAGGTACATCCGCTACGGCGTGCGGGAGCATGCCATGGGCTCAATCATGAACGGTATCGCGTTGACGGACGGCATGATTCCGTACGGCGGAACATTTCTGATCTTTTCCGAATATATGCGCCCATCCATCCGATTGGCAGCGCTGATGGGCGTCAGACCGATTTATGTTTTTACGCATGATAGTATCGGCCTGGGTGAAGACGGACCGACGCATCAACCGGTGGAACAACTCGCCTCACTCCGGTCAATCCCCAATCTGACGTTGATCCGACCTGCCGATGCCAATGAAACTGTTCAGGCATGGAAAATCGCCGTTGAACATACAACAGGACCTGTTGCACTCGCGCTCACCAGACAGAAACTGCCGCTGATCGACAGGAAACGGTATGCATCCGCCGACAATACCGGATATGGTGCCTATGTTCTTGTAGAGAATACGAATGATCCGGAAATTATTTTAGTCGGCACCGGTTCGGAAGTGCAGTTCGTACTTGCAGCATATGAGCAATTGACGAAGGAGAATGTGAAAGCCAGGGTTGTCAGCATGCCGTCGTGGGAATTATTTGAACGCCAACCGGCCATGTATCGCGAATCAGTGTTTCCGAAAAGTGTGACAAAACGATTGGCAGTCGAAGCAGGTGTTGCCATGGGTTGGCATAAATATGTTTCAGACACGATTACCATCAGCACATTCGGCCAATCTGCTCCGTATGAAGCGTTGTACGAATCGTACGGTTTCACTGCGGATCGCGTTGTTGCCAAGGCAAAGGAAATGACAGCTCGCCATGCCGTTTGAACTATCACTAAATATTCCCGCTATCATCAGTGCGGCCTTCATTTGTTTTTCGCTTCTCGCTTTGTGGTTTTCCCCGGCGATGTTCGGACCTCAGATTGACAAGTACCGAACTGCAGGACATCAACACGTGACGCTCATCCGGTTATTCATCCAGGCAATATTTATTCTGCTCTTTTGCATGGTGATGGAAATATTCGTTGACTCTGTCGGAGCGAGCGGCATGAATCAAGGAATCTATGTCGGCGTCGCCGTCTGGCTGCTGATCTCGCTCATTCATCTCGCCGTCTCATTACGGTTCGATAAAGAATCAATGATCGTCAAAGGTATTTACTCGGCATATTTCTTAGCTGCTTCAGTCATATCAGCGACTCTTCTGTCCATGTGGAGATAACTATGGTTCGTCTTTTTATTCTTTCTCTTTGTTTGTTAGCAGTGACTTTTTCGGTATCGACTGCACCGAAGCTTATTGTCTATATTTCCGTCGATCAGATGCGTGCCGATTATTTCGAGCGGTACGGACACTTAATGACCGGAGGGTTGAAGCGGCTGTACGAGAACGGTGTTGCATATACGAATGCGGATCTCAACTATGCATCCAGTTCCACAGGGCCGGGTCATGCAGTACTGGGAACCGGATGCTACCCGTCAAAAAACGGAATTGTGAATAATGACTGGTATGACAGAGCGTTGGGAAAAACAGTCTATTGCGTAGAAGATTCCGATGCAAAGTCCGTGGAAGGGACAGGAGGCGGTATTTCTCCAAAAAATTTGCTGGTACCCGCCATTGGCGACTGGCTGAAGCAATCTTCCAAACATTCGAAAGTTGTTTCGGTGTCTACCAAAGACCGGGGAGCGGTGCTGATGGGTGGAAAAGGGGCCGATTATGTGTTTTGGTACGGAAAAAGCACCGGAGGAATGGTCACGTCGGATTATTATACAAAAAATCTGCCGGCATGGGCGAAGGAATTTAATTCGTCCGGTTGGATTGAGAAAAATGTTCCGGATGCCTGGACGAAACTGCTTCCCGATTCAGTTTATAATGCTATCGGACCCGATGAATTTTCCGCAGAACCTGTCAGAACCGATGATACATCATTTCCGCATCCGTTTACTTCCGGAAAAAAACATGAGCAGGTGATGGGAACTCCGTACGGCGACCAGCTTATTCTGGATTTTGCCATGACTGCCGTCCGGGGCGAACAACTCGGAAAAAGGAATGTCACTGATCTTCTCTGCATTTCACTGTCAAATTGTGATTATGTCGGTCACGATTTCGGTCCCGACAGTCATGAAATCCTCGATCTATTATTAAGAATCGACCGGGGGTTGGGAGGTTTTTTTAAAACATTGGATTCTTCGATTGGCAACAATAATTATATTGTTGCACTGAGTGCGGATCATGGAGTCTGTTCGTTGCCGGAATTTGCCCGGCAATTTCACAATCTTCCTGCCGTTCGGTATCAATATGCGAGAGACATCAAACCGGCGTTCGATTCATTGTCTCTTTCCTTAAGCAGCCGTTTAAAAACAAACGAAAGCATACTTCTCAGCAACCGGTCCATCAACTACGCCGCTGCCGAACGAGCCGGTTGGGACAGCGTAAAACTCGAGCAGGAAATAAAAAAAGGATTAACGAGCATTGAAGCGTATGCCGACGTAATTTTTCGCCGCGAGATGGAGAGTACGGTGACATCAGATCAGCGGTTCATACAACAATACCGCAACAGTTATCTGCGGTCGCGGTGCGACGATTATCAGCTTCGCATTCGTGAACATTGTTTAATTTCCTCCAGAACTACAGGAACCACACACGGATCTCCGTACGAATATGATACGAATGTTCCGCTGCTGTTTTGGTACAACGGCATCACCCCTCAAAAAATATCTCGGCGCGTGCATTCTGCCGATGCGGCGCCGACACTGGCAGCACTTGCCCGTTTTGCATTTCCCAAGAATTTGGACGGTGTACCGCTGCCGGAACTAACCCGCTGATCACATCTTAACCATAGGACAATGTCAGGAAAACTTACACCAAAGATTATTCTTGAAGGGACCCGATTGACCTGCAAGACGGAGATCGCTTTTGCCCTGAATGAACATCCGCGTATCGTCGGAAACAGAAAGTACAAGTATCACTCACCGTTGATTTCGGCTGAGTGGTGTTCTTTTACGAATGTTCCCTGGGGCAGAGGATTGATCAACTTTGACAGTTCCGAAGAGCCGCTGGCATTGGAAACCTACCGTGCGTGGCTCCATCTGATTGAACTTCAAAAATATTACTCGTGGATTATCGACCGTTTTCACATTTCGACGATGATGCACCAGCAAAAATACTTTAACCGCTTTTATGATTTGCGCTGGGTGGAAGAGCGTTTGCTTCCGTTAGGATTCCATCTGGTGTTCTGCAGGCGCGATCCGGATACGTTTGAACAGGCAAAGGAAAAACGATTGACCGTTTCCGGAAATCCCCGGCAATATGACAATCTTGATATTTTTATCGAGGAACAAAGCTTGTTGGAATCGATGATACGGAAATCGATGCTGCCGACATTGATTCTTGATGTCTCGAATGATACTGTTCCGAACCTCGCTGATTCAATCGCCAATTGGATGGAGACTACAGGCGGATTATACATGCAATCATAATGCGGCGTCTATATCCACCGGGAAATAAGGAACAAATGTCATTCAGGATGCATCAAAAGTGAATATTCATCGGTTCAATGCTTAAATCACAGACTGGATGGAGCCAACAGGCGGAAAACTGGGTAAAAACTCACGATTCTCCACATTCATACATACGCGTGCTATTGACTCCAGTCTTTCCATGTCTTAAATTATAAGAAGTTTACCTTATCGGTTAAAACCGATACTTTAAGCGAACCCTTATATTCATTGAGGATAGAGTGAAGAGATTTTTTCTCCTTTTTTTTGTGCTGGTTTCGGTTGTCTGTTATGCTCAACGTGGATCCGGAGAATTACAGGAAGAACAGGATTATGCATTTGCATATGGTCTGTTTGACGACAATTTGTACCAATTATCATTCGAGCAGTTCAAAAAATTTATCGATCAGTATCCCAACAGCATTAAGCGTCCGGACGCCATTTTTCTTTCCGCAGAATCACAATTCCGCTTAAAGCAATATCATTCCGCCGTCTCAATTTTCAAGAATTTTCTTGACGAATATCCGAAGCATAAACTCCGGATTGATGCCCTGTTCCGGTTGGGAGAAATACACTATTCTCAAACTCTCTATAAAGATGCAATTCCCTTCTATAGGGAGATTTATGAAAAATTTCCACTGACGGATCAGGCAGGGGAAGCTGCCTATTGGGTCGGAGAGTGTTATTTAAAGCTAAATGATATTTCCAATGCGCAGATTTACTTTAAGGTCAGTTTTGAACGATATCCGAAGCATCGCCTTGCGGATTATGCACTCTATTCCATTGGGTGGACGCATGAACGGAAGAAGGAATATTCCAAAGCGATCGAAACATATCAGATAATATTAAGGGAAAAGAAGGAGAGCGTTCTCTATTCTGCTGCCATTGTCCGCATCGGTGAATGTCATTTTCAATCGCGAGAATATCAGCAATGCATTGAGTACCTGACCTCCGTAAAGCAGTCCTTGATCGATTCGACGGAATTACAGAGAAGCGAATACCTCATCGGTGAATCGTACTACAGTCTCGGGGATTATTCCAAAGCACAATCTTCCTACCGTGAATTTCTCAATCGATATCCCGGAAGCATCATCTTCCGTGATGTGAAATATTCCTTTGCGTGGACATATTTAAATTTAAAAGAATATGACAAAGCGGTTCAGTTGTTCGGCGATCTTGCGCGCGGGGACGATCTGATTGCCCACAAATCGCTGTTCCGGAAAGGACGCGCTCTGCAGCTGCAGGGCAACAGTACGGAGGCCGTGGCAACATATCAATCCGTTGTTCAGCGATGGCCGGCAGGCGAGTTTTCCGACAATGCATTATACGAAGCGGGAATGATCAATTTTGAAAAGAAAGAATACGACAACGCACTCTCATCGTTCCAGCAGATCATAACAAAATTCCCTCAAAGCGATATCATTGCCGATGCACACAGGATGTCCGGAGAAACGCTTCTCGCGCAGAAAAAATTCGACGGAGCGCTGAACGCGTTCCGTTCCGCAGGCAAAGTTGAAACGGGAAATTCCGCACTCAAGAGCGATGTGCAGTTCCAGGAAGCGTGGGCATTGTTTAAAATGCAGAAATATGCCGATGCCGCACGATTATTCGACCAGTATTCCCGCAGAAACAGCAAGCAGCCGCAAAAAGCGGAGGCGCAGTTCTGGGCGGCGGAATCGTATTTTCAGACGGGAAAATTTCTGGATGCAGAACGATTCTATTCAGAATCGGCGGGAAATCTTGCCGGCACTCAAAAAGTTGATGCACAGTACGGACTGGCATGGTCATATCTGAAGCAGGGAAAATTTCAGTCGGCTGCCAACGCATTTGAAAAAGTGATTGACCTCGATGCGGATAAAAAATATACTCAGGATGCGCAGCTCCGGATGGCCGACAGCTATTATTCAGCGAAGATGTATTCTCAGGCAAGCGCCGCTTACAGAAATTACATGAAAATCAATCCGTCCGCGGCAAACAACGACTATGCTTTATATCAGGTGGCGAACGCCGAATATCGTTCGAACAACGACAAGGAGGGAATCGCCCGCTTCACCGAGTTGATCAACCGGTATTCCAAATCCCAATATGTTGACGACGCTCAATACGGTATTGGGTTGATTCATTTTCAAAACAAGCGGTACGAGCAATCGATAAACGAATTTGAAAAACTGATACGAAATTTTCCAAAAAGCGAATTGGCTCCGCGTGCTCAGTACAGCATTGCGGACGCGTATTACAACATCGGCAATTATCCCGAAGCAATTGCGGCATACAGTGAAGTGGTGAAAAAGTATGATAACTCGCCGCTTTCCAGCGATGCCGTTAACGGAATGCAATATTGCTTCGTTCTGTTGGGAAAACCGCTCGACGCCATTGCCATCATCAATGATTTCGTCACGGCAAATCCTTCCGTCCGTCTGGCCGATGAATTATATTTTAAGAAGGGGGATTTATATTACGGTCAAAAACAATTCGACAGTGCCATCGTTGCCTATAAAGATTTTATCGGAAAATTTCCTTCCTCCAAGCTTGCCGGTGATGCATACTTCTGGCTGGGAAAATCTTACGACGGAAAGGGAAACACGGACGCCGCACTTGAGTCTTACAGAATCTCCGCGGAAAATTATTCTTCCGGCCGCATTGCCAGCGCTGCATTGTTTGAAATGGGAATCCTTTCTTCGCAAAAAGGGAAGCCGTCCGCAGCGCTGAGCGCGTTTGCCAAAATCGAAGAACAATACCCCTCCTCTAACGAAGCACCTGAAGCATCGTACCAGCAGGCGCTTGTGTTGAAAGGCACGGCGCAGCTCGGTGCCTCGGTCCAAAAGTTTGAAAAAACGATTTCAGCATATCCGAAATCCACCGCCGCCGACCGGAGCCGCCTGGCGCTCGGTTGGCTGAATTTGGAATCGGAACAATATGCGAAAGCGATTGAATATTTTAAGTCCGTTGCGGTGAACAGAACGGATGAGATTGCCGCCGAAGCTCAATATGCCGTCGGTGTCGTTTATCAGGCGCAGAAAAATTATTCGGAAGCGATCGTCAATTATCTGAGAGTGCGGTATGTGTTTCCCGCCGCCGCACAGTGGATCAGCAGGGCATATTTCAATCTCGGCGAATCTTACGCCGAATCCAATCAGATTCAAAAGGCCAAAGAGGCCTTTACATATGTGATTAAACAAAATAAAGTTGCGGATCTGATACCCGCCGCAGAGAAAAAATTGAAATCGTTGGAGCAGTTGTGAGCCATTACGGAACAGAAAGCGGACCGGCTCTTTTTCCGTGTGAACGCCGGAGGGTGCAATCCGTTAACCGTGCGTTCAGATTTTTTTTCGGCGGGACACTGATGCTCCTCAGTATCGGCCTGGGAACGGCTGTTGCACAGGAGACCGACAAGAAGGAACCTGCGAAAAAAGAGATTGATTTAAAAAATGTTCAAACGCCCGGCAGCGATGCACAACTACCGAAGATCGACCTTCCGGAATTTGTCATCACCGGAAGTGAAAATATCAATCTGAACGTTGATTCAAAAAGAGTGGAAGACCGCGACCGTCTTTATTCTCCTTCTGCACCGACACCGGGGGAACGCCCGATTAATGTAGGCGAAGCAGTCATTCCAAAACAGGTGAAGACATTTTCGAAAACTCCCGGCGCGTTAAACGGCAAACTGTTCGCAGGCGTGGGATTTTATGGTACGCCTCTGTTAGACGGCTGGTTCGGACAGTATGATCCCGTGAGTTCTATTGTTGCAAACGGATATTATTCCGAAAGTGCAGGTCATGTCAACGATGCAGGTTTTTGGCGGGGAGGATTCGGAGTAAGGGGATCATATTCTCTTGCCGAGTCATCAGCGTATATTCCGTTGGCGCAGCTGAGCGGAGAGTCAAAATATTCGCGAGAAGTGTATCGGTCGTATGGATCGAGGATGCCGGGACGGGTACGCGACATCAGTTCCTTGGATATCAGCGGCGGTATCGGTTCCCGATATGCACTGCCGTACAAATCGATGAGCAGCTTCGATTATTCGGCGAAAACGGGATGGAGCTATTTTTCGCTGACAGATTCCGCTGCCTCTTCCGAATCAGAATTTCATATGAACGGCACTGCATCAACCCGGTTCCTGGAAACGGCATTACGTGCTTCTCTTGAGTACCGGCTCTCGTCATATGACATGAATGTGCCGGGACTTCAATCAGGTCACTGGATGGTGCTTAGGGGGGACGGCAGACAACAATTGACTTCGTCCCTTCAGATTTCGTATGCGCTGCAGCAATTCCTCTACCGCGGAAATATCCTGCCGATGAGCGGTCGGTTGTATCCAAATATCGAAATTCGTTATATATTCACCGATTATGCCTCCATGGTGACCGGATTCGCCCCATCGGTAGAAAGAAACACCTTATCATCGTTGCTAAAACAGAACCGATATATCTATTCGAATGCTCAATTACTGCCGACTGACACTCGAGTCAATTTGTATCTTGGAATGGAAATATCTCCTGCAGAACGGATCACCGCAACGGCAAAATTAACCCACAAGCAGATGAACAATTACGCCACTTTCCTCGACAGAGATAGTGCAAAAGTGTGGGAAGTTCTTTATCTTGCAGGCATTCAGTCGACCAAATTTGATCTTTCGGCGATTTATCGTTTTAATCAACAGCAGAACGTTACCGCTTATTTTTCGACACAATCGGTGAAACAGCGGGATTCATCCGGAATGATGCCGTATCTTCCGAAGTTCACGTTCGGTTCCGTGTATCATCATTTTTTTGATTTTGGTTTACATCTCGAAGCATTTGCGGAATACTCGTCGTCGCGGTTTACTGATTTCGGCAATACACATTCCACCGCAGGATACCTCGCCTCCGGTGTGAAGGGAGAAATAGAACTATTTGAACATTTTCGCGGCTTTGCTGAATTAAACAATCTTCTTAATCAGCGCTATTATATTTGGAACGGGTACCAGGAACGGTCGATCTATTTGTTGTTAGGCATCAGTTATAATTGGTAACGAAAAGTATTTTATCACAGTACGGAAGGAGAACCAACAATGCCAAACTTAAATGTCAAAGGTGATGCACCTAAAGGGGGAGCCTCATCGGGTGCAGGAGGCGGAGGCGGGATCCCTAAAATGGCAATTATCGCTGTCGCTGCGGTCGTCGCGCTTGGCGTGATTGCATTTGTTCTCAACACGACGGGCATCGTCCAACTGTGGGGAAAGAAGAAACCGGTTCCCCAAGTGGTCTCGCTGCCGACTGAATCATATGAACCGGTGGCAGAGGAAACCACACAGGTTGCCGAAGAACAGCCGGTAACCGAAGATCCGGCGCTTCCGGCATTGACGGACAATCTGACGAGGATTGAAACTTCGCGGCAGCCCGGATTAAAAACATCAAAAGCTCCTTCGGCGATGGTCCGCGGCACCGGAATGTACACCGTGCAGATTTCTTCATGGCCGTCAAGGGAAAAGGCGACGATTCTTGCACAGATTTTCACCGATGCAGGATTTGATGCATTCACCGAACCGCTCGGCAGCTACTACAGAGTATGCGTCGGCCGGTTTGAAACAAAGGCGGATGCCAGAGCACAGATGGAAAAGATGGAACACATGCTGGAATCACGTCCGGTGATAGCGAAAGTGGGAAAGTAACAGTCAGCCGGGATCTTTATATCAGGAACTTTTTTTAATCGGAATAACGAATGAATCTCTTAGAACTTTTTCTTAAAGGCGGATTGGTCATGTGGCCGATCCTGATTTGTTCGCTGATCACTATTGCGGTGATTATCGAAAAATTCATGCTGCTTTCCCGGTCGAACGTCGATCCGAAACAGTTGATGACAAAAATCCGCAGTGCGCTGTCGCGGAATGACGTCATCAGCGCCGTGGATGCCTGCACAAAAATCAAAGCACCGGTGTCGAATATTCTCAAGCATGGAGTGGTGAATTACAAGCATGGCCAGCAGGCCGTGAAGGAAGCGATCGCTCTGGCGGGCAAAGAGGAAATCTTTCATCTTGAGAAGCGTTTGTCCGTTCTTGCAAACATGGCCGGCACGGCGCCGATGCTCGGTTTTCTCGGAACGGTTGTCGGTATGATCACGGTGTTTCACACCATCGAACAGCTGGGAGGAAACGTAAACCCGAGTATTCTTGCCGGCGGAATCTGGGAAGCGATGTTAACGACGGCATTCGGACTTTCGGTCGGAATTCCGGCGCTCTATTTTTACAATTATTTCGTGGCAAAGGTCAACCGGTTCGTGTTTGAGATTGAAAACAGCGCGGAGGAATTCCTTTCCATGATGAAAACCGGTCAATTGGATGATGAAGGGGAATTGCCGGCCAAGAAATCGGAGAGAAAATCATCGCCGACCCGGACAGTGTTTGCCGATGATGATTATTTTGAACCGAAAGATGAATAATGCATTTCTCTCATGATTCCGGGCAAACACCGTGACAATGAATTTTGAACGTAAACATAAGATTGAGCCGAATTTCAATTATGCATCGCTGACGGATATTATCCTTCAGCTGCTGATTTTTTTTCTGATCACCTCTTCCTTTGTTTCTTCGCCGGGCATTCAGGTGCAGCTTCCGAAAGCCCAGACGAGCGAAACACAGACAGACCGCCAAACGGTATTGACGATCACCACGGGCGGCAGAATCTACATCAATTCGGAAGAAGTGACTACCGAAACACTTGGGCAGAAACTGATTCCGATTCTTGACCAGAACAGAACGCAGGTCATCATCGTGCGTGCGGATAAGGAAGTGAGTCTGCAAAAAGCCGTCGAAGTGATCGATCTGGCGAAGGGAGTCGGTGCTCAGCGATTTTTGATAGCCACCGAACCGGTCGAAGGGCATTAACATGGTTCGAACAAAACGGGAATTTCAGACAGGATGGATTCTCTCCATCCTGTTCCACATCACCATCGCACTCTTGTTGTTTTTTACATCCTTCCGGCAATATATTCCTGAACCTCAGTATGTGGAAATGACATGGGGGGATATTCGTTCAACACAGGCACCGATCCGGCAAATTCCATCACAGCAGACAGCCGCAAAAGAAGAAGTGCAGCGCGATGATCAAACCGACAACTCCGTAGCATTGCCATCAAGACAATTTCTGGACATTCCTGATGACGTAATCTCGATGCGCCAAAACAAAAAATCGGTGAGCGCCGATGCGCCGTCCAATACGGACAGAAGCGGAAAAATATCGGCGCGGGAACAGCGCAACAACGTTGTCTCAAGCGGTCTTGGTACGAGGGAAAACATCACAGGGAAATCGTCGAGCACATCCACAATTCAGGCGGCAACGCCGTTCGGTTCGGGAAATGAAGCGGGAGGTTTGGGTAGCAATGTTGCGTTTGCGGTGCAATGGTCGGGCGGCGGCAACAGAAAATTACTCAGCGGCGATATGCCGGTATATCCTCCCGGCGTCAATATCTCCGCACAAATCAAGCTGGTGGCAAAAGTTCAACCCGACGGTACCGTGAGAACGGTCGCTCCCGCACAAAAAGGGGATACGCGGCTTGAAAATGCGGCAATGAGCAAAGTGAAATTGTGGAAATTCGAACCTCTGCTGTCGGCTCAGATGCAGGTGGAACAGGATTGTTCAATCACATTCAATTTTACGCTTCAATAACCTACGACGCTTTTTTCCCGTTCCCGGTTTCCTTCAGATGAAAATAATAGAAGAGTCCTTCGGCGGCAGTCAGCACGACAAGGGACAATGCATCCCTGTCCAGCCACATTCCGAAACCGGTTTCGCCGATCAGATACCGAAGAGCAAACGAGCTGATTGACCATCCGACGGAAAAGATCAGCACAAAAAATCCAACCGTGAGCAATCCGGCGCCGAGTCCTTCTTTTTGATATTCCGAAGTAAATGCGGCTGTCAGTGCGATCAAGTGAAGATAGAGAATGACGACGGGAACCATTGTTAATATGCATCCTTTGCAAAGATGACGGCGCGGATGGTTTTAAGAATGATTTTAATGTCGAAAACAATCGACCAGTTCTCTACATAGTAAATGTCATATTTCGTCCGCTCCTCGATCGGAACATCTCCCCGCAGACCGTTCACTTGTGCCCAACCTGTCATGCCCGTTTTTACGCGGTGCCGTTCCAGATACTTCGGTACATTATTCTTGAATTGTTCAACAAAGTACGGACGTTCCGGTCTCGGACCGACAATGCTCATCGTCCCCATCAGCACATTGAACAACTGCGGCAGTTCATCGAGACTTGTTCTGCGGAGCAATCGGCCGATCGGCGTTGCCCGGTTGTCTGTTTTTTTATTCCGAACCGGACCGGTTTCCTTTTCAGCGTCGATGCGCATCGAACGGAATTTATAGAGAAGAAACGAAACGCCGTCCAGTCCGACGCGTTCCTGAATATAGAGCACCGGACCCGGAGAAGTAAGTTTTATCGCAACAGCGATCACCGCCATGACCGGCAGCGAGATGATCAGCGCGCCAACGGTAAAGATCAGATCAAATCCCCGCTTCAGGATTTTGTTCCACGTCGTCATCGGGATATCCTTCAGCCGGATAAACGGGATTCCCTCGATTTCCTGAATTCGAATCCTGCTGGTCATCAGTTCCAGCATGTCCGGAACCATCATGAACTCGATATTTTGTCCCTCGGTCAGCCGGAGCAGGTCGATCAGCTGTTCCTGCTCGCTGTGCGACAGCGCGACCAGCGCCGATTGAATACGGAGCGGAATAATATCCCGCGTTAATTGCGCATGCGGTCCCAGATACCGGCATTCGGTAAGCGCGGAACTCTCCGCAGCGGGAGAATCGGCATAATAACCGATCACTTCATAACCCAACGCAAGATTCTGGGAGAGAAGCAGAAAAATTCTTTCCGCGGTTTTGTTCCGGCCGACAATCACCACCGTTTTGAGTTCACGGCGCTTTTTGTACAGCCACTGTTCGAATTTAATTACGAACAACCGCCCCGTTGTCACGGTTGTGATCGACGTTCCCCAAAGAAGGATAAAGACGCCGCGGGAGAATGACGTGTCCCTGTAAAAAAATGTTGCGCTCATCATCACCATCATTCCGATGGTAATCAGGCGGACAATCACAAAAAATTCGTCGCTTATATGAATATGGCGTCTCGATCCGTACAATTTTCTGGATCGGAATATCAGCAAAAAGAGAGGGATGAAGAGTGCGGATGCCGTCAGATAACTTTCAATCGGCGGGATGCCGAGCTCCACCTCGAAATATTCCGTCAGCGGAGAATAAAACCGAAGCCAATAAGAGGCAAGAAAGGCGGAGGCAAATGCTGCCGCATCGGAAAAGATGGTGAGGAGCGGGATCAGAAGATCGTTGCGTCGCGGTTTGCTCATGATGCTGTCGCCGGGCTGTGTCTGCTGATCAACAGTTTATCGACCCGGTTGCCGTCCATATCCACCACTTCGATTCTCAGTCCCCGCCAGTCGAAAAACTGTCCTGCCATCGGAATTTTTCCCATCTGATTAATCGTGAATCCGGCCATTGTTTTATAATTTCCGGTCTCTTCGTCGCTCATGACATCGATGGAAAACAATTCTTTAAATTCGTCGATTAAAAACGCACCGTCGATCAGATACGATCCGTCGGCCCGCTTAATAACGTACGGATCTTCATGATCGGCGACATCAATTTCACCGCCGACGACCGCTTTCAAAATATCGTTCAGCGTCAGCAATCCCTGGATGCCGCCGTACTCATCCACCAGAAAGGCAAAGTGTGTTCCCGATTCTTTGAACCGTTTGATCAACTGCACAACGAGAACATTTTCAACGATGAACAGCGGTTTACGCAGATGGTTCTGAAGCGAAGTGAAATTGCCGTTCAGCGATGCGGTTAAGATATCTTTCACATGAATCACACCGAGCACATGATCGATGTTTCCTTTGCAGACGGGAAAGAACGAATGAGGACTTTCCTTGATCTTCTGAGAATTCACGGCGAGGGAATCTCCCGTATCAAGCCATACAATCTCCGTTCTCGGCGTCATGAGTGCATTCACGGTCTGGTCGGCAAGCCGGAAGACACGCTCGACCATTTCCTGCTCGACTTCATTGAATGTGCCCGCTTTGGTTCCCTCCTTGATCATCACTTTGATTTCTTCTTCCGTGACGGCGGGATTGACATTGTCCTTGATCCCGAACGTTCTGATAATGATGTTTGTGGAGAAGGTGAGGAAACGGACGATGGGATACATCGCGATGGAAAGCGTACGCATGGGAATGGCAATCGCACAGGCGACACGTTCGGGATCTTTGAGCGCCAGCTGTTTCGGAATCAGCTCGCCGATAATCAACGAAAGATAGGTGATGGAGACGACGACAATCGCAAGACTGATCGGTTCGCTGTACTGGGCGATCATCGGCACTTGCCGCACATACACGCCGACCGATTCGGAGAGCGTGGCACCGCCGAATGCACCGGCAAGAATGCCGACAAGCGTTATTCCCGCCTGGACAGTCGACAGAAAATGATCGGGGGCATTGGCAAGATCCAGAGCGACTTTGGCGCGAAGATTTCCCTTGTTCGACAAATGCTGGAGCCGCGGACGCCGGGAGGATACAACCGCAATTTCAGACAGCGCAAAGACTCCATTGATCAGGATTAATATTAATATGAAAATGATTTCTAAGGTTATCGACATGATAGTGGAAAATACAAACTACGTGGGACAAATAAAATATTGAAGTGCGGAAACCGCTCCGCGCCGGCCGTCAAACAATGGATGCATCCCGCTACATCCACTTATGATCGATATACCAGCGGATTGTCTCTTGTACGCCGTCTGCAAGTGTTACTTCCTGCCTGTATCCAAGTTCATTTTTTGCCTTCGAAATATCGCAGCACCAATTATCCTGGATCAAATCGTATGCCTTTTCATAATTCAACACCGATGGTTTTTCCTTGAAGCGGGAAAAGAATTCCGAAATGCCGGCAATCGCAAAGACGGCCGGTTTCGGTACCCGAACTCTTAATAGTTTTTTGCCGAGGACGTTCTTTGTGACATATCCGATTTCGTTCCATGTGTAATATTGTTCACTGCCGAGGAAATAGATTTGACCCGCGGAAACTTCCTTCTCTCCGGCCAGCACGATGCCTGTGATCAGATCGGTCGAATGAACCAAACTGACATACGTATCGTGAAACCCGATCAACAATTCCAGCCCCATCGATGCGGATTTGAAATAGTCGAATGTCGCCGTATCCCGCGGTCCGTAGACGGCGGAGACACGGAGAATGGTGACCGGAAGAACGTCGCGGAATTTCAATACTTCCTGTTCTGCGGCAAGTTTGCTTTTGCCGTAGGTCGTAAGCGGATTCGGCACTGTCTGCTCGTTGACCGGCGTTGTTCCGGTTCCGGGACCGACGGCGGTTTGACTGCTGATCTGAATGAATTTTTTCACTGTCGGATTTACCGCCGCGGTAATTTCAATCATGTTTCGCGTAGCATCGCGGTTTCCGCGGTAAAATTCTTCCTTCGATTTTGCGGCAACCAGTCCGGCCACATGATACACGTAATCTGCGCCGGCGATTCCATTTCGCAATGCTTCATCCGAAAATAAATCTCCTTCGATGATGTCAATCGGCAGATTCTTCAGGAATCCGAGTTTTTTCGGATTTCTCACCAGTGCACGAACCGTGTACCCTTTCGACAGCAATCGGTCGATCAGATGACTTCCGATGAATCCGGTCCCTCCGGTGACAAATGCGATCGGCGATCTTCCCATACATTTCCTTCCGTTCTATTCTACTCTATTCTAAAATTGCATTTCGATTGATGATAAGGTATATTCAACAGGCATAATATACCAATATATGAGAGAAAAAAGGAGTTTTTCCATTGGATCTATTTCAGAAGTGTATTGATTTCACGAGAGCCGACGAAGTAAAAGCGGCGGGATTGTATCCGTACTTCCGGCCCATCGAAGCAAACGAAGGTCCGATTGTCGAAATGGCCGGCAGAAAAATTATCATGGCAGGTTCGAACAATTATCTGGGATTGACAGCGCATCCAAAAGTGAAAGAAGCGGCGATCAATGCCGTGAAGAAGTACGGCACCGGATGCTCCGGGTCGCGTTATCTTACCGGTACCATCGATCTTCACAACGAACTCGAAGAGCGTCTCGCAAAATTTCTCGGATATGAAGATGTACTGCTCATCTCGACGGGATATCAAACGGCGCAGGCGATCATTCCTTCCCTGGTACAGCGCGGCGAATATATCGTTTCGGATAAGGATAATCATGCGTGCATCGTCATGGCCAATATGATGGCGGTGGGGATGACCGCAGAAGTTGTGCGGTACAAACATCGAGACATGAAGCATTTGGAATCCGTCATAGCCAAACTGCCAGCTGATGCCGGCAAACTCATTGTAACAGACGGCGTGTTCAGCACCAGCGGCGAGGTTGTTGACTTGCCTTCTATTGTTGCAATTGCGAAAAAATATAATGCACGCATTATGTGCGACGATGCGCACGCTACCGGTGTCGTCGGTGTCGGAGGAAGGGGAACCGCGAGCAAGTTCGGACTGACAAAAGATGTCGATATCACGATGGGAACGTTCAGCAAATCATTCGCTTCGCTTGGAGGATTTATCGCATCGTCGCGGTCCGTGGTGAATTACATCAAACACACCTCGCCGGCGCTGATATTTTCCGCAAGTCCGACTCCGGCCTCCGTCGCATCAGCGCTCGCTGCGTTGGAAATTATCGAAGCACACCCTGAATTGGTTACGCAGCTTCACAATAACGCCAATCGGGTGCGCGAAGGGTTACGCAGTCTCGGATTTAATGTTGTCGGGCAGCCCGAAACGGGGATCGTATCGGTCATTATCGGCGATACGGATAAAACACTCGTTTTCACCAAGGAATTATTCGACGCAGGAGTTTTTGTGAATGCGTTCGTCCGGCCCGGAGTTCCTCCCGGAATGGAAATGCTCCGCACCAGTTACATGGCAACGCATAAAAATGAACACCTCGACTCTATCATAGAAATATTCGGCACAATCGGAAAAAAGCTCGGTGTTATCAAATAATATCATTCGTCGTTCAATCCAAACCACGCCGGAGAGAGCTCCTCGGCGTGGTTTTTTATTGCAGGGAGTGTTATGGACACATTGATTGTTCGCCCCGTCCGGACATCGTCGGACAGGAAAAAATTCATTGACTTTCTCTACACATTCTATGCAGATGATCCCAATTGGGTTCCGCCGCTCAGGATGGACAGAAAAAAACTGATCGACACCGAGAAAAATCCCTTCTACAGTCATGCAAAAATGGAATTGTTCCTGGCTGAACGCAACGGAAACGTGGTGGGACGAATCGGCGCAATCATCAACGATAATCATAACAAAGAACATAACGACAGCGTCGGTTTCTTCGGTTTCTTTGAATGTATCAACGATCAGCAGACGGCGTCGGCGTTGTTTGATGAAGCAAAGGCCTTTCTGAAGTCGAACGGAATGAATGCAATGCGGGGACCCGCAAACCCGTCGGTCAATGACGAATACGGATTGCTCGTGGACGGTTTTGATTCTCCTCCCGTTGTGTTAATGACGTACAATCCCGCCTATTACGAAAATCTGTTCCTCGCGTACGGTTTGAAAAAGGAGAAAGATCTGTATGCGTACATTCTCGACCAGAACACCGTCTACACAGAAAAATTCAACCGTGCGAACGAGATCGTGAAGCAAAGAAACAGTCTCACGTTCCGTCCGATCAACATGAAGGATTTTAAAAATGAAGTCAGACGAATAAAAGAAGTCTATAACGCCGCGTGGCAGTATAATTGGGGTGCGGTGGCGATGACGAACGAGGAATTCGACGCGCTGGCGGAAGATTTGAAAATGGTTGTCGAACCGGAACTGGTGCTTATCGCGGAATCGAAAGGAAAAATGGTCGGTTTTGGACTTTCGCTTCCGGATATCAACGTCCGATTGAAAGGGAACAGGAACGGCGGACTGATCGGTGGATTATGGAGATTGCTTGTCGCCAAGAAAAAAATCGATTTGGTCCGCATCATCGTTCTCGGCGTGATTCCGGAATTTCAAAAAACCGGAGCAGCGGGTGCGTTATTTTACGAGACTGCCGTCCGGGCGAAAAAACTGGGATATCAATACGGCGAGGCGAGCTGGATTCTTGAGGACAATGTGATGATGAACAGAGCGGCGGAAGCAATGCAGGGAAAGCGGTACAAAACGTACCGGATTTTTCAGAAAGAAATTTAATAGTGTAATCAATTGAATGAATTCGTATTTTACGGCAGTAATCGTATTGTTGAATAATATATCGAAGGAGCATCATGGGTGTTAAACCGGTAGAAAAAATTTGGATGAATGGAACAATGGTGAACTGGAACGATGCGAAAATTCATGTGCTGTCGCACGTCATCCATTACGGCAGTTCCTGGTTCGAAGGTATTCGCTGCTATGAAACAAAAAAGGGATCTGCAATTTTCCGTCATCGTGAACATATTGCACGACTTTTTGATTCTGCAAAACTGTATCGCGCGGATATTCCCTACACGATCGACCAGGTAATGGCATCGGTGAAAGAAACAATTACGGTCAACAAATTGAAATCGTGCTACATCCGGCCGGTGGCGTACCGCGGATACGGCGATGTCGGTGTTTATCCGATGGGATGCCCGGTCGATCTGACGATCGCGGTCTGGGAATGGGGAAAGTATCTCGGTCCGGAGGCGCTGGAAAAAGGAATTGATGTCCGCTTTGCCTCATGGCAGCGTGCAGCGGGAAATACATTCCCGACCATGGCGAAAGCCGGCGGCAATTATCTCAATTCCCAGCTGATGAAGATGGAAGCGCGTGTGGACGGCTATGAAGAAGGAATCGCGCTGGACATGAACGGACAGATATCCGAAGGGAGCGGAGAAAATATTTTTGTGATTCGTAACGGCGTGATCTATACGCCTCAATTTGTGAATGCCATTCTTCCCGGTATTACCCGGGCATCGGTCATTCAACTGGCGAAAGATGCAGGCATTCCGATTGTGGAAACAAACCTGCCGCGCGAAATTGTGTATGTTGCGGATGAAGTCTTCTTCACCGGAACGGCTGCGGAAATTTCGCCGATCTGTTCCATCGACAGAATGAAGGTGGGAAGCGGTAAACCGGGTCCGATCACACGGGAATTGCAAAAAAGATTCTTTGATGTTGTCGAAAACGGAAATGATCCGCACGGCTGGCTCGATTATCTGTAATTAACGATGCATCCTGCAACGGACAATACTATTTTTTAAGAGATCGCAGTATGGGGAAAGATTTCGCATTTAAGGATGTTTTTAAGAAGAAGATCAAACCGGCATCGGTCGAGGAAATGCTTTCAAAAATTCCGGTGTTCGAAAAACTTCAGTTGAAGGAACTTCGGCAGGTTGCATCGATTGTTCATCGCCGTCAGTACGTGAAGGGGGAATATGTGTTCTATCAAGGGGATCCCGGACTCGGCATGTACGTTGTCGAAAAAGGTAAAGTGGGAATTGTTGTGGTCAGCGGCGACGGTTCGCAGAAAGAGGTGACCGAACTGGTCAACGGAGATTTTTTCGGAGAGATTGCGCTGTTGGATGCCTCTCCGCGATCCGCCTCGGTGATCGTCAAGGAAGATTCCGCATTGGTCGGTTTCTTCCGTCCCGATCTTTTCGAGATCATCGAGAAGACGCCAAAGACCGGTCTGAAGATTGTCGTAAAACTTGCGGAGATGATCGGGGAGCGTCTGCGGAACATGAACAACGAATTTTCCAAATTACGTGCAGAACTTGAACAGCTAAAAGCAGAGAAGGAGAAAAGCGATGAAAAAGCCAACTCCAAAAAGAAAAAATAAAGCGGTTCCTGTCTCGAAACGCAAAACGGCAAAAACGTCAGCCGCACGCGGATCGAGAAAAATCGCGCTGAAAAGAATTCTGGTTCCGATCGATTTTTCGGAACATTCCAAAAAAGCGCTGCTCTATGCTCTTCCGTTTGCCCGGGAATTCAAAGCATCCGTCGATCTATTATATGTAGTCGAACCGACGATCTACCCGTCCGATTTCGGCTTTGGACAGGTCGGATTTCCCGATGTCGAAAAAGAATTGCACCAAAAAGCTGCGGCAGAACTCGGGACACTCCGTGATGATGCGATCCCGAAAACAGTGAAATCCCGGTCAATTGTTTCAACCGGAATTCCATTCGTGGAGATTACCACATACGCGCAGCAGGAAAAGATCGATCTGATTATCGTTGCGACACATGGCAGAACAGGGGTCGAACATATCCTTTTCGGCAGTACGGCCGAAAAAATCATCCGTAAAGCGCCATGTCCCGTTTTGGTCGTTCGGGCGGAAGAACATGACTTTATTGATGAAAGAGCATAAGTTTCCTTGCCGGATGCCCGACACTTTCGTATATTTAGGATAATTAATTCACTTTTTTTCAATTTTGATTAGACAAACCGATGTTAAAGAAGAAAAAAGAATTTGCAAAAAGGGTAAAAAAGCAGGATGACCTTATTGATACGTATGAAAACGCACTTTCATGGTATGAAACGAATAAGAAGCTTTTAACCAATGTTGGCATAGCAATTGCGTTACTTATCGCCGGCGGCTGGTTCTATTATAACAATGACAGAACCAACAACGAAAAAGCGGCTAACGAGTTTTCGAAGGTATTCACGTATTATGATAATGGACAGTATCAACTGGCCATAAACGGAATACCGGAAAAAAATATCCGCGGCCTGCAAGCGATCGTTTCAGACTACGGATCGACGCATTACGGAAATATCGCTCAATTTTACCTCGCGAATAGTTATTTCAATTCAGGGGATTTTTCGAAGGCGATGGAAGCGTTTGAAGATGCCGATCTGGAAGCACCGATGTTGGAAGCATCGCGCATAGCAGGGATAGCGGCATGTTACGAAGTGCAGTCGAATTTTCAGGATGCTGCTAAATATTTCGAGCGTGCAGGCAAATACAGCGCGAACGATCCGAACAGTGCGGAATATCTGGCAAATGCCGCCCGCAATTACGCCAAAGTGGGGAAAAAAGAACAAGCAATTGATCTGTACAAGTTAATCAAAAAAGAACATTCGAGTTCAGCAGCTGCAAGGGAAGCGGAGAGATATCTGGACGAACTTCGAGGATGACCATTGGATTCGTTCTGTCCGAAATTAACTGCGTCGCAGAGGCTCAATTGCACTTTACGACGCAGTTTCGTTTTAAATAGACTCGACAGTCTTTATTTTTTTGCGGATACCAATGATGTCATCATCTACCAAAGACAATTATCATGCTGACTGAATTCGGCAACATCCTCGCATTTTTTATCGTCGGTGCATTGTTTACCGCCGGCGGTCTCATCGCATCGTGGCTTCTTCGTCCGAAACGGCCGTATGCCGAAAAACTTTCCACCTATGAATGCGGCGAAATTCCGATCGGTCCTTCGCATATTAAATTTAACATCCGTTTTTATGTTGTGGCGTTGATTTTTCTGGTCTTCGAAGTCGAAATTGTATTCTTGTTTCCGTGGGCGCTCGTTTTTAAACAATTCGGCATGTTCGCTTTTGTCGAAATGCTTGTGTTCCTCGGCATCCTCATTATTGGTTACGCGTATGTATGGGCAAAAGGGGATTTAGAGTGGGACAAACCGTCGCCGCAATTCCTTCCGCAATCCAAAAAAACCGTCTTCGAAGAAGAAGACACAGTATTGAATTAAGCCTCTATGGGATTACTCGACCAAAAATTTGAAAATTCCAACATTGTCGTAACGACGATGGATAATTTACTGAATTGGGCCCGTCTCTCGTCGCTCTGGCAGATGCAATTCGGACTGGCATGCTGCGCCATCGAAATGATGGCTGCCTCCGCATCCAATTTTGACATGATGAGATTCGGCGTAATTCCCCGCGCAACTCCCCGGCAATGCGATGTGATGATTGTTTCGGGAACAGTGACGCTGAAAATGGCGTCACGCATTAAACGTTTGTACGACCAGATGTCGGAACCGCGGTACGTCATATCAATGGGAAGCTGCTCCAACTGCGGCGGCCCGTACTGGGAGCATGGATATCATGTGCTGAAAGGAGTGGACCGCGTGATTCCGGTCGATGTGTATGTTCCGGGCTGTCCTCCAAGACCGGAAGCGCTGATTGAAGGCTTGATCAAATTACAGGAAAAAATCCGAAACGAAAGTATCGCAAAGAAAAAAGCAGTGTAGCAAATTCCGCACTCGGGGTGGAAGAGCTGCCGGCACGGCACTATTATGATGACAGCACAAGAAATACATGACATTCTGAAATCTGCCTTCGGCGATTCGATTCTTGAAGCAACGCTTGAGAATGTGAACGATCCATTTATTAAGGTTCGCACCGAAGATATTGCAGCCGTCGCTCAGTTTGCCAAAAGCGATGAACGGCTTTCGTTCGATTATTTGTCCTGCCTTTCGGGTGTGGATTACAAAGGAACGCTCGGTGTTGTGTATCATCTCTATTCAATGACGCACAGGCATAAGATCGTGCTGAAGGTTGTTGTCCCGACGGAAACACCCGATGTTCCGACGGTGGAAGCGGTATGGAAAACCGCGAACTGGCATGAACGGGAAGCCTACGATCTGCTCGGCATACAATTTACCGGACATCCCGATCTGCGGAGAATATTGCTGCCGGATGATTGGGACGGACATCCGCTCCGGAAAGATTATCAGACGCCGGAGTTTTACAACGGCATGAAAGTTCCGTATTAACATTTATCGAATTCGGCTGCAGACGATGCGCCGGATTCATTGACCATGACCATGAACGATACTACTGAACTTCAAAAAACATCAACCGGAAAATCTCTCCGCACGGAAGAGATGGTGGTCAATATGGGACCGCAGCATCCTTCGACACACGGTGTGCTCAGGCTCGAAGTGGTGCTGGACGGTGAAATCGTTGTTGAAGTCATTCCCCACATGGGATACCTGCACCGGTGTTTTGAGAAACATTGCGAGCATATGACGAACTATCAGCAGGTGATTCCGTATGTGGACCGCATGGATTACGTAGCCGCCATGACAAACGAATTTGCCTTCGTTACCGCCGGCGAACGCCTCCTGAAAATTGAAGTGAACGATCGCATTCATTATATCCGCATTATCATGGCGGAATTGCAGCGCATCGCTTCGCACCTGATCGCCATCGGCACGTTTGGTATTGATATGGGTGCGTTCACCCCGTTTCTCTATTGCTTCAGAGACCGTGAAAAGATTCTCGACCTCTTCGAAATGACCTGCGGCGCCCGTCTGCTTTACAACTATATGTGGATCGGCGGACTTTCGCACGATCTTCCTCCCGGCTTCATCGAAAAAACGAAGGAATTCTGCACGGAATTTAAAGTCACAATCAAAGAATTGAACGATCTGCTGAACTACAATGAAATCTTCATCAAGCGGACCGCCGACGTTGGAATTCTTCCGAAAGATCTCGCAATTAATTATGCATGCAGCGGACCGATGCTGCGCGGCAGCGGCGTCGACTGGGATATTCGCCGTGATGATCCGTATTCACGGTATGATAAGTTCGAATGGGAGGTGATCGTCGGAAAAGGAGAGATCGGAACCGTCGGCGATGTGTGGAACCGGCATATGGTTCGGCAGCGCGAAATGGCGGAAAGCGTAAGAATCATCGAGCAGGCGCTTGCCTCGCTGCCCGAGGGAGATGTGACAAAATCCATTCCGAAAAGAATTCGTCCGACACCGGGAGATATTTACGCGCGCGTCGAATCGCCGCGCGGCGAACTCGGATTTTACATCGTCGCCGAAGAAAACGTTACACCGTACAGAATCAAAGCGCGCGCTCCTGCGTTCGTCAATCTTGGAGTGATCAACGAAATCTCCAAAGGAGCGATGCTGGCCGATCTTGTCGCCATTATGGGGAGCATCGATATCGTACTGGGAGAAGTGGACAGGTAATTTCACTATTACACGACACAACATCTGACTTTCATGGAACAGTTATCTGCAATCTTGGAAAATGAATTTGTCCTGACGGCGTTGAATGCGGCGGTTCCTCTGCTGTTTATTCTGCCGTATGCACTGGTCACCATCTACATTGAAATGAAGATGTCGGCGCATATGCAGAACCGTCTGGCATATATGCAGACCGGATATCACGGGACGCTGCAGCCGTTTGCGGACATTCTGAAACTGCTGCAGAAAGAGGATATCATTCCCGCTGCGGCGGACAAACCGTTGTTTATTCTTGCTCCGTATCTCGTTTTCATCGGAACCTATGCGTCGTTTGCGGTGCTGCCGTTCAGCGCCGCGTATGCCGGCAGCGAACTCGATCTCGGCATATTTTACCTCGTGGCGGTTTCCTCTCTTGTCGTCGTCGGCATTTTAATGGCGGGGTGGGCGTCGAACAATAAATGGTCGCTGTTCGGTGCATTGCGGTCTGCCGCACAGATTGTCAGCTACGAAATTCCTGCCGCGCTCGCAATTCTCGGCGTGGTGATGATTGCAGGAACGATGAATCTTCAATCGCTGACGGCTCTGCAGTCGGGCGGCATCCACGAATGGATGATCTTCGGTGCAAATCTGCCGCTGGTGCAAAAACTTTTTCTGATTCCGTTCATGTTCGTGCTGTTTCTGATTTATCTGGTTTCGTCGATGGCGGAAGTCAACCGGACCCCGTTCGATATTCCGGAAGCCGAATCGGAACTCGTGCAGGGATATAATACGGAATACAGCGGCATGAAGTTTGCCATCTTCTATCTTGCCGAATATGCAAATCTGTTTCTTGTCTCCGCCGTTGCCGTGATTTTGTTCTTCGGCGGCTGGGCGAGTCCGTTCGGAGAATTTTTAAGCGGACCGATGTGGGGCGTCTTCTGGTTCGTGACCAAAGGTATGGTGTTTGTCTGTTTGAATATCTGGCTTCGATGGACGCTTCCGCGCATGCGAGTCGACCAGTTGATGTACGTTTCGTGGAAAGTGCTGACGCCGTTTGCGCTCGTCTGCATTATTGCGGTCGGGTTTATTTTAGTCCTGTAAATGTCTTATGACTCCTTTCATTTCATATTTTTCTGATATTGTCCGCTCGCTCCGTTCGATCACCATCGGCATGGGAGTGACGATGCGGCAGATGTTCGCCCCGGTTGTGACCGTTCAGTATCCTCTCGTAAAAAAAGAGATGCCGGAACGGGTGCGTAACCGGTTATTCATGAATTTTGACGACTGCATCGGCTGTGAATTATGCGCGAAGGCGTGTCCGGTGGACTGCATCGAGATCGAAGTCATGAAAGCGCCTCCGACGGAAAACCTCGGCGAAACATCGACCGGTCAGAAAAAAAGAATTTATGTCACAAAATTTGACATCGACATTGCAAAATGCTGCTATTGTGCGTTATGCGTATTTCCCTGTCCGACCGAATGCCTGAAGATGACCGATGTGTATGAATTTTCGGAATTCGACAGAAACAATCTCATCTATAATTTCGGAACGATGTCGCCCGTTGATGTGGAATCGGCAAAAATGAAAGTAAAGCAGCACGAAGAGGAACAGGCGGCGAAAAAAGCAGCTGCTGCGGCACAACAAGCCGCCGCAAAGGCATCAACACCTGCGCCACCGCCGGCAGCAGAACAGCCGAAGCCGGAAGCACCGAAACAGGAAGCGCCGAAACAAAATCCCGAAACACCTTCAGGTCAGCAGTAGAGACGATTATGTATGAAATAATTTTTTACTTTTTCGCAATTGTCACCGTGGCATCCGCAGCGGTGGTAGTCTTCTCTAAAAACATTGTCTATGCGGCCTTTGCGCTGTTGTTCACATTCTTCGGAGTGGCGGGAATTTATGTGCTGTTGAATGCCGATTTTCTTGCGATTACGCAGCTGCTGGTGTATGTCGGCGGCATCCTCGTGCTGCTTTTGTTCGGCGTCATGCTGACGACGAATACGGTTTCCATCAATATTGCGTCGGGATCAACGAACGTCATACCCGCGGTGAGTGTCGTCGCTGCGTTGGCGGGAGTAATCGGAGGAGTGATCTGGACCAGTGATTGGTTTGTCAGCAAACAGATGGGATCTCCGGGAGCTGAAACAACATCCGTGGACATCGGCTCCGCACTGATCACGACACATGTTCTTCCGTTTGAAATAGCATCCGTCATTCTGCTGATTGCCATCGTCGGCGCGGCAATGATGGCGCGAAGGGAAAAACGTCCGTAACCGTACGGCGGCAGGTTTTTTTTGCAGATCATAACTATTGAAACAATGATGACTATTACATTAACACATTTTCTTCTCATCGGCGCGGCGTTATTTTCGCTCGGCATGTATGCAGTCTTGACACGAAGAAATGCCATAATGGTGCTGATGGGCGTCGAACTGATTTTGAATTCCGCCAACATCAATTTTCTCGCTTTTTCCCGTTTCGGCGGAATGAATATTGAAGGACAAATGGCCGCTATTTTTGTGATCATCCTGGCGGCAGCAGAGGCGGCGGTTGCGCTGGCGATCGTACTGAATATTTATAAACGGTTCCATACCGTGAATGTCGACGAAATTTCATTATTAAAAGATTAACCGACCGGACCGCACGACCGCGGTTCGGCAATGATGTCGTTGAGAGTTGTTGAACCTTTTCCTGAAAAACGATGGACGCTGAACTGATACTTTCTCTTATTATCCTCTTCCTGCCGCTGGGCAGTTTTGTTGCCCTCATATTTTTCGGTAAGCGGTTTCTCCCATTGAGCGGCCGTATCGCCACTGCGGTGCTCGGAATCGATCTGCTTCTCGCACTTTCCGTGTTTGCGGCAAAAATCACATCGGAAGCGACACTCGATTTCACCTTTACGTGGATTGACTTTCATACGACGGTGAACGGCATCCCGTTGAAACTCGATATCGGCATCATGGTGGACAACCTCACGGCAGTGATGCTCGTCGTCGTGACGCTCATCAGCTTCCTCGTGCATCTCTTTTCACTCGCTTACATGAAGGATGATATCCGGTATTCGCGCTATTATGCAAATCTCGGCATCTTTACATTTTCCATGCTTGGTATCATTCTTACCAACAACTATTTTCTGATGTACGTTTTCTGGGAACTTGTCGGATTAAGCAGTTATCTGCTGATCGGTCACTGGTACGAAAAGAAATCAGCCGCCGACGCATCGAAGAAGGCATTCATCGTCAACAGAGTGGGGGATCTCGGTTTTTTCATCGGTATCATGATCGTGTGGATGCAGTTTTCCACATTGACATTCGAAGGAATTTTTTCGGCAATCGGCAGCGGC
>CAZQSI010000022.1:0-7394 GCA_964596155.1 uncultured Chitinophagaceae bacterium
GCCGTCGCAAGCGCATTTTAGCGCAAGCGAAAGGTTATTGGGGTGCGAGAAGCAAGCTGATTACGATTGCAAAGCATCATATCGACAAAGGGATGCAATATGCCTATCGTGATCGAAAAGCAAAAAAACGAACATACCGTCAATTATGGATTGCACGCATCAATGCGGCTGCCAGACTGCATGGTATCACCTATTCAAAATTGATCGCCGGACTGAACAAGAAAGAGGTCAACATCAACCGCAAAGTGTTGGCGGAACTTGCTGTTCATAATCCCGAAGCGTTTACGGAAATAGTTAATTTTGTAAAGGCTTAATATAAAACTTCCCATCGCTCCTGCCATGGAACGCGGTGGGGAGTTTTTTTTATTTTATCCTCAATCCAGTCCCGTATGGTACAGAAGACAATTGACGAATTACGGATCGACATTGAACAAAAACTGAATGCAGTAACAACGAGTGCAGAGCTCGAATCCTTCCGCATTGAATTCCTTTCCCGCAGCGGTAAAATTGCCGCACTATACGACGACTTAAAATCGATACCGAAAGAACAAAAGCCGGCTGTTGGTCAGCTTTTGAATTCATTCAAGCAGTCCGTCGAAGGACAGTTTCAGTCAAAAAAAGAAGCAATCAATTCTCAATCTGCCGGCAATACACAGCACCGTATCGACATGACTCTTCCCGGGAGGATGCGGCCGAAAGGGACACGTCATCCAATCACCCGTACGATGGAGGAGATGAAGTCAATCTTTGTTTCAATGGGATTTGGAATTGAATACGGACCTGAAATTGAAGATGACTATCATAATTTCGAAGCGTTGAATTTTGCCGTCGACCATCCTGCGCGGGATATGCAGGATACATTCTTCATTGATGAAAAAGTCGTACTGCGGACACACACCACTCCGGTGCAGATTCGCAGTCTAAAATCAAAACCATTGCCGCTGCGCATCATCATGCCGGGACGTGTGTACAGAAATGAAGCTGTCAGTGCGCGGAGCAACTATTTTTTCCATCAGGTGGACGGATTGTATGTCGATAAAGGAGTTTCGTTTTCCGATTTGAAGGGAACTCTGGTAACTTTCGCGAAAAATTTCTACGGTTCCGATATCGCCTACAGGTTTCGTCCAAGCTACTTTCCGTTTACCGAACCAAGCCTGGAAATGGATATCACCTGTTTCCTCTGCGCCGGGAAAGGATGCAGAATATGCAAACAGACCGGATGGCTGGAGGTGCTTGGCGCCGGCATGGTTCATCCGAATGTTCTGGTTAATTGCGGACATGACCCTGAAAATGTATCCGGTTTCGCCTTCGGAATGGGAGTTGATAGGATTTCTCTTCTGCGGTACGGAGTGGACGATATCCGCACCTTTTTTGAAAATGATGTCCGATTTCTAAATCAGTTTTAGTAAAACCCATATGCGTATTAGTTATAAATGGTTACGGCGGTATATTAATCTGAATGCGAGCATAGATGAGATTTCTCGAAAATTGACATCGCTCGGTTTGGAAGTGGAATCGATAGACGACCCGGGGCAAAAATACTCCGGATTCGTCGTAGGGAAGGTGCTTACCGTCGAAAAACATCCGAAGGCAGACCGGCTTTCGGTTTGTACCGTTCAAACCGCGCAGGATAAACCTTCCGTTCAGATTGTATGCGGCGCTCCTAATGTCCGGCCGGATCAAAAAGTGATTGTGGGTCTTCCCGGTGCTGTTGTCCCGCATAATCAACACGATCCAAAAGGCAATCCGTTTCAATTAACAAATGCGCGTATCAGAGGCATAGAATCATCCGGAATGATTTGTTCCGAAAAAGAATTAGGACTAGGCGACGATGGCGATGGAATTCTCGTTCTGGACAATTCTGCCGTGACGGGCAATACATTGGTTGAACATTACGGTTTCGATGATGTCGTTTTTGAAATTGGCATAACGCCGAATAGACCGGATTGCTTAAGCCATATCGGCGTAGCCAGAGATCTAGCGGCAGCATACAATCTTTCTCTCACAATGCCGGCACTTTCCGTTGATCCAAGCAAAGGGAAGTCAGCCGGGATTCGCGCATCGGTCCATCTTGAAAATTCTGTCGATTGTCCTCGGTATACCGCACGTCTTATTGAAAATGTGACGGTAAAGGAATCACCCGAATGGCTGAAACAAAGTCTTCGGTCCGTCGGGCTGCGTCCCATCAATAACATCGTTGATGCAACTAATTTTATTATGTATGAATTTGGTCAGCCGCTTCATGCATTTGATTATGATCAATTAGCCGATCATACAATCAAGGTCCGTACTGCCGCCAAAGGCGAACAGTTTACGACGCTCGACGGAAAAGTGAGAACGATGACCGGCCGCGAACTGATGATTGCCGACGGTAAAAAATCTGTTGCCATCGGCGGCGTGATGGGCGGATTGAATTCCGAAATTTCTGATTCGACAAAAAACGTATTGTTGGAAGCAGCCTATTTTTTACCTGCGAGCATCAGAAAAACCGCAAAGCATTTGGGAATTACCACGGATGCATCGTATCGTTTCGAACGGGGCGTAGATCCTAACATGACACTCACGGCTTCATTGCATGCCGCAGTATTGATTGCAGAACTTTCCGGCGGTCGTCTTGTCGATGAAGTTATCGACGAATATCCTCAAACAATTGTCAGCAAAAACATTACTCTTCGTCTCGACAGGACGAATGCGATATTAGGAACGTCGCTCAGCGCCGACGTGATTTCAAAATATTTACGTTCCTTGCAGATCGACGTAATTCCGGGCAGCGACGGTAAGTCGTTCAACTGTACCGTTCCAACATTTCGTCCTGACATCGAACAGGAAATTGATCTCATAGAAGAAGTCGCTCGAATACACGGCTACGATAACATCGACAATAAACTTTCTGCCGAAGTTATTTTTCAAAGGCCGAGTAATGAAGAATCGAACATCATCTCTGTCCGGCATTGGTGCGAAGATATCGGACTGAATGAAGTGCTGACGAACAGTATGATCGACGGAACGCTTGAGAAATCGCTCGGAATGAAAGCAGTTGCTGTGAAAAATCCTTTAAGCGAAGATCATGAGTGTCTTCGTCCCTCCTTGCTCGTTACCATGCTTCAAAGTGTCGCATTGAATTTGAATCATGGGGCGTCAAAAGTTCATGTATTTGAAATTGGTTCGGTGTTTTTAAGAGAGCATCAGGACGGCGCACCGGTTCCCGGCTATGCAGAACGAGTCGTCATCGGAATATCTCTTTCCGGCGAGGCTGTAAGCACATCATGGCACACTCCGTCTCGGAATGTCGATATTTTTGACATCAAAGGGACTATTTTGTCCTTACTCAACCATGTTGGTCTTGACAATAGTCATTTAATTTATTACAATGCATCAACTTCTTTAACTGAATCACGGATAGACGTTGAAATCAATGGTACTTATGTTGGTTACATTGGTAAGTGCAATCAGGATTTGTTAAAGAAGTATAAGATCGAACAGGAAGTCTTCTACGGCGAACTTCACCTGGACAAGATTCTGGGATTTGATAACAGAAAGAAATTTATTCCGTTCACCAAATATCCCAAAGTTATACGGGACATAGCGTTCGTTCTTGAAAAAAATATTCCTGTCGATGATGTTCAAAAGGTCATACGTCAATCGGGCGGTGAGTTGCTGAAGGATTGCACTTTGTTTGATCTCTTTGAAGGAGCAAGTGTCGGAGCGGGAAAAAAAAGCGTCGCATTTTCACTATCGTTGCAATCGAACGATAAAACATTGACTGATTCTGAAATAGATGCTGTTATTGATTCTGTGACCGGAGCAGTCGCCAAAACTTTTGAAGCAACGTTACGAAGTGTCTAATGGGTGAACAGAATACCGAACAGCAATCACCGGAAGCAATCATCAGCGTCGAAGATGCCTTGGCATCGTTATGGGACAAAGCACGGGAAGCATCGCTGCTGATCTCAACGCTTCGGGAAGAAAAAAAACAATTGCTGAAAAAAATTCATGATCTTGATGAAGAAATCGGCGAAATGAAATCCGCCAATCTTCTTCAGCAAACTCAATTGGCGTCTCTGCGACAGGATCTTGATGCGGCGGCGGAGAAAAAATCGGGTACTGTTGCGTTGGATACCGAAGAGCGATTGGCGCTGCAGAAAAAAATTAAAACGATTATTTTGAAAATCGACCAATATTTGGCACCATAACAACAAACACAACGGCTGACAGAACCACACCTTTTACAAAACGACACATGGACAGAAAAAGCATACGTGTAAAAATATTCGGATCTGAATATCCGCTTCGCGGAGAAAGCGAAGAGTTTACCAAACAGGTCGCGAATCATGTCGATGCGATGATTAACAGCGTGCACGATAAGATCCCGGAGCAGCCGCCGTTAACAATTTCTGTTCTCGCTGCGCTGAATATTACGGAAGACTTCTATAAAGAAAAAGAGAAGAACTCTCAACTTGTATCATCATTGGAATATGAAATCGCCAAAATCACTAATTACCTTGATACAAGTATAAACAGCACAGAATCGTAAACGTAAACAGGAGATCAAACAGCGACTATAATCCGCACTGTCAGCCATAGGCAATATAAATAAAGAACCTATAGTTTTATTTATAGGGAGCTTTGCTCACGAGCGTAATATTACAGGCCTCGATCGAACTCCGGTTCGATGTTGCGAAATCCTTCGGGATGCCTGCTTTCAGCAGACTAGCAATCAGTGGAAGTAAGAAACGTTGTGGCGGCCCCCACCGTGTTCAGAAAGAGGGTTCTTTCTACACTTGTCTGAGGTTGATGTGCGGGTTTTTTTATTTTAAACGGAGCAAATCATGGATATGCAAATAGCAGTCTTTGGGGCCATTATGACCATTCTGGCATTTTTTGCAGGCTGGTTTATCAGCAGCAGGATTGGAAAGCACAAGATCGCATCCGCCGAGGAACAATCAAGAAAAATATTGGCCGATTCTGAGCGGGACGCTGCGGCAATTCAAAAAGAAAAGCTGCTGGAAGTAAAGGACGAATGGTTCAAAAAGAAACACGAATTTGAGAATGAGGCAAACCAAAAGCGCAGCAAATTGCAGGCATATGAAAAACAGCTTGATGCCCGAGAAGAAAATATTGACCGGAAAGTCGATCTTCTGAATAAGAAGGAAAAAGAGGTACAGGCTCTCCAAAAACAAAACGAACAAAAGGCTCAGGATCTGAATCAAAAGCTGGCTGATGTTGATAAGATGATAGCTGAGGAAAACACTCGTCTCGAACGTGCTTCCGGTATGTCCAGGGAAGAAGCAAAAAAGCTATTATTGGATAATTTGATCGATTCCGTTAAAACCGAAGCGTCGCAAACTCTCAAGGATATACGCGATAAAGTGAAAGAAGAAGCCAAGCGTGAAGCCCAAAAGGTGATCGTGCAGGCAATTCAGCGCTCCGCTGCGGACCATGCGGTAGAGACCACGGTCAGCGTTCTGCAGATTCAGGGCGATGAAATGAAGGGAAGAATAATCGGACGGGAAGGCAGAAACATCAGAGCATTTGAAGCTGCAACCGGTGTAGATGTGATAGTAGATGACACGCCCGAAGCCGTTATTCTGTCAGGGTTTGACGCGTTTCGTCGAGAAGTTGCCAGAGTATCGCTGGAGCGGTTGATCGCTGACGGACGTATACACCCTGCAAGGATTGAGGAAGTTGTTGAAAAAGTAAAGCTTGAATTGGAAGAGGAAGTGCTCCGTGTAGGCGAAAATACGTTGCTTGAAGTCGGTCTTCCCGGTGCGCATAACGAGATTATCCGCCATATCGGCAAGATGAAATACCGTACCAGTTACGGACAAAATCTTCTTCAGCATAGCATCGAAGTATCGTACCTTTGCGGTGTGATGGCTGCCGAACTGGGGATTGATATAAACCTGGCGAAAAGAGCAGGCCTGCTGCATGACATCGGCAAAACTGCGGATCGAAGCATTGAAGGTCCGCATGCCATTATCGGTCTTGAAATGACTCGAAAGTACAACGAGAACCCTATAGTTGTCAACGCAGTAGGGGCGCACCATGATGATATTCCCATGGAGCATCCGATCGCGGCTCTTGTTCAAGCAGCGGACTCCATCAGCGGAGCGCGTCCCGGTGCCCGCCGCGAATCTGTGGAAGGGTATGCAAAGCGACTGGAGAAACTTGAAGAGATTGCAAAATCATTTCGAGGTGTTCAGGCAACGTATGCTATTCAGGCAGGCAGGGAAATCAGAGTTATTGTTGAACATGACAAGATTGACGACGCACATGCCGATCAACTTGCGCATGATATAGCCCGGAAAATTCAACAGGAAATGGAATATCCCGGTCAGATCAAGGTTGTCGTTATTCGGGAAGTCCGCTCCGTTTCGTTCGCAAAATAAGGTCAGTCATGATTTTCATCGGAGTAACAGGCGGAATCGGAAGCGGAAAATCGACTGTTTGCTCACTGTTCAAAGAGAAACAGATTCCTGTTTTTTTTGCGGATGACACAGCAAAGGAATTGGCTTCAGGGATATTATTGAAATCCATTGTAGCTGAATTTGGAAATGGTATCCTTGACGCTGACAAAAATCTTGATAGAAAGAAGCTTGCCGATCTCGTCTTTAGCGACCATGCGTCGCTGGAGAAATTAAATCAGTTAATCCATCCCGAAGTCTTTAAGAAATTTGAATCGTGGAAATTATATCTCTCCTCCGCATCCAACTATGCGATAGCGGAAGCTGCATTGTTCTTCGAATCGGGTATGGATACGATGGTAGACTATACTTTGGCTGTTATTGCCGATGAAAAAATCCGCACTCAAAGGGTGATGCAGCGCGACACTGTTTCGGAATCTCGCGTCGCAGCAAGAATGCAACGTCAAATGTCTAACCAGGAATTAGTTGAGTATTCCGATTTCCAAATATATAATGACGCAGCAATCGGTGAATTGACTTCAAAAGTAAATTTTTTTCATATATTATTTTCCAATCTCAGCAACCGTAAAGAAATAGAATGAATCTAATCGAAGAAGAAGCCCGCCTGTTTTTCCATACGTACAAACGTCTCCCTCTCGAAGTCGAACGGGGCGAGGGGTGTTATTTATTCACCAAAGACGGCAGGAAATATTTAGATATGTTTTCCGGTTTGGCCGTGAATGCACTCGGATACGCCCATCCTGCCGTAACAGCGGCAATTGAACAGCAGATTCGAAAATATAATCATCTCTCAAATTTTTTCCTGCAGGAACCTCAGATAGTTTTGGCGGAACGCCTGCTTTCGCTATCCGGGTTTGATAAAATATTTTTCACCAACAGCGGAACTGAGGCGATTGAAGGGACCATCAAACTGGTCCGGAAATGGGGAAAAGCTAACGGTAAGTCAACGATATTCGGCATGAGCAACGG
>CAZQSI010000022.1:7494-21340 GCA_964596155.1 uncultured Chitinophagaceae bacterium
TCCGGAAATGGGGAAAAGCTAACGGTAAGTCAACGATATTCGGCATGAGCAACGGCTTCAGCGGCAGAACGATGGGTGCCCTTTCGTTGATGGATAAACAAAAATACAGAGATGGATACGAACCATTTTTGCCCGGCTTTGATTCGATAGAATTTAATAATGTTAATCAGCTTAAGGAAAAAATTAATGACCAGACCGCCGCCGTGTTCCTTGAATTTATTCAGGGAGAAGGGGGAATTGTTGGCGCGTCGACGGAATTTGTAAAAACATTATCCGATCTCCGCAATACTTTCGGTTTTCTTATTGTTGCGGACGAAATTCAATCCGGAATCGGGAGAACCGGAAAACTGTTTGGATACCAGCATTTTTCGATTATTCCTGATATCGTAACGGTTGCAAAACCGATTGGGGGTGGATTACCTCTTGGAGCGATTATCGGGAACAAAAAAGTAGCAGAAGTTTGGACTTATGGAGTTCACGGGACAACATTCGGCGGAAACCCCGTGGCATGTGCGGCGGGACTTGCAGTCTTAAATACTGTGCTGACAGATACTTTTATTGCTCAGGTCAATAAAAATACCGAATACTTTAACAACAAATTGAACGATCTTAAAGGGAATCTTAATATTATCAAAGATGTCAGGATGTTTGGTTACATGATCGGAGTCGAGCTCAATCGTGACAGCGCATCATATGTTGAGACGATGTTAAGTAATAATGTTTTAGTTAATTCAACAGCAAACAGTGTCATCCGAATTCTTCCTCCGCTTATTGCAGGCAGGGAAGAGATCGATATTACACTTAATGTTTTGGAAAATGCTCTTGCTTCTTAAAACGAATATATTTTTACCTTGAAACGTGTGAAATTTTTACAATTTCTTAAAATTCCTGCAAATGCTCTGGAAAATCAAAAAAAACTTAGGTTCTTTATCCATAAGCTATTTTTGGATTTAGCTAAAATATTTTCTCTTGACAATTGGTTAAACCCCTTATATATTTGCATTGCCTCAAGACACATAATTCACTAGTTTTTCATAATATTTAGGAGTAATACAATGAAAAAATTTATTGCTGTTTTTATTGCAGTAATGATGCTAGCAGGTGTTGTTTCGGCTCAGGATATGATGGGCACGAAAGCGGGAGATAAATCAATGAACTTTACCTTTGGCGGCCTGGGTGCATTTGGTCTTGCCGGAACAGGTCCCGCAGGCGGTCTCGGTATTTCATATTTTCTTTCATCTGATGCAGCTGTTCGTCTTGGATTACAAGTAGGAATTACATCTACAACAACTCCCGCAAATCCACCGGCCGGCGGAACGGGAACGGACGGAAGCACCTCTGGCATGACACTTGGAGTTGGAGCTGATTATTTAATGTATATGAGCGGTGCAAGCTCACGCGTTCATCCGTATATGGGTGCTGGTTTCTCATTTACAACGGCCTCATCCACGGTAAAACCTGCTGTCGTAGCACCTACAGTTCAAACTGAAACAAAAGGCGGAACCCCGACAACGTTCGGACTGCGCGGTATTGCCGGTGCGGAATTTTTCCTTTATCCGGAAATCAGCCTTTCTGCTGAATACGCATTGACATTGTTCTCGGTTACCTCGACATCCGATTTAGTTGTTACAAGCGGTGCGACTTCCGTAACAACAAAGGGCGGAAGCAGCACAAGCATTCTTGGATTTGGCGCTGGCGGAGCAACCGTACGCATCTATTTTTAATTTGATTTAAGATCTATTCTTCAGGCGTTCTGTGAAAACAGAACGCCTTTTTTATTTACTTTTGCGTATATTTAGCCATGAAAATAAAAACTGACTTTCTGGTTATTGGGAGCGGAATCGCCGGATTGTCATATGCTTTGAAAGTATCAGAGATCGGATCTGTAGCGATCGTAACAAAGAAAGAATCTGCAGAATCCAATACGAACTATGCGCAGGGTGGAATTGCCGCAGTTATTTCTAACACGGATGCATTTGAGCATCATATTAATGACACAATGAAGGCGGGAGCGTTTTTGTGTCATGAAGATATCGTGCAGTTGGTTGTTAACGAAGGACCTCAGCGGATTAAAGAATTGATCGACGTCGGCGTTCAATTTACTGAATCAAAAAACGGACTTGATCTTGGAAAGGAAGGGGGACATTCGCATCATCGAATTGTACATGCTGCGGATCTTACCGGCAAGGAAATTGAAAGAGCATTGCTTGAAAAAATTTCCCGGACTCCGAATATAACAATTTACGAAAACCACATCTCCATAGATTTAATCACCGAACACCATTTGATTGGAACAGAAAAACAATCTCAGGATTCGATTCATTGCTGGGGTGCGTACGTTCTTAATATCAATACCAACGAAGTTCATACATTTCTCGCCACTACGACAATGCTGGCGACCGGCGGCGCAGGTCAGGTGTATCTCCATACGACGAATCCATTGATCGCAACAGGCGACGGTGTCGCCATGGCGTATCGGGCCGGTGCAAAAATTGCGAATATGGAATTCATACAATTTCATCCTACTTCGCTTTATAATTCCGGATCGCCTTCTTTTCTTATTTCAGAAGCTGTGCGAGGCATGGGAGCGTTGCTTCGGAATACAAAAGGGGAGGATTTTATGAAGCAGTATGATCCTCAGGGATCTCTGGCGCCCAGAGATATTGTTGCCCGTGCGATTGATACAGAGTTAAAACGAAGCGGTGACGAATCTGTTTTTCTCGACCTCACCCATATTAATTCAGAAGAGGTAAAACTCCATTTTCCTAATATCTATGAACGATGCCTCCGATATGGCTTCGATATTACCAAAGATCAAATCCCCGTCGTCCCGGCAGCTCATTATTCCTGCGGAGGAGTAATGACTGATGCAAGCGGTGCTACAACCATTTCCGGATTATTCGCTGTCGGAGAGGTAAGTATGACAGGTTTGCATGGAGCGAACAGATTGGCCAGCAATTCGCTCCTGGAAGCCGTTGTCTTTTCTCACAGGGCATATGAAGCGATAAAGCAACGTAATTCCTCATCCAATCGCCCTCCTTCAAACATTCCTGATTGGGATGACAGCGGAACGATAAACAGCGAAGAATGGATTCTGGTCTCGCATAATCGAAAAGAAATACAACAGCTCATGTGGGATTATGTCGGCATAGTTAGGTCCAATCATCGGTTGGAGCGGGCACAGAGACGTATACAGCTGATACTGGACGAGGTTCGGAATTTTTATAAACGCACCAAAGTATCCGAAGGCCTTATTGAGCTTCGAAACCTAGCTTGTGTAGCTGACTTGATAATACGGTCGGCATTGACGAGAAAAGAAAGCAGGGGGCTACATTTCACAACCGATTACCAAAATTTGGATGATAGGAATTGGTTAAAAGACACAGTGATAAACTAATGAAATCAAATACTTACGAGCGATTCACGAAAGATAAACCTCGCGCTGCATGCGGCGTGTTCGGCGTATATGACCATGACAATGCGTCGATGCTGACATATTACGGTCTTCATGCTCTTCAGCATAGAGGACAGGAGGCATGCGGTATTGTCTCGTGTGAATTCAAAGAGGATAAGAAACGGCATCACTTTAATCTTGTTAAAGGGATGGGTCTTGTTACGGATGTTTTTAAGGATTATAGCATCCTTAAAAATCAATTAAAGGGGCGATCAGCCATTGGTCACAATCGCTATTCAACCACCGGGTCGGCCAACAACGAAAAGAATATTCAGCCGCTGATCGTTAATTATCGAGACGGTAATCTTGGCGTAGTGCACAACGGGAATTTGACCAATTATCGGACCATCAGGAAGAAACTTCAAAATGACGGAACGATTTTTCAGACAACGTCTGATACCGAACTTGTGCTGCATCTGATTGCCAGAAGCAAAAAGAAAAATCAAATTGATCAAATAAAAGATGCCGTCAATCAGCTAGAAGGTGCTTTCTCTCTGCTCCTGATTTCCGACTCAATGCTGGTGGCAGTGCGGGACGTTCATGGTTTTCGTCCATTGTCGCTTGGTGAAAAGGATGGCAGTTACATCGTAGCGTCCGAAACCTGCGCCTTCGACATTATCGATGCTAAATACATCAGAGATGTTGAACCAGGAGAGATTTTAGTCATCGACAAACGTGCGGACTCTAAACAGGCACTGACATCATCCCGCATCAAAAAGAAGGTTGACAAATCTCACCATTGTATTTTCGAATATATTTATTTCTCGCGCCCGGACAGTTTCATCTTCGAAGAGAGTGTGGACAAAGTCCGCCGGAAACTCGGAAAATCGCTTGCTCAGGAATCTCCGGTTGCGCCCGATAAGGATGAAAAAACTATTGTGATCAGCGTTCCGGACTCGAGCAACACTGCAGCATTGGGCTTTGTGACAGAGTCGATCAAACAGGGGATCAATACTCGGCTCGAACTAGGATTGATCCGTAACCATTACGTCGGACGAACATTCATCCAGCCGGAACAAAACCAGCGGGAAATGAAAGTGAAGACGAAGTTTAATACCGTAAAAGGGGTTCTCAAAGGAAAAAAAGTCGTCGTTGTGGATGATTCCATCGTCAGAGGGACAACATCGAAACAACTGGTAAAGTTATTGAAGGAAGCGGGACCAAAAGAAATTCATATCCGAATCACCTCTCCGCCGATTATCAACTCCTGTTATTATGGAATGGATTTCCCGAACAAGGAAGATTTAATTGCCGTAAAATGCGACCAGGATATAGAAAAAATCCGAAAAGAGCTTGGCGTTGACAGCATTCAGTACTTGTCTCCGAAAAAAATGCTCGCTTCTGTTCCCGCCGGTGAACGGAAAGGATATTGCACTGCCTGTTTCGGCGGTAAATATCCGGCACCGATTGAAAATGTAACGGATAAGAATGATCTCGAGACATAATGCGGTGGGTCATTCTTTTACATATGATCCTGATAATTCCGGGTATCCTCCGATCACAAACGTATGTAATTAAGTTTGTTGACAGCCGGCATGGGACCGGCACCGTTCAGTCTATTCTTCAGGAATCTGTCGCCAACTCCAAAAATCCAGCTGATGCTTCGCTGCAATTCACCGTACTGCCGTTAGTTCATCTCGAAAATGGTACTAACTCTCAATTTCCTTGGGAGCAATACGTTATTGTCCGCTTCTCTGATCGACCGGGCGAACAATTATTACAGCAATTGAGTTCGAACGGACTGATTGAATACGTGCAGGAAAGTCTCACTTATAGGGTACAATCCATTCCAAATGACTCTGCATTTTCTTCTCAATGGAATCTTCGAAAAATCGGCGTAACAGCATTGTGGAACAGTAACATGATATCGCAATCAATACCGAAGGCGATTGTCGGCGTTATCGATACCGGAATAGATCCCAATCATCCCGATTTGAAAAATTCACTGTATATCAATTCCGGAGAATACGGCAGCGGGAAAGAATCCAACGGAATCGATGATGATGGCAACGGATACATCGATGATTGGCAGGGATATGATTTTGTGAATCTGCCTGCCGAAGATCAGGGAGATTGGTCGCATCGGGATAATGAACCGTTCGATGAGCATGGCCATGGAACATCGGTCTCTGGAATTATCGGTGCGGAGTCAAATAACGGAATCGGAATCACTGGAATTGCTCCGTCACGGTTAATGCCGCTTCGTGCATTCGGAAAGAATGGAAACGGAAATGATATTGATATCGCAATCGCGATTGTCTATGCTGCAGATAATAATGCGGATGTTCTCAATATGAGTTTCGGTGATGTTGTTCCTTCCAGGATTATGCATGATGCTATCCGTTATGCACATGCACGGAATGTGATTCTTGTCGCGTCCAGCGGAAATGACGGAAGCAATTTGCCTCACTATCCATCCGATTTTCCGGAGGTCATTTCTACAGGATCGGTCAATGCGTTCGACTCGAGGTCATTTTTTTCTTCAAACAGCCCCTCGTTGGATATCATGGCGCCCGGCGAGGCGATTGTTACAACAACTCTTAACGGCGGATACACCAATCAATTTTCCGGGACTTCAGCCGCTGCACCTCACGTTGCAGGCGCCGCGGCATTGATTAAAAGTTTTGAAACACAAAAATCAAATTCAAATCCCGGATATCAACCACTCACGAACGAAGAAATAACCGGACTGCTCCTGAACTCCGCCACTGATGCAGGCAAACCCGGTTGGGATGAGTATTATGGTGCCGGCATTATTAATGTTCAGAATGCTCTCTCCGCGTTGGGAGGAACGACGGTAAAGATCCATTCCCCGTCTCTGGACGAACATCTTCCCACAGGTTCCGTTCCCATTGTCATTACTGCACTCTCACCGTATCTAAAATCCTTGCAGGTATCCTATGGAGCAGGAGATCAACCGGTGGAGTGGGTTACAGTAAAAAACTATGAGCAAACATTTTTTTCAAAAGAAACCATTGCATATTTCAATACGGCAGCATTAAAACCTAATGTATACGTAATACGGTTAACAATGAAGAGCAGCCGAGGAAGCGATCTGGAAGTCCGTCAACGAGTATATGTCGATACATCGGCCATGAAAGTTCTTTCATTCCGCTACAGAGATTCGGTGATCATCAACAAGACATACGGTACGTTGATTGAAGCCCGCCTCAGCAGAAATTCATACGGTGTACTTTACTACAAAAAAGCAGGGGAGTCTTCCTATAATTCTCTTCCGTCTTTCGGATTTCAAAAAAATCATTCGTTTGTTATTTCTTCGGAATTGCTTCAGCCGTCCGTTCCGTATGAAGTCTATTGTGAATTTACGGATAAAATTGCGAATGGAAACACAGTACGGTTTCCGACTTTCGGATCTGCCGGTTTTGACCATTTCAACACAACATTGTCCGGCCATTCCATTTATACGGGTGGATTCGAAAAAAAGAATTTCTCGTTACCGAAAGGATTTCTGCTCAATGAAGTTCAGATTATCAATGGAAATCCATTCCTTATTCTGAATGGTTATGATGCTGACAATAATTTCGGAAATCTGAAGTTATTTGAATATTCGAACGGAACATTTTCTTTGAAGGATACTTCGGTTTCACCCTGGGTTCCGAGGGCATTTCAGCGGACAGAATCCGGGAATGTAGCGTTCCTGGCGCAGGACAGAGGAGTTTCACGTTTGTTCATTGCCGATACCGTTAGCAGTAAATATTTTCAACAATCAGTCTGGGGAGATTCGACGGATGTTTGGGCTTCACGTTTTGTGGATCTCGACGGCGATGCAAAACCTGAAATCATCGCGAGAAGCTCATCGGAATATCTTATTTACAAAAATCTCGGGAACAATGCTTTCACGGTGGCATCGCGGCTAAAGAATCCTTCGACACCGCTTCCGGGCGAAGCGTCAAATCAATTTGGGCCGCCGCGTGCATTAGTCGGCGACTTTACTCAGTCATCCCGTCGCGAGATTGTCTTTGCGGATTATGACGGCGATATTCTCCTGTATCGGCAGAAGAATGCACACACTCTTGAATTTGATCTTGCCGGAATTGATTCTTCCGGTTTGCAGGAAACAAGCGACTATCTTGTTTCGGGTGATTTTAACGGAGACGGAATTCCTGACTTCGCGGTTGCAGGACATTCCTCACTGGATTACAATCAGGACAGAGAGTATGATGCACCGGTTTGGACGATAAGAGTATTTTCGCATTTACCGGCCAATGCACCCGGAACGGTGACGAAAATATGGGAACAGCATTTTTTTGGCATAAAATCCGGCAGCGCTTATGATAATGGACTCTCCAGCGGCAAATTAAGGACGTCCGATCAACAGGATGCATTGTTTGTATCTTTAAATCCATGGTTGTACATATTTGAGTGGAATTCTGCAAAAAATACTTTTGAGTCCAAATGGATTCATCCTTCCCAATCAAACGCCGTTATTGTTACCGATCTGGACGGGGATTTAAAGAGTGATCTTGGATTTCATACAAACGGTAAAACAGAATTCTGGACTCTAACAGCACCGCCCAATATTACCGGACCATATTCGCTTTCGGCGATCCCTGTTTCGGGTTCACGCGTGCGGCTGCAATGGAGTTCCTCGAATGTTCTGCATGATATTTATCGCGGAACCCATCGCGATTCATTGGCGTTCATTGCTTCCGTGTCCGGTACATCATTCCTGGATACGGCTGTTGCTAACAATACATCGTACATTTATTCCGTAACTATTTCCGGAAATATTCCAACACCAGCATCTCCGATCAGCATTGTAGAGACACACGATCCGGCAACGATCGTTGCAGCCGAGCAACACTCACGCGACCAAATAAAAATTCTGATGTCGCGTCCTATCGATGCCTCCTCCAGCACATTGGCACGATTTAAACTCGGGAACGCTGAATCGTCTTCTGCACTGTGGGCATCCGACCGCTCATTTTTGGTTACGTTTCCGTCTACAATCCCGGTCGGAAATCATCCATTAAAAATTCTTTTTATGCGCGATGCCGGCGGTATGGAAGGAGACACTTCTCACTCATTCAATTTCAACGCAACTGCCGTTGATACCGCTGCGTTGATCATTCGATCATTTCGCCTGTTATCTTCGCAATCAATTCAAATCGAATTCAGCGGCGATATTGATATGACGAAGGCAAAAAATGCATCGTTTTATTCACTCCGCAATTCCATAAAATCTTTTACCGTCACGTCCGTTGATTCGGTTCAACCGAATGTTATCCGCATTAATGTTGCACAAACCTCTTCGCTCACACAATTGGCGCTGCGTCTTGAAGTGTCGGTATCGTCTAATGTAATTTCGAAATCAGGCGAACAACTAAACGGTGGTAAAGGACAGTCGTTTTCAATTTCCCAGGAACAATCGGTGCTCAGCAACATCATTCTCTATCCGAATCCGGTCAGAAATTCCCAGAAACTTTCTTTTGTCAATATTCCGCCCAATTGCAAAATTTCAATCTATTCATCGGCAGGGGAGAGAGTCCGAGTATTCGACCGGCTCTCGACAATCGAAGGATTTTCGTGGGATATGAAAAACGATAATGGGGAAGATGTTGCGACAGGCGTCTACATTTATCGGGTGGAGCAATTAGATGCCGGAAATGCGGTTGCCAACACAACAATGGGAAAATTTGCAGTCATCCGATGATGGCACGGCCGGTTGAATGAGATGTATAAGATGGTTATACTTATTGTGAGAAACAGTTGAGACATTAAAAAATATGCAGGGAAAAATATTCACAATATCAAATCTGCTTTCGCTCAGCCGGATTTTTCTGATGGCTCCCGTTGTTTATTATCTCGAGACGCCGGTCTTATATCACAGGGAAATTGCGTTATTATTCATCCTTGTGGCGGTATCCACCGATGCTCTTGATGGTTATATCGCTCGGCTGAGGAATGAAATATCGGAATTTGGAAAAATTATCGACCCGCTCGCCGATAAAATCAGTATCGGTATCGTGGTTGTAATGCTGACGATTTATGGCGATATTCCATTATGGTTTGCATCTGCAGTCCTTGCCCGCGATCTCGTGATATTTTTCGCCGGATTATTTATTAAATGGAAAACTGGAGTAATTTTACCCTCAATGCTGTCCGGCAAGGTTGCAGTATCTATTCTTGCATTAACGCTGGTGTTTCCAATATTACGGTACCCGTCATTAAAGCTCTTTTTCGATGGGTTTATCATTATTTCGCTAATCCTGTTAGCTTTTTCACTCTGGGTATACGGTAAAAGATTTTTTGAGGAGTTGCGCCGTCACAGATAACTTCTTTCATCCTATTACACTGATCATTTTTAAAAGGAATTTCATTGGGTTTTTTTGATGCATTAAAACTTTCTCGGCTAAAAGAAGGATTATCCAAAACTCGGGAAACTCTTGTCTCTAAAGTAAATCGTTTAGTCTTTGCGAAAGGAACAATTGATGACGATTTTCTCCTGAAACTGGAAGAGATTCTTATCACAAGCGATGTGGGGAGTGAAACCTCTCAGAATATCATTAAACGGATCCAAAAAAGAGCAAAGGAAAAAAAATACGAATCGAACGAAGAGTTACAGGAATTGATTCGTTCCGAAATAGCAGCTTCATTAATCTCAGGAATGGACAATGGAGTAGATCCTTTTGCTATTCCTCCTGAGAAAAAACCATATGTGATGATGGTAGTCGGAGTCAATGGTGTTGGAAAAACAACGACAATTGGAAAATTAGCCCATAATTTCAAATCAGCAGGGAAACAGGTGTTGATTGGTGCTGCCGATACTTTTCGCGCAGCGGCAAACGAACAGTTGGAGGTTTGGGGAAAAAGGGCCGGCGTCGATATTATCCAACATTCGCATGGTTCCGATCCTGCCTCTGTTGCATTCGAAACGGTAAAGGCAGCCCAAGCCCGCAATGCAGAAGTGGTCATTATTGACACGGCAGGACGGCTGCATACCAAAACCAACTTGATGGAGGAATTAAAAAAAATCAAACGTGTAATCGGAAAAGTAATTCCCGACGCTCCCCATGAAGTTCTTCTTGTGATTGATGCAACAACAGGACAAAATGCAATTCAGCAGGCAAAATTGTTTAATGAAGCAGTCGGTCTGACCGGACTTGTTGTCACCAAGCTGGATGGAACGGCGAAGGGAGGCGTCATTTTTGCCGTCAGCAATATGGTCCGCGTCCCCGTAAAGTATATCGGGGTCGGAGAAAAGATCGATGATGTGCAGCCGTTTGATGCTAAGATGTTTGTGAACGCACTATTTGAAAAAGAAACAGCGTAAATAACTTGGACTCAGAATGAAATTTTCCTGGAAACAATACGACCTGACATTAAAACATACGTTTCGCATTTCCCGGAGTGCGAGCGATTCGGTTTCTGTAATGATTCTCCGGTTCGAACATGATGGAATTATCGGTTACGGGGAAGCATCACCGACGAAACGATATGGCGAAACCATCGAAACAATTGCAGCATTCTTTAAACTGCTTGATGCTTCAAAATTCGAAGATCCGTTGCTCATCGAAGATATTTTGTCGTATGTCGATGGTCTTGCTGCCGGAAATACGTCGGCGAAGTGTGCCGTCGATCTCGCGCTGCACGATTGGATCGGCAAAAAGCTCGGCGTGCCGCTCTATCAATTATGGGGATTAAATCCGAGGAACACCGCCCAAAGTTCTTTTACCATTGCCATTGATTCAAAGGAGGTCGTCGAACAGAAAGTGCGGGAGGCAGAGCAGTTTCCGATTCTAAAAGTAAAAGTAGGACTTGATAACGACAAAGAAATGATCGCGACTATCCGAGCCGTCACCGACAAAGTGTTATATGTCGATGCGAATGAAGGGTGGAAGGACAAACATCTTGCATTGGAAAGGATCAACTGGCTTAAGGACCAAAATGTTGAATTTGTCGAACAGCCGATGCCGGCAGCACAGCTGGACGACCTGAAATGGCTTCGGGATAAATCTGACTTGCCGCTTATCGCCGACGAAAGTGTTCTTCGTTTGTCACAGCTGCCGTCGCTTGCGGGTGCATTCGACGGCATCAATATTAAACTGATGAAATGCACAGGATTGCGCGAAGCAATGCGCATGATCAACACCGCACGAGCGTTGAATATGAAAGTGATGATGGGCTGCATGATAGAAACAGCCGTCGGCATTTCTGCCGGCGCTCACCTTGCACCGTTGCTGGATTATGCTGATCTCGACGGCAATGTGTTGATATCCAATGATCCGTTTGACGGCGTTAGAAACACCGGAGGGAAATTGATCCTTGCAAGTACACCGGGACTCGGTGTAACACCGTTGGATCAAACTAAACCTTAAAATTCGTATTCCATTAATCTAGTGTCATCAATCATCAACATATTACCCGATCATCTCGCAAATAAAATTGCTGCCGGCGAAGTGGTGCAGCGGCCTGAATCTGTCATTAAGGAATTGCTCGAAAACTCGATCGATGCAGGTTCAACATCAATATCCGTTACAATTAAAAATGCCGGAAAAACGTTGATGCAGGTCGTTGATAACGGTAAAGGAATGAGCGAACAGGATGCTCTGACCTCCTTTGCCCGGCATGCTACCAGTAAAATTTCATCATACGAGGATCTTGAGAATATTCGCACCTTGGGTTTTCGCGGTGAAGCACTTGCATCCATCGCCGCCATTGCTCAGGTAGAATTGAAGACCCGCCGAAATGATGATACTGTTGGTACATTGATTACAATCGAGGGAAGTGAAGTACTCGAACGGTCAAAAACGTCTCATCAGCAGGGGACATCGATCAGTGTAAAAAATATTTTTTATAATACGCCGGCCCGCCGTCAGTTTTTGAAATCAAATAATACCGAATTTAAACATATTTACGATACGATACAGAGGCTGGCGTTATCGCGGCCCGATATTGCACTTGAATTTGTCAGCGACGAAGATACTATTCTTGCATTACCTTCTCAAACGCTCGCTGAACGGTTGAAAAGTCTGTTTGGTGAAAAGCACTTTGCAAACCTTATACCTCTTAATGAAGAGACCGAGTTGCTCTCCATTTCGGGATTCATCGGAAAACCTGACTTTGCCCGTAAATCAAAAGTTGACCAGTACGTCTTTTTAAATGACCGGTTTATCATCAATCGGTCCATCAATCATGCAGTGTTTTCCGGTTATGAACATCTGGTGGAAAAAGGTAATTTTCCCTTTTTCCTCCTTTTCCTGAATCTTGATCCAAAAAAAGTTGATGTGAATGTTCATCCGTCGAAGATGGAAGTGAAATTTTCGGACGAACAGAGTATTTATCGGCTCGTCATTTCAGTCGTGCGGAAGACATTGAGTCAGAATGATATTGTTCCCACAATTGAATTCAATAAATTCGGCGGAGGCCAGTTTTCTTCATTACGGCATACTAACGCGCCCCGATGGCCGGGCGATCTCCCGGCATCGTTTCCCGCGGATGATAAATCTCCCAACCGGCATTTCGGCGATCAGCAGTACGGAAACAGTGCAGGCGATGATATTCCGTTTGATCTAAATTCTACTCTGGACACTATTTTTTCGCAACGGTCGTCAGCTGTTCTGCCAACCCCGGAAGATACGCAGACACAATTTCAGCACGGAACAAGAGAAAGCGAAGCCCAGGAAGGTAAAGCGATCTGGCAGCTGCATAATAAGTATATCTTAACTCAAATTCGTTCCGGTCTCATGATTATCGATCAGCATGTTGCGCATGAACGAATTTTGTATGAACGGGCGCTGACACGGATGGATAATGCGGTACCATCATCGCAGCAGCTGTTATTTCCCCAGACAATCCAACTTCCGCCTGGTGATTTCTCATTAACGAAGGACCTTCTTCCTTTTCTTCACACCATAGGTTTTGAGACAAAACCATTCGGCAAACACACGCTCGTGCTGGAAGGTGTTCCTCCTGAAATCAAGGCAGGAACAGAAGCCAATATTCTTCAGGATATTCTCGATGAGTTTAAGAATAATCAATTGCGCGTAAAACTTGATGCCCGTGATAATATTGCCAAATCGTTTTCGTGTAAAGCTGCAATTAAATCCGGAGACAGGTTATCGGAAGTCGAAATGAGATCGTTGATTGATCAGCTGTTTGCCACCTCAATGCCGTATGTCTGTCCGCATGGAAGACCGGTACTCATTAAATTATCGCTCTCCGAATTGGACAGAAGATTTTTCAGGACATAAATATTTTGTTATGAAAATTATTACTGTATACTGTACCTCAAAACTGGACCGAAGGAAAGAGCTGGTCGATCTCTGCCTCGGAATGATTCAGCCGTCCCGCGCCGAACAAGGCTGTATCGTTTATGATTTTTTACAGGACATGACCGATTCGCACCGCTTCTTATTTTATGAAGAGTGG
>CAZQSI010000022.1:21440-39826 GCA_964596155.1 uncultured Chitinophagaceae bacterium
TTCACAACGGTGAGCGGTGAACCGATTGAATTGTTGTATACTCCGGATGATGTGGCAGAAATTAATTATCTGTCTGAGATAGGCTATCCCGGAGAGTTTCCGTATACCAGAGGCATTCATCAAACAGGGTACCGCGGCAAACTGTGGACCATGAGGCAATTTGCAGGTTTTGGGACTCCTGAGGACACGAATAAACGATTCAAATATCTGCTTGAGCATGGTCAGACAGGTTTGTCGACAGCATTTGATTTGCCGACGTTGATGGGAAGAGATGCGGATGATCCGTTATCGGAAGGTGAAGTCGGAATCTGCGGTGTCGCAGTCAGTTCATTGGCTGATATGGAAATCCTCTTCAAAGGAATTCCATTGGACAAGGTGACAACGTCGATGACCATCAATGCACCCGCTGCAATGACATTGGCTTTTTACATAGCAGTGGCAGAAAAACAGGGTCTTTCGTCGAAAGTATTACGCGGGACAATTCAGAATGATATTCTGAAGGAATATATTGCACAAAAGGAATGGATTTATCCTCCAAAACCATCAATGCGGATCATCACCGATATGTTTCAGTATTGCACGAAAGAACTTCCGCAATTTAACCCTATTTCCGTGTCCGGCTATCATATACGCGAAGCTGGTTCAACCTCTGCACAGGAGCTTGCATTTACGTTAGCCGACGGGTTTGCATACATTGAAGCGGGAATAGCGGCAGGACTTGATGTTGATGAGTTTGCACCCCGAATTTCCTTCTTTTTCAATTCGCATCTAGATTTCTTTGAGGAAATTGCAAAATTCAGAGCTGCACGGCGAATTTATGCAAAAAGAATGAAATATAAGTATGGTGCTAAAAATCCTAAATCCTGGATGCTGAGATTTCACACTCAAACCGCCGGCTGCACATTAACAGCACAGCAGCCGGAAAATAATATCGTTCGCACAGCAATTCAGGCATTAGCCGGCGTGTTGGGAGGGACCCAATCCCTGCACACCAATTCCATGGATGAAACATTGGCCTTACCTTCGGATAAAGCAGTAAAAATCGCTCTCCGAACTCAACAGATTATAGCCGATGAAACCGGAGTCAGTAATATGATCGATCCGCTGGGAGGAAGCTATTTTGTGGAAGCACTGACAACCAAAATGGAACTTGCTGCTGAGCAATACTTCGAAAAGATCGAAATGCTTGGAGGAGTAATTCCTGCCATTGAACAAGGATTTTTCCAAAGGGAGATTGCCGAAGCAGCATACCGATATCAGCGGGAATTGGATACAAAAGAAAAAATTATCGTTGGCGTAAATCAATATGTTGAAGAAGACGAGAAGATTGATATACCTATACTCGCTATATCTCCCGAGGTCGAAATCCTTCAAAAGAAACGACTTGCAGAGCTTCGTCAAAGCAGAAACAGCGAGGCTGTAGAACGATCGATTGCTGAATTGAAACAGGCTGCAGTTGATGGATCAAATCTGATGCCTCATTTATTGAATGCCACCAGAAATTATGTGACGCTCGGCGAAATGTGTAACGCGTTTATTGAACATTTCGGAGTGTATGAAGAACAAGCAGTTTTCTAACGATGCAAATATGAAATCACTTATTCGGCTCCTTCGCCCGTCACAGTGGCTTAAAAATAGTTTTGTATTCACTCCTTTGGTTTTTTCGAAGCATCTGTTTGACAGATCCTTTTATCTCGATGCCATTGTTGCTTTTATTGCCTTTTCGTTCGCATCAAGTTTTATTTACATCGTCAATGATTTGCTTGACAAAGAGGCTGATAAACTCCATCCGGAAAAGAAGAACCGTCCGATTGCATCAGGTGAAATCTCGGCAACACAAGCGCTCTTCATGGCAGCAATAATGTGTATGGGTGCTGTTGTGTTCTCAGTACTTTTACCGGTTGAATTCTTATTTATTATTCTTCTTTATGTAGCCATCCAGTTTGCCTATTCTTTTGGGCTGAAACATGTTGTCCTGCTTGATCTTTTCATTATCGCAACCGGCTTTATGCTTCGAATGTTTGGCGGCGCGCTGGCCATTCAAGTCATGATTTCTCACTGGATTGTCATCACAACGCTCTTTCTATCATTATTCCTTGCTGCCTCTAAACGAAGGGCTGAATTAGTAATGATTACCAAACAGCAACTTCAATCCAGAAGAGAAGTCCTTCGCGAATACAGTGTTCCATTTTTAGACTCATTGCTGATTATTACATCAACGGGAATGGCCATTTCGTACTCCCTGTATACAATGGCGGAGCGGACGATTGAAGTGTTCAACTCTGAGTATCTCATTTTTACTACCATTTTCGTTTTGTTTGGAATTTTTCGATATCTTTTTCTCGTTATGGTGCGTGACAAAGGGGAAAATCCGACAACACTGTTAATCACGGATGCACCGACATCGATAAACTTGTTGCTCTGGATGGCAACATGCGTCGCGATTATTTATTTCGGTTGATCCGAACAACCTTGTTTCAATCATAGCTCATTTGAGGCTCCTTCCAATGTCTTCTTCACCGCAGTGGGAAACATTCTTCGAACGCTCAGGATTCATCGGTTCACCCCGATATACTGAGTCCATGGAATATTTTAAACGGTTTGAGGAGGAAACGGAATATTCCAAAATGTTTTCCATTGGAATGTCTCCTCAGGGCAGATCAATTGAATGCATCGTAACGGCTGCAGGCAACGAATTTACTCCACTTGCGGCAAAAAGGAGCGGTAAAGCAATCGTATTGATTCAAAACGGCATTCATGCCGGGGAAATTGAGGGAAAGGATGCCTGTATGCTCATGTTGCGTGATATCGTAGTGACAAAAAAACTATTTCATTTGCTGGATAACCTCATTCTTGTCATCATACCGATATTGAATGTTGACGGTCATGAATTAATAAGCCCATACAATCGTCCCAACCAGCAAGGTCCCGTTGAAATGGGATGGAGGACGAACAGCTGGAATTTGAATTTAAATCGGGATTATGTGAAAGCGGACACTCCCGAAATTCAGGCATTCCTGCGGTTGTTTAATGCATGGAGGCCGGATTTCTTCATTGATAATCATGCAACGAATGGAGCTGATTACCAATATCACGTCACATATGCATTGGAACGGTATGGCAATATAGATTCCGGTTTGAGTACGTGGGGGAGCAAGGTATATCTGCCGGCGCTGAGACGCTCCGTTGAAGAGCAGGGATTTTTGACGGCACCCTATATCCAAACTCGTGGAGAATCAATCCATGATGGAATTGTAGAGACTCCGGCAATTCCGCGGCTCTCCACAGGATATGCTGCAGTGCAGAACAGACTCGGACTGCTCGTCGAAACCCATTCCTTAAAACCGTTCGAAAACAGAGTTCGATCCACGATCGCAATGAATGTTTCGACTCTTGAACTTGTCCGCAAATATTATAAAAAACTCCTTTCCTTAAACCGAAAGGCAGACAAGAATGCAGCGTCTCTGAAAAAAATTCCTGTCCGTTTTACATTGTCCGATAAATCAAGTATCATGAATTTTAAGGGATTCGAATCCAGCGTAGAACAGAGTCCGATAACCGGCTCAAATGTTGTTTCATATTCCCGAACACCCGCTGAATTCCCTATTAATTTTTTTCACTACGTTCGCTCAACCATGATTTCGGTCCCCAAAGGGTATCTTATTCCGAAAGAATTTACAACCATTGTACAGATAGTACATCTTCATGGAATCATTGTTGATCAGCTTTTTGCCGAAACCGTTATGAATGTTGAAGAACTAACGTTCGATAAACATCAGTTTTCCGCAGCACCATACGAAGGGAGACACTGCGTCGAAGTTCAGACACAGTCTCAAAAGATCAAAAAAAGTTTTCCGAAAGGAACGTTCATCATTCATGCAAATCAAAGGACAAATCGTCTTATTGTGAATCTGTTTGAACCAGAATCGCCGGATTCACTCGTTCGGTGGGGATTTTTTAATGCCTTTTTTGAACGAAAAGAATATGCGGAACCGTATGTGATGGAACCAATTGCCAAAAACATGCTGCGAACCGATAAAGGATTAAAAAAAATATTTGAAAAACAATTACTCGATGAATCATTTCGAGGAAATCCGGCTGCACGGTTAGATTTCTTTTACCGTCGCTCGCCGTATTTTGACCGCAAAGAGTTGAAATATCCTATTGTACGGTTGATCTAACGTGAGGATGCAATGCAGAAAACCATTTTATGTATTTCGAGTTATGAAAAAGGTCAGGACTTTCTTCGCCAGGCAAAACAAGAAGGTTGGAAAGTAATCCTTCTCACCTCCAAAAGCCTTGAGCATGCAGATTGGCCCAGAAATGAAATAGACAATATTTATTACATCCCTGATAATAACAAGGACTGGCATATGCCGGATGTTATCAAAGGGGTAAGTTTCCTTGCGCGGACGGAACATTTCGATAAGATTGTTGCGCTTGATGATTTTGATGTGGAACGTGCGGCGACACTTCGGGAGCATCTTCGGGTTGGCGGAATGGGGGAAACCACCGCACGGTATTTTCGGGACAAACTCGCGATGCGGATGAAAGCGCGCGAATCCGGCATTAACGTACCGGATTTTATCGGAATAATTAATCATGATAAAATCAATGAATTCCTCTCAACAGTAACACCTCCGTATGTGCTTAAACCGAGACTTTCGGCCGGAGCCATCGGTATAACAAAACTCCACTCCGCCGAAGAAGTGTGGAAGAAAATAAATAACTTAGGCGATCAACAATCATTTTACCTGCTGGAAAAATTCATCCAGGGCGATATTTACCACGTAGACAGTATTCTGATCAACAAAAAAGTACTTTTTTCCATTGTATGTAAATATGGTCTCCCGCCGATGGAAGTTGCGCATGAAGGAAGGGTTTTCATGACGAGGACAATCGAACGGGGGAGCGAAGAGGAAGCGTCATTGCAGAAACTCAACCACACCGTACTTCCGTCGCTTGGTCTTGTACAGGGCGTTTCCCACACGGAATATATTAAATCCAATCTGGACGGGTCATTATATTTTCTGGAAACGTCAGCCCGTGTCGGCGGAGCACATATCGTAGAACTGATTGAAGGTGCTACGGGGATGAATTTATGGCGCGAATGGGCTCGATTGGAAACAGCTTCGGACATCACCGCTTACTCACCGAAGCTCCTGCGGAACGATTATGCGGGACTGATCGTATCATTGGCTAAGCAGCAATGGCCCGATCTTTCGTCTTACGCTGATCCGGAGATTGTCTGGAAAATAAATAAAGAGTTTCATGCGGGACTGGTTATCCGATCGGCGGAGTTTTCACGCATTGAATCACTACTGAAGAAATATACCGATCGGTTTTATCGAGATTTTTTTGCTTCGGCGCCGCCGAAAGATTCCCCGTCTCATTGAATACACGTTCGGTCTATCATCGATTTGCTGCAAAAACATCTTCAATAACTCCCATTCTTTTTGTATTTTCCTATTATGAAGGTATCGAATTGGGGAAATTATCCTGTCGTTGACGCCGTTATTCATCATCCCTCGTCGTTAGAGGCAATGAAGAATGTAATTACGTCGTCGGAAAGCATTATCGCACGGGGATTGGGCCGTTGCTACGGTGATTCATCACTGAATTCAACGATTGTCTCTACTTTAAAGATGAATCGTCTGATCTCCTTTGATAATTCTACGGGAATCGTTTCCTGTGAAGCAGGCATTTCCTTCTCCGAATTGCTCGACGCATTTGTGCCCCGAGGTTGGTTTCTGCCTGTGACGCCGGGAACTAAATACATTACTGTCGGCGGGGCAATCGCTTCAGACATTCATGGAAAAAATCATCACACCTCCGGTTCTTTTTCGAGGCATCTTCTATCAATGAAAATAATGCTCGGGGACGGTTCGGTCGTCGACTGTTCTCGGACCGAAAACGAAGATCTTTTTTGGGCAACATGCGGCGGAATGGGGTTGACCGGGGTCATCCTTGAAGCGGTGTTTACTCTACTTCGGATCGAAACGGCGTACATTCGACAGAGAATTATTCGATCGAAAAATATTCACGAAGCATTTGAGTTATTTGAACAGCATAAGAACTGGACGTACTCGGTGGCATGGATTGATTGTCTGGCCAAAGGAAAAGAGCTTGGACGGTCGGCATTGATTCTCGGAGAACATGCGCGTTCACATGAGATAGGTTTCAATTATCGCGATCCTTTATCTGTTGAAACCTCTTTTATCATTCCTGTGCCGGTGCATTTACCCAATTTTGTTCTGAACAAATTCACCGTGAAAGTATTCAACGAACTTCGGTACACAACATACCGCAATCAAGAATCGTTCGTTGAATATGAGCCGTTTTTCTACCCGCTCGACATGCTTGATCATTGGAACAGAATTTACGGAAAGCGCGGGTTTTCACAATATCAATTCGTCATTCCGAAAGATTCCTCCCATATCGCATTGCCAAAGATATTACAGCGAATTTCGGAAAGCGGAGAAGGATCATTTCTCGCCGTATTGAAATTGTTTGGGAAACAAGAAGGACTTCTTTCATTTCCGATGGAAGGGTATACGCTGGCATTGGATTTTGCAATATCGAACAATACCATTGCATTATTTGCAGATTTGGACAGAATGGTGAGCGAGTACGGAGGACGGATCTATCTGACAAAAGATGCGCACATGTCGAGCACAATGTTCGAGGAAGGATACCGTAAGAAATCTCAGTTTCAATCGGTTAAACGCAAATATGATACGGCAGATAAATTCCAATCGCTGCAGTCGAAACGAATCGGTCTGTAAAAAATTTTTACCATTGGGAAACACCAATTATGAAATATGTTTTAATTATCGGGGCAGGTTCTGACATTGCGCGGCCGCTGGCATCGCTTTATGCGAAAGCCGGTTATGGTATTTATCTGGCGAGCAGAAGTTATGACCAATTGCTCCGGGATGCGAACGATCTCGCAATCAGGTATGGCGTCGAAGCAGCCGCATTTCGATTTGACGTTACCGAAACGGAAGGCCACAAGCATTTTTTTGATTCGCTCCCGAACGTTCCGCACGGAGTTATTTGTCTGGCCGGAATACTGGGTGAACAGCGCAAATCTGAAACGGATTATGCTGAAGCAAAAAAAGTGATTGAATCAAATTTTACGGGACTCGTCTCCATCATTCACATTGTAGCCGATGTTTTTGAAAAGAGAAACGAAGGGTTTATTGTGGGAGTCAGTTCTGTCGCCGGAGAGCGGGGGAGAAAAAGTAATTACGTTTATGCAAGCGCAAAAGCCGGTTTTACCGCATTTTTATCCGGTCTCCGAAACAGATTACATTCGTCACATGTTCAGGTTTTGACGGTCCATCCCGGATTTATACGGACGAAAATGATCGAAGGAAGAAAGACACCGGGGCTGATTACCGCGTCTCCGGAAGACGTCGCATGCGATATTTTCAAAGCCCAGCAGGGAGGAAAAGATTTTATCTACTCAAAGTGGCATTGGAGATTTATCATGCTCGCTTTTACAATGATACCCGAATCGATCATTAAAAAGTTAGATCTGAAATGACGACCAGAAGCAGAGCAGAACTTGCGTTGTTTGCAACAACGTTTATCTGGGGAAGTACCTTTGTTGTTGTAAAAGCAGGCGAAATGCATATTTCGCCCGCACTCTTTATCGCGCTTCGTTTTGGCATCGGCGCATTGATCTTTGCAGCGATTTTATTCAAACAGATTCGCTTGATCTCTCCGTCAACATGGAAAAAAGCGGCAATTCTTGGTGCCATGCTGGGCACAGGAATCATTCTCCAAAATTATGGCATTTATAAAACGACCGCGTCAAAATCGGCATTCATCACCGGCCTGATGGTGATCTTTACTCCAATCGCACAGATCGTGATTGAGCGGCGGCCGCCGAAAATTGGCAGCGTTATCGGCATCGTGGTGGTGACATTTGGATTGTATTTGCTTACTTCTCCCCGGGGTTCTGAAATTAACGGCGGAGATATTCTTGTTTTGATCTCAGCGGTGGTATTTGGAATTTACATCGTTTATCTGGATATTTTTTCAAAAACCGAGAATGTATTGCACATTGCATTTATTCAGGTTCTGGTGACGACGGTGATGGCATCGCTGGCGGCACCGTTTGAAGAAATACGATTTATTCCAACAACATCGCTGTTGCTTTCGCTTTTATATATGGGAATTTTTGCTTCGGTCATCACAACGTATATACAGACGAGATACCAAAAAGATACGACTCCTACAAGGGCGGTAATTATTTTTACGATCGAACCGGTCATTACCGCCGTATTAGCGTATTTTATACTAACTGAAGTTTTAGGATTTACCGGAATGATCGGTGCTGCATTAATTATTGCGGGCATTTTGCTATCGGAGTTTTCAGACAGCATAATGAACTTAGGTAATCATCGCAAAGACCAATCGCCGAAATGACGAAAAACGCAAAAATTACAATCCATGGACTCGTACAAGGTGTAGGATATCGTTGGTTTGCAGACCGATCAGCCCGGAAATTTGATCTGAAGGGATATGTAGAAAATCTTCCCGACGGTTCGGTCTTTCTTGAGGTAGAGGGTGAAAAAAACGATATCGAAAAACTGATAGAGATTTTGCGGAAAGGACCACAACTTTCAAAAGTAGAGCATGTGACCGCAGAATGGGGTGAACCTCATAATTTATTCATAAATTTTAAGATTAAAGCATGAAGAGCCGTATTGGTTTCGGATTTGATGTTCACGCATTAGTACCTGGCAGAAAGCTGATACTTGGCGGTGTTGACATTCCGTTTGAAAAAGGATTATCAGGACACTCGGACGCAGATGTGCTTATTCACGCCATCTGCGATGCATTGCTGGGTTCTCTTGCGCTGGGTGATATCGGAAAACACTTTCCCGACACAGATGCGCGGTACAAAGACGCATCGAGTATTGAATTATTAAAACATGTTTCCGCATTATTGCTACAGCATGGTTACAGTGTGGGAAATATTGATTCAACGGTCGTTCTCGAACGGCCAAAAATTTTTCCGTATATCGAATCAATGCGTACCAACATTGCCGAAGCAGTGGGCATAGAGATCAATCAAATATCTATCAAAGCAACAACAAACGAAGGACTCGGCTTTATCGGATCAGGCGGAGGCGCAACCGCATACGCCGTTTCAATCGTGAATGCTTCGGATCAATCGTAATGGAAACAATTATAACATTTTTACAATCTCTTGCTCCTGTATGGGTCTATGTCGCCATTTTCATGATAGCGTATATCGAAAATATTTTTCCTCCATCACCAAGCGATGCACTGATTGTCGCCGGGGGATACCTGGTCGGAGTGGGTCATTTAGACTTTTTTACAACTTTATTGATTGCAACACTCGGCAGTACGACCGGATTTATGACAATGTATCAGATCGGCGATTGGTTCGGCTTGCGGATTATTGAAACTGGAAAAATAAAATTTCTTCCTTTGGATTCTATTCACAAAGTCGAATCCTGGTTCAGGAGATATGGATACTGGCTTATTATCATCAATAGATTTTTGTCCGGCACAAGGGCAATTATCGGCTTTTTTGCCGGCATCTCGGAAGTGACATTTACTCCCACAGCGATACTCTGTTTTGTGAGCGCACTTGCGTGGAATCTTATCCTAATTTACCTCGGAATTTTATTAGGTGAAAATTGGGAAATGATAGGGTTTTATTTAACAACATACAGTCAAATCGTTACTACATTGGTGATTACAGGAGCTATTGCAGGAGTTATCTATTGGTATAAGAAGAAGAAGGATGATAAATGACAGATTTTCTTTTCACAATAGATGTTTCCATATTTTTCTTTATCAATCAAACTATTGCAAATCCAATATTTGATTTTTTCCTGCCGATACTGACTGATTTGAATAAATTCCCGGCCGTGTTGCTTGTGCTTGCAATTACTCTAGGGATAATCCTCTGGAAGGGAGGGAAAACCGGTCGAATTACAGTTGGATTGCTTGTGCTTACAGTTATTATTAGTGATCAGTTTAATAGTTCCTTGCTGAAAGAAATATTCGGACGGGTTCGTCCCTGCAGAGCGTTGGATGGAGTCCGAATGCTCGTAGACTGCGGCGGTGGGTATTCTTTTCCTTCGTCTCATGCGGTTAATAATTTTGCCGGTGCGTCCATCATCTCTCACTTTTATCATCGTCAAAAGAAATATTGGTTTACATTTGCTGGTGCAGTGGCATTTTCGAGAACATATGTCGGTGTACACTATCCATCGGACATAATTGCCGGATCTGTCATCGGAGTCTCAATTGGTATATTCATAATTTTTATTTGGTCATCCCTAAATAAAAAGTATCAGATTTTACAATAAGGCTGCTGCTGTAATTCATATTTAACTCAACCGGTTACCGTGAACTCTTCAAACAGATTTCTAATCATTTTGGCAGCAACGGCGGCAATTCTGCTTGCATTCTCATTCCCTCCGTTTCAGACCGGAGTGTTTGCCTGTATTGGATTTGTTCCACTTTTATTGTTGGCAGATTCTATTGATGCATTTGGAAGATTTTTTCGATATGTCTATGGAACGTTTTTCATCTTTTCGCTGATAACGCTCTATTGGGTGGGTGGATTTACCCATATGCAGGATCAATATCTAATGATCGCCGGTACGGCTTTATTTATTTGGGAGCCGCTGGTTCTCACCATTCCCCTCCTGATTTATTTTTTCATTAAACGTAAGCTTAGAACAGAATATGCTGCTTTTTCATTTCCTTTTGTTTGGATCGCCATGGAATGGTTATATGCCTATGGAGAACTGGCTTTTCCGTGGCTGCACATCGGAAACACGCAAACATATCAATTAGAAAAGATTCAGTTTGCGGACATTACAGGGGTGTACGGAATTTCATTTTGGATTTTGCTGATCAATGTAATGGTCTATTTTTTGATTCATGAATTGCGTTTTCAGCCTAAATCCCCGAAGCCATATTATTTAGCTTCTGCCATTGTGATTGTTTATATTCTTCCAAATTTTTATTCGCCCGATGAGTCTGTTCTCGCTCATCCCGGAGAAAAAACAATCAATGTCGGTATCTTTCAGCCAAATATAGATCCATGGGAAAAATGGGAGGGGGCTAAAACATATTCAGGAAGATGGGCCCAAACGCTTTATTTTCTTGAACTTATCGGTAAAGAGAACAACGATAGTCTGGATATCGCGGTATTGCCGGAGTCCGCTATTCTGATTGATTTACCTTCTCAATCAACGGAAATGAATATTGTTCACCGGATTCTAGATAGTCTGAATGTTTCCCTCATCTCTGGATATGTTCGAGTTCGGTATTATGACGAAGGAAGCGCTCCGGCGACAAGCAATCCTCTTATAGGGACGAATATCAAATATGATTCATATAACTCCATTTTCTTTGCGGAACCGAAATCTACACAAATCCAAACGTTTAGTAAGATGAGACTTGTGCCGTTTGCAGAGCGAATTCCTTATGTCGAGGAGATTCCGTTTCTTATCGAACCGCTCCGGTGGGGGGTCGGGATCAGTAATTGGGGGAAAGGAAAAGACAGCACAATATTTGAATCCGCGTCGAAACAAACAAAGTTTCTATCAATGGTTTGTTATGAATCTATATTTCCGGAATTTGTTTCAACCTTTGTGCAAAATGGAGCGGAATTCCTTGTCTTTATTACGAATGACAGCTGGTGGGGAAACACTTCTGGAGCCCGGCAGCACAATCAATATTCCATACTGAGAGCAGTCGAAAACAGACGATGGGTGGTCAGATGTGCCAACGGCGGTATTTCGTCCTTCACCGATCCACTCGGCAGAATGTACGATAATACTGAAATGTATACCAAAGCGTATATCCACAGAAAGATTCAGCCTATTCAATATCAAACCTTTTATACACGCAATGGGGATCTATTTGCAAGAATATGCTCAAGCATAGCCGCAGTTATTTTATTATTTTCAATAGGTTATGGTTTTTTACGAAAGTCAAATGGATAAAAAATATATCGATCTGAGAAGTGATACCGTTACTAAACCGACACCGGAAATGCGGAATGCCATGGCGCAAGCAGAGGTGGGGGATGATGTATTCGGTGAAGATCCTTCCGTTAATGAACTTCAGCGGACAATTGCCACAATGCTTGGCAAAGAACGCGCGTTGTTTGTTCCGAGCGGCTGCATGAGCAACCAATTGGCACTTAAAGCTCATACGGAAGCCGGAGACGAAGTGATTATGGAGCAGGATGCGCATATGTTTAATTATGAAACTGCGGCGCCGGCTGTAATGTCCGCAGTCCAGGTGAAAACTGTTCCCGGAAAACATGGAGTCCTTCACGTTGAGGATCTTCCAATGCATATTCGCCCGAATTTGTATTATATGCCCCGAACCAGGGTGCTCTGTATAGAAAATACACACAATCGTGCGGGAGGTACGATCTATCCGATTGAAGAAATTAAAAAATTATCCCGCTTTTGCAGAGAACACGAAATTATGTTCCATCTGGACGGAGCTCGACTTTGGAATGCTTCGGTTGAAACCGGAATTCCAGTGAAAGAGTGGGCGCAATATTTTGATTCTGTCTCGGTTTGTTTTTCCAAAGGACTCGGAGCACCCGTTGGTTCGGCTCTTTGCGGTCCTGATGCATTTATTTCAAAAGCGCATAAATGGAGAAAAGTGTTTGGCGGCGGAATGAGGCAGGCAGGTATTGTGGCTGCAGGGGCACTCTTTGCAGTTCAAAATAATGTACAGCGGCTAAAAGAGGATCACGAAAAGGCCCGCTTTTTTGCTTCTGAGTTGTCAACTTTGAATGATTTTACCGTCGACAAGGAGCATGTTCATACAAACATAGTTCTCGTTGATGTCAGTAAGACTGGAAAAACTCCGCAGGAAATCATCTCAATGATAAAGGAGGATGGCGTTCTGCTTTCTGTCGGCACGTATACGACGTTGAGAGCTGTTATGCACATGGATGTTTCGATGGACCAGGTGCAACAGTCAATTAACGTAATTAAAAAACGATTTAAATAATTTCCCATGACAGACATTTCTGACAACCGGCAGCTGTTTAAACATGAACACACTATCACTGTCCGCAATTACGAAATCGATTGGCAGGGAATTGTTCACAATGGAAATTATCTGCTTTATTTTGAAGTCGCCCGGGTCGAATATTTTAAAGATATCGGATTAGAGGTGGATGAGCGAACAATAGCCGGATCCGTTCGAATTGTTCTTGTCAGAAATGAACTCGATTTTATTCATTCGGCAACATTTGGAGATAAGCTGACCGTACTCACAAGAATATCATCGATAAAGAATTCCAGTTTTATCTGTGACGCAGAGATGCTGCACCGTGAAAAGGATGTGGTGATTGCCAGGAATCGAGCGGTGATGGTCTGGACCGACCCTAAGACGGGAAAATCCACTCCTGTGCCCGCAACATTCAGAACTCTTGTTCATAATTTTGAAGGCAACAATGCAGTGATTCATTGGCCCTCTGTTGATGTTTGAAACTGCACGGTAAATACCATTTGACACCATGATAACGTTTGAAGAATTTACATCATTATCGAATTGCGGAAATGTGATACCTCTTTTCGAGGAAGTCCTTGCCGATACCGAAACGCCGGTATCAGTGTACTTAAAAGTGAGGAATGAAAGTCCCTATTCGTTTCTTCTGGAAAGTATTGAAGGAGGGGAGAAGATTAGCCGGTTTTCGTTTATCGGCTTCAATCCGTTCAGCATATTTGTCATCAAAAATTCTTCGTACGAAATTCAAACGCGGCATCCTGATGTTACGGTGTTGCCCAATCTGGTATCCGGAATTCAACATCCGGTCGAAGCATTGAGAAAAATATTTTCTCACTATAAAACCGTTGACATGCCCGGACTTCCTCGGCTTGCCAGCGGCGCCATCGGCTATTTCGGCTATGAAACGATTCAACTGATTGAAAATATTCCGTCGGCAAACGTTGATGAACTCAAAGTCGATGATGCACAATTGATGTTTCTTGATACGTTGTTTGTCTTTGATAATATTAAACGAAAGTTGATGCTCGTTTCCAATGCGTATGTTCCGTCGGGCGCCTCTGATCAGGAAATGCGGACGGAATATGAAAAGGCGAAATCCGAAATTATGAATATGCGGAGAATTCTCTCCGATGCTGTTCCGCCTGATTCACCGAAGCCCGTGATCGGGCCGCTGGAAGAATCGATCTCCAAACCTGATTTCGAGGCAATGGTAAAAAAAGCCATCGCCTATATTGTTGAAGGCGATGTTTTCCAGGTCCTGCCATCTCACCGGTTAAAGAGGACGTACGACGGTGATCCGTTTTCGATATACAGACTGCTCAGAGTTATCAATCCCTCACCCTATATGTATTTCTTTTCCTTCAATGGATTCCATATTGCCGGAACTTCGCCCGAATTGCTTGTGCGGGTTGAAAACGGTACTGTCGAAACGCGCCCGCTTGCCGGAACACGAAAACGGGGTGCGTCGGCAGAAGAAGACACTGCGTTGGAGCAGGACCTTCTGAATGATCCAAAGGAAAGAGCAGAGCATTTGATGCTGATTGATTTGGGACGCAACGACATCGGCCGAATCAGCGAATACGGCAATGTAGAAGTCACCGAATATATGCAGATCGAAAAATATTCACACGTCATGCATATTGTTTCGAATGTTAAAGGGAAGCTTCGAAATGATGTAACCGCTATTGATGCATTCTTTTCCTGTTTCCCTGCAGGCACACTCTCAGGCGCGCCAAAAATACGGGCAATGGAAATCATTGCAGAATTAGAACCGGTAAAGCGGGGAATCTACGGCGGGGCGATCGGGTATTTGGATTTCTCCGGAAATCTTGACTCTTGTATTGCCATCCGCACAGCGGTCATTAAGGACGGATATGTATATTTTCAGGCAGGGGCGGGTATTGTCTATGATTCGGTTCCAGAAAAGGAATATATCGAGACGATGATTAAAATGGACGCAGTCATACGCGCTGTAGAAGCTGCCGCTCAAACATAGAGTTAATTTTTTAGAAATTGGTTCTTTAGTATTATTTATTGTAACGTTATGATCGTTGTCATCGATAATTACGATTCGTTTACATATAACCTTGTTCAATATCTGGGTGAAATGGATATTGAGGTAAAGGTTTTTCGAAACGATAAAATATCCATCAGCGGGCTTCGCAGCCTCCGGCCTAAGGGAATTATTATCTCGCCCGGACCTTGTACTCCGAAAGAGGCGGGAATTTCAGTTCCTTTGATTAAGGAATTGTATGCCGAGGTACCAATTCTTGGTGTTTGTCTCGGACATCAATCAATCGGTGAAGCTTTTGGCGGAGAAATCGTAAAAGCTCCAACTGTCGTTCATGGAAAAACGTCGGAAATTATCCATGAAGAAGTAGGGATCTTTCAATCGATACCAAATAAATTTATGGCTGCCCGTTATCATTCATTGGTCATCAAACCATCGTCGCTCCCTGACCAGCTGACTGTCACTGCAACAACCGCTGATGGAGTCATTATGGGAGTTCAGCATACCACATACCCTGTTTTTGGAGTGCAGTTTCATCCTGAGTCTATTGCCACTCAATATGGAAAAGAATTGTTACGTAACTTTACCGAACGCAAGTATTAGGTGCAGCGTAATTTAATTGACAGCAGGTAAGCACATGGATAAAACCGAAGTTGCAGAAATATTATCGGAAATCGGAATTCTGCTTGAATTAAAAGGGGAGAATCCTTTTAAAAGCCGCGCATTTCATAATGTTGCCAGATTGATGGCCGGCATCACCGGAGATTTGAAAACGCTTGTTGAAAACGGTGAGCTGAGGAAAATAAAAGGAATTGGTGAAGGAACGGCAAAAGTAATTTCCGACCTTGTTCTGACCGGAAAATCACCTGAGCATGAGTCATTAAAAAAAGGTTTTCCACCCGGCATTTTTGATATGATGAAAATACAGGGAATCGGTCCGAAAAAGGTTGCCTTTCTTTATAAGAAATTAAAAATAGCATCGATCGATGCACTCGAAAAAGCTGCGACGGATGGTACGTTAGAAAAATTGGACGGTTTCGGGAAAAAAACTGCTGAAAATATTCTGCTTGGCATTCAGCAGGTGAAAAACTTCTCGACAAAATTTCATATTAATACAGCAGAACAATATGCCCGGGCAATTTTTGAAACTGTGAAACAGCACAAGGGAATCATACGCTCTTCAATTGCGGGTAGTCTCCGACGTCGGAAAGAAACGATAGGGGATATTGACATTGTTGTAAGTTCCAAAAAGAAAGATGCGCCCGGGATCATGGCGTTATTTACATCACATCAACTTGTGGATCGGATTACGGGCGAAGGGAAAACGAAGGCCAGCGTCACGCTGAAAAACGGTATCAATTGCGATCTGAGAGTAGTTGAGGATGTCGAGTTTCCGTTTGCATTAAATTATTTTACAGGAAGCAAGGATCATAATGTCAGAATCCGGTCGCTGGCCCGGGAAAACGGCTGGACGCTGAACGAATATGGTTTTGCAAAGATTGGATCGTCCGAAAAAGGGAGAACATCGAAAAAAATTGTTACGTGCAAGACTGAACATGATATTTATGCTGCTGTCGGCCTCAAATATATTGAACCGGAGCTTAGAGAGGATTTGGGAGAAATTGAGGCAGCACAATCAGGAAAGCTTCCGGATTTGGTTTCCTATAAGGACATTAAAGGGACATTTCATTGTCACACCAATTACAGTGATGGACATAATACACTCGGCGAAATGGCTGCCGGAGCGCAGGCCTTGGGTTGGGAGTATCTTGGAATTGCAGACCACAGTAAAGTGGCGGCGTATGCAAACGGGTTAACCGAAGATCGTGTAAAAAAGCAGCATAAGGAAATCGAACAGTTAAACGAATCTTTTACGAAATTCCGATTGTTCAAAGGGACCGAAGTTGATATTTTAACCAACGGTGATCTCGATTTTAACGACAAAACATTATCTCTTTTTGACTACGTCGTTGCTTCCGTCCATAGTAATTTCAAGCTTAGTGAAAAGGATATGACCAAACGGATTTTGAAAGCGCTAAAAAATAAGCATGTCACCATGCTGGGACATCTCACGGGACGGTTATTGCTGGAACGGGATGGATATCCGCTCAATCAAACAGAAATTATAGACGCTGCTGCAGATCTTGGTAAGATCATTGAAATCAATGCACATCCGATGCGATTGGATCTCGATTGGAGAATGGTAAAATATGCAGTTAGTAAGGGGGTTACGATTTCAATTAATCCTGATTCACACGTTGTCTCAGGTTTAACCGATGTTACGTACGGAGTTGGTATTGCACGAAAAGGGTGGTGCCGAAAGAAAGACGTCTTCAACACCAGAAACACTAAACAAATTGAGGAATATTTGGGTGTATAGCATAAAAAAACATCACATGGATTACTTAACATAATCCTTATTATATCTGAATTACTCCTGTAAAGGTTGTTACTGCGCTTCCTGAGAGCGTAACCTCGGAAAACGTGTGATCATTTCCAGTAAATGTCACCCTCAGCGTTTCACCGCTTTTCACTCTTACATCGATCGGACTTTTCATCCCAAACTTAATAGCGCTTATCAAAGCACTCGCAACAGATCCGGTTCCGCAAGCCAAAGTTTCATCTTCAACTCCACGCTCATAAGTTCTTACCCGGATGGTGTTATCGCTTTCCCGCTGAACAAAATTAACGTTTGTGCCACCTGGTTGATATATGGAATGAAATCGAATTTCTTTTCCTATCCTGATTACATCAATCTCCTCAGTCGATTTCCAATTATTATCAACGGAAAAAAGAATTGAGTGATCCGTCCCTGTATTTAGATAATTACCAGTTAAAATCTCATTTTTTAATTCAATCTGTTGATGTAATTTCATCCCATGAGGATTCTTCATTTGAAGTTCATATTGATTCTCCGCAACACGACTTGCCTTGTAAATATGTCCGAATGCTTCGAATGTAATCGTAGATTCAGTCACAATCCCACCGTCGTACGCGAACTTCGAAATACACCTGCCGCCGTTTCCGCACATACCTGAGCTTGATCCGTCAGCATTGTAATATTTCATCAAAAAATTGGCGATGCTGCTGTTTTCTAGCAGCAGAACGCCATCGGCACCGATGCCGAGCCTTCTGGAACAAACGTTTACTGAAAATGATCCGGGGTCTGTAATAAGGCCGCTTCTGTTATCGACAACAACAAAATCGTTTCCAGCCCCGCTCATTTTTGAGAATTCTATTTTCATAGATTTTACATAAAAATAAACCTGCCAAGTCGTTATAACCAGGCAGGTTATGGTGCAGCTTATACAGCATTGTGGAGGTGCGGGGATTC
>CAZQSI010000023.1:0-7007 GCA_964596155.1 uncultured Chitinophagaceae bacterium
CCGTTCCGCAATCACCATTGATACCTTCAATTACGTGCGAGATGGATAGTTTGACATTTGTCTAGTTGCAACTGTCATTCCCAAAATGTAGTTTTCCTGTATGCGTAGATTCAACCATACCGTTTTTGTTTTGTTCTGTGTCGTTATTCCCGCGTCAGCACAGTTTTATTACTTCGGACATAATAAAGTGCAATACACTGAGTTTGACTGGCAGATTCTCCGCACGGAGCATTTTGACATCTATTATTATCCCGAAATGAAGGAACTGGCCGAACAAGGAGCCTTCTTTGCGGAGGAAGCATACAAACAGCATGAAAGCCGGTTCAATCATTCACTCAATAAACGGGTCCCGCTGATTTTTTATTCATCCCATCTTCATTTTCAACAGACGAACACGACCGGAGGATTCATACCGGAGGGAGTCGGAGGATTCTTTGAATTTCTGAAAGGGCGCGTTGTCATCCCGTCCGACGGTTCGCTTGCACGATTTCGACATGTCATCCGTCATGAATTGGTGCATGTCTTTATGCACAGCAAGATTTCCCGGGTGCTTGTCGATCACCGGCTGCCGCAGGACCGGATGCCTCCGCTCTGGTTCACGGAAGGAATCGCCGAAGTATGGTCCACCGAACCGGATGATCAGTCCGAAATGCTGATCAAGGATGCCGTGCTGAATAATTACATCGTCCCACTGCAGAACATGGAATCAATCTACGGCACATTTCTGATGTATAAACAGGGACAATACATCCTTCGCTATATTGAAGAACGGTACGGTGAAGAAACATTACTGCTGCTTATGGAAAATTTCTGGAGAAGCTCATCCTTCAGCGAAGTGATGAAAGCAACAATAGGAAAAACATATAAGGAATTGGATGAAGAGTGGCTGTACGCATTTAAGAAAAAATATTATCCGGTGCTGGCCTCGAGTGATTTTACGGGACAAGTGTCGAATCTTGTCGTGAAAAAAGGTTTCAACACCAAACCGGTGTACTATTCAACCGGCACCACACGGGAAGTCTATTTTATCGGGAACCATACCGGATATACATCCGTGTATAAAGTGAATCTGGAGGGGAAAACCGAGGAAGAGCGGGAGCCGGTACTGGTGATCCAGGGAGAAAAAAATGACGACTTCGAGGCCTTCCATGTCTTTCAGAGTAAAATGGATATTTCCGGAGAGGGCATTCTCGCCTTTGTTACCAAAAAGGGAGAGACCGATGCGCTTCACCTTTATGACATCAACAAACAGACGCTGGTGCGAACATTTCAATTTCCGGGATTAGTCGTCTATGCTTCCCCCAACTGGTCGCCGGATAACACAAACATCGCGTTCGCCGCAGCAGACAAATCGGGCAGGATGGATATTTATCAGTACGATATTCCGCGCGATGAACTTCGGCGGTTGACCAACGATCCGTATGACGACCGCGATCCGGTCTGGACCCCGGATGGAAAGCGCATTGTGTTCAGTTCGGACCGGTCCGGAACCAACGAGCGGCAGTTTTACAACCTTTTTGCCGTCGATGTTGCTGCCGGCTCGCTGTCGTACGTCACACAAAGCGAACATAATTACTATTCACCCTCATTTTCTCCCGACGGTTCCTTTTTGACGTTTACCAGCAACATCGGCGGTGCGCAAAATATCTGGACCATCCGCACGGAAACGATCGGACGTGATGAAGTCACGATGAAAAAGAACACTCATTTTACCGGAGCAGTGTTCGATCCGCAATGGACGGATCATGACGAACTTCTCTTTTCCGGTTTTGAAAATTACGGATTTAAAGTCTATACGCTGCCGAATGCATCGGGGCGGATTGATACATCCGATGTGGAATTCCGTTCCGCACTGCCGCGCGACGTTGCATCGTGGGTTCCGCAGAGCGTTCATTCCGATACGTCGGTCTCCTTCGAACTTTATCAGGGAGAGTATTCGCTGGATATCGCGCAGAGTCAGGTGTCGACCGATCCTGTGTTCGGAACGTCGGGTGGAGCCGCCCTCGCCATCAGCGACGTGCTCGGCAACGATCAATATTATTTTTTGCTCTATAACAATGCACAATCGTCGGACGAATTTCTCGGCAGTTTTAATTTGGCCGTTACCCGCGTTTCGCTCGGTCAACGACTGAATTACGCTTCCGGAATATTTCATTTTGCGGGACGGCGCTACGATCTGACGGATCCCGATCTCTATTATTATGAACGGAGTTTCGGCGGCTATTTTGTGCTAAGCTATCCGCTCTCAAAATTTCAGCGCATCGAATCGGGAATCAGTTTCAGCAATTCCGACAAGGATAATTACATCAGTTTTCGTCCCCGAAAAGCGTTGATCCTCTCCAATTCATTTACCTTTGTTCATGACAACTCCCTGTGGATGCAGACCGGACCGATCGACGGTTCGCGGTTTTTAAGCACTGTTGCGTATACGCAGGATGTGCAATACGGCAACGTCGGATATTACACGGCAATTGCGGATTACAGAATCTACAATCGCATGAGCGAACGGACAACGCTGGCGTCGCGTTTCATGGTGATGATGAACGAAGGGGAGGAGGCGCGAAGATTTTTTATGGGGGGCAGCTGGGATTTGCGGGGATGGCCGCGGTGGTCCATCAGAGGAAAAAAAATGTGGCTGATGAGCCATGAATTCCGGTTTCCGTTTGTCGATCAGCTGGCAATAAAATTTCCGTTCGCCAACTTCGGGTTCGGTTCGTTTCGCGCAGCAACGTTCTTTGACGCCGGTGCGGCATGGGATCGGTCGTACCGTTCCACGCTTGGGAGCGTCGGCGCCGGTCTGCGGTGGAATATCGGCGGCTTTCTCGTCCTGAGGTATGATGTGGGAAAACGGATCATCAACGACTTCAACGATTTCCAAACCGGACTCTTTTACCAATTTTTCTTCGGATGGGATTTCTGATATGAGAATTCAGAAAAGAAGCTCAATCATAAGCCATTCGCCGGTGCCGCCTTTTCGCATTCTTGCAGCCGTGTGTCTGTTGATTGCCGCCGCGGGATGCGGTTCATCATTGAAATTAAAAACAGCGCTGACACACTCGCCGACGGATATTCCGATGTACGGAACAACCGCCGCACGACAATTTACCGACACTTCGTCGTTTGCATTTCCGCTGAGCATGGCGTGGGAGTATGATGCTTCCGCAGGATTCGGGAACAATTCGCCGGTCGTTGTCGGCAGTACGTTGATGATGGGAACGCTGCAGGGCGAACTTCATGCGGTGGAGATCACAACGGGCAAACGAATAAAATACATTAAAAATTTTTCGCCGATTTCATCGTCCGCCGCAGTGTATCAAAAATATGTCATCGTCGGAACGGAGTCATCCGCGGACAATCTGATCTCGTTCGACACCGAGGATGGCGACGTTCGATGGACGAGCAGCACCGGCGGGACGGCATCATCGCCGCTGCTTGCAGGCGATCTGCTCTGCGTCGGCGGACTGGACGGACAATTGTACTGCTTCGATGTGCTGTACGGCAAAAAAAGGTGGACGATTGATACGAAATCTCCCATCCGTTCATCGCCATGCAGTGCTGACTCGCTTGTTTTTTTCGCCAACACGAAAGGAGAAGTGTTTGCCGCAAATGTGAACACCGGTGCGCACGCGTGGAAATATGAAACCGGCAATGCGGTCTTTGCAGGTTTAACCGTTGCCGGCGGAAAACTGTTCGTCGGTTCGAGAGACTCGCTTCTTCATATTCTCGATGCCTCCACGGGGGCCGTACATCTGAAAATTCCTATTGGCGACAAAATCATGTCTACGCCCGCCGTTCAGAACGGACGGGTGATTGTTCCTTCGCTCAACGGATCTATTGCCTCCTTCAACGTCTCGGACGGTGCGTTACGCTGGAAATTTCAGACCAAAAGCGCCGTCAACACAACGCCTGTCATTACGCCCCGTGCGGTCTTTGTGGCTTCGCTCGACCGTCATATATATGCTGTTTCTCCGGAGGATGGCACGGTTTTGTGGAAGCATGATCTGGAAACCCGCATCAAAACCACACCCTTGCTCTGGAACGGATCTCTCATTATCGCCGGTGAAGATAAAAACATCTATTGTTTTCGGTAAATTTTGAGTTTTTTGCCATTCTTGACTTTCATCACAACACGCTCTATATTGTGCAATACCTCTCTCGCAACACAACTAATTAATTTCTCGGTGAATCTCATGATGGAAGAAGTTGAAGTCCTTCGAAACGTCCCTATCTTTACCGAACTGAGCGACAAAGAGCTGGAATATATTGCGGCCCTGGGCGTCCGCAAAAAATATAAAAAGGGAAGCATCATTCTTCTCGAAGAAGAAACAGGTGCCGCGCTTTTCGTGATCATCACGGGCAAAGTGAAAATTGTCCGGATGGATGACGACGGCAGGGAAGTGATTCTTTCCATTCTCGGCGAAAGCGATTTCTTCGGTGAAATGGCAATTCTTGACGGTTCCACCCGCTCGGCAAGCGTCGTTGCCACGTCGAAATCCGAATTATTCATGATCCATCGCGGAGATTTTTTAAAATCGCTGACCGATTATCCTTCCGTTGCGATCGGACTGCTGCGGGAGTTAACCGGACGTCTCCGAAAAGCGGATGCGCAGATCAAGAGCCTGTCGCTGAAAGATGCGGCCGGACGTGTTGCGAATGTTGTTCTGCAGCTGGCGGATGATGTCGGCGTCTTTCGTCGAGGAAAAGTTGAAATTGATGAGCTGCCGCTGCAGCAGGATCTGGCGAATATGGCCGGAACATCGAGAGAAACAATCTCGAGAATGATTCACAAGTTCATAAAAAAAGGATATGTTCAGCTGCAGGGAAGCAAGCTGATCATTAATGATTATGAAAATTTTAAATCACTCCACTCTTAACCACATTGTGTCGGCATGACGGTAAAAGCTGATTTGCACATGCACACAACATTTTCGGACGGAGTCTTTTCTCCGTACGAATTGATCAAAAAGTGCAAGCAGAACGGATTATCCGTCATCAGCATCACCGACCACGACAGCGTCGATGCGTTTCCCGATGCCATTGAGTACGGAAAGGAATTCGGCGTTGAGGTAATTCCCGGCGTTGAACTCAGCGCTCTTGTTGACGACAAGGATGTGCATATCCTCGGATATTTTGTGGATTACACAAACACCCGACTGCAGGAATACCTGAAGTTTTTCAGGATCGAACGGGTAAAGCGTGCGGAACGAATCGTTGCAAAACTGAACAATATTAATGTGCCGTTGAAATTTGAAGCGGTGATGGAGCGGGCGGGCAAAGGCGCCGTCGGCCGTCCGCATATCGCCTCGGCCATGCTGGAAGAAGGATACATCGAGTCGTATCACCAGGCGTTTGAAAAGTTCATCGGAAACGGCGGTCCCGCATTCGAGAAGAAATTTCAATTGACCCTCTCCGATGCCATCAAACTGATCTCCTCCTCCGGAGGACTCTCATTTCTTGCCCATCCGGGCCGTTTTACATCGGAAGAATTGCTGCATCAGACAATAAAATCAGGCCTGGACGGCATCGAAGTCATTCATCCGTCCCACCAGCCGAGTCATACGGCATATTACCGCGGAGTCGTCAACGAATACTTCCTTCTGGAGAGCGGCGGGTCCGATTTTCACGGAGGAAAGAAAAATGATGATGAAGTTCTCGGAAATTTCTATATTGAGGAAGACCGTGTGAATATGATGAAGCATCGGTTATTTTCGAACAACACTCCCCACAATTAAAGGCGTTGGATCTGCAGAACATGGCTACCGAAGATTTTCCCCGTGTGTTTGAGGGAGGCGTCAGCGCACAAAATAAAAAATTTGCAATCGTTGTAAGTTCGTTCAATGCCGCCGTTACGGAGAAATTGCTCGACGGAGCAATGCAATGTTTCCGAAAAAACGGCGCATCGGATGTGGATGTGTTCCGCTGTCCGGGAGCTTATGAACTGCCGCAAGTGGCGTCGCACATTACTCAAAAGAAACATTACGATGCGGTCGTCTGTCTGGGTGCAGTGATCAGAGGTGAAACTCCGCACTTTGATTACATCTGCCAGGAATGTTCGCGGGGTATCGGCCGCGTAGCATACGACAGTGGAATTCCCGTGTTGTTCGGAGTGCTCACAACGGATACGTTTGAACAGGCAATGGAACGGGCGGGCGGAAGCATCGGCAATAAAGGTTTCGATACGGCGCTGGGTGCGATTCAAATGTCGAATCTTTTCGCTCACATTCAATCATTATAATAAAAGGAAGGCACGGAAGAATTCTTCGATACATTTTTTTTCCATTGTTGAGGAGAATCTTTCGTATGCGTGCTCAAACTGCGGTGATGATGAGTCGTTGGTTTATGATTTTTGCAGCTGGCAGCTGCTTACTGTTCTTTCCGACTGCAGGCGTTGCAGGTATTGGAGACTGGAAGAATTACACCGATATGAAACAGGTCCGGTCCGTTGTTTCGGACGGTCATTCGCTCTGGGCGGCAACCTCGGGCGGCGTGTTCCGGTTTCATCCCGCTGATTCCGCATATCAAAAGCTCGTCAACTCCGACGGACTCTCCTCAAATGATGTTACGGCAATTTTTCTCGATTCGTACGGCAGGATATGGTTCGGACAGCAATCCGGAGCCATTGATGTTTACGATCCGCGCACGAGGCAATGGCAGTACATTACCGATATTGCACTCTCGTCGGGCGTAAACCGCGCCATCAACGGATTTTATCAGCACGGCAGCGAACTCTACATTGCAACCGCCTTCGGTGTGACGGTCTTTTCCATCACCAAGTTCGAATTCTCCGACACGTTTATCGGTTTTGATCAAAATATTTCCCGGCCGAATGTCTCTGCAGTACGGGTCCACCAAAACAGAATTTTCCTGACATCGAACGCCGGAATTATTTCATCCAATATCGGCGCCGTCAATTTATCCGATCCGCGTTCGTGGACGGTATCGACGCCGGCGGTGAAAACGGGAAACGCACTGGCTGAATTTAACGGAACGCTCTATGCATCGACCGC
>CAZQSI010000023.1:7107-39228 GCA_964596155.1 uncultured Chitinophagaceae bacterium
GAAGTCTGGTCCGCTTCAGGCGATCATGGCGGAGGATCGGGATTCTATCGGTTCGACGGGACTACATGGACGAATTACAACATGTCGAACACTCCGTTGCTGCTAAATAATGACTGTTTTGCGGTCACTGTCGGTCCGAACAACTCCAAATGGATCAGCACATGGGGAGAAGGAATCATTCTGGTGAACGATGCCGGTGTTCCGGTCAGACGGTTTGATTATAATTATCCCGGATTTGTCGGAGTCATACGCTCCACGACCCCCGGAATTCCTTCGTATACCGTTCCATCGAGAGTGGGTGTTGACCGATCGGGAAATGTGTGGCTTGCCGGACTCTTTTCCGCCGATCGGAACAAAGTGCTCTGGAGGATGAAGCCGGATTCAACGTGGCAGAGTTTTCCCGGATCGCCTTTTTCAGCACAATATGCATTTATGTTTTCGGTCGTTGTCGATCAGAACAACACCAAATGGTTTTCAAACGCGCTGATCAACCGTACGGAGTCACAAACCATCGTGTATTATAACGATGAACGGCACATCGGAGGCAGTGTCGATCATTGGGGAACGCTGACCGAAGCGGACGGAGCGACAAACCAGCGGGTGCAGTCGATCGTAGTGGATCATGAGGGAGACATTTGGATGGGTACGGGCGTCGGCATCACCATCATCAATGAACCGCTCAATCCGAAACAGCGGATTTCAAAAGTGTTCGACTTCTCGGTGAGAGACCTGTTCATCAATTGCATCGCGGTTGATCCGTTGAACAATAAGTGGATCGGAACATCGCGCGGCGTGTTTGTGCTCTCTCCGGACGGAACACAATCGCTCCGTCAATATACGGTAGAGAATACGGGCGGCAAACTTGTCGACGATAACGTTTTTTCAATCGCTGTCGACGGAAAAAACGGAAAAGTCTATTTCGGCACGGACAAAGGATTGTCGTCGCTTGAAATCGAAGCGATCAATGCACAGCCGCGGTTTTCGGCAATTGAACTTTCGCCGAATCCTGTCTATCTTCCCGGCCAGTCTGTTGTGGAGATTCGGGGACTTGTGGACGAAAGCACCGTGAAGGTGATGGCGCTGAACGGAAAAGTCATCCGTCAGTTTCCCGCACAGGGCGGGGGACGAGCGTTCTGGGACTGCAAGGACGGCGAAGGACGGTATGTCGCCAGCGGAGTGTATCTCATCGTAGCGCACAATAGAATCGGAGATCAGGTACTGTCGTCAAAAGTTGCCGTGATACGGCAATAACGAAATACAAAATAATAGGTAACCATCGTGCAGAAATGCTGCACTCATTATCATCATCACATACAGGAGGGGTAGATTTGGAAACTTCTACAACACAATCGACGGAAAAGAAAGAGGAAGTATTCAGCAGACGCGTCCGCGCAGGAAAACGGACATACTTCTTTGATGTAAAAGCGACAAAATCCGAAAAGGATTTTTACATCACGATCACGGAAAGCAAAAAAATTGCTGAAGACGAATTTAAAAAGCACAAAATATTCCTTTATAAAGAGGATTTTGAAAAATTCGCCGATGCTCTTGCAGAAGCGGTGGACTTTGTTCATGATGAATTGGGCAAACAAGGCATTCCCTTTGGCGAGACCCGTGAAAACGGAGCTGCAGCTGTGGAATCGCCCGTACCGGATGCTGCCGCTGCTCCGACAGTGGAATAATCACCGCAGCATTATGACAACGATAAACCGCCGGTCAGAGAACATCTGGCCGGCGATTGTCATTCCAAATCCCATTCCGATTTCTTGACTCTCTCCCTCAAAGTTTCTATATTTGTGCTGGCTTTTTTACAATTTCTTTGAAATTCCTAAGAAAAACGGCAATTCTCTCTGAAAAAGGCCGGGGGGAAACAGAATGAAGATTAATATTTCAGGGCTTTCAGAGGGTGTTCACCAATACGAACGATCTGCGGCTGTTGAGGAACTGAAGCTGGATTCAAATTTTACCGGCGACGTTACCGCAAGCATAACCCTTGAGAAAAGTATTCACCAAATATTGCTCCGTGTGAATGCTTCTGTCAAGGGTCTTTTTGTCTGTGATCGGTGCGCCGATGAATTTTCCGATGTCGTATCGGCCTCATTTGTTTCGGTGTACACCTGGGAACAGGGCGCAGAACAGGATGAAAATGATGATTATTTCATTCTGGGGAAAGAGGACAATATCATCGATATTTCCGATTCCGTTTCGGAATACATCCGACTGGGAATACCGGTAAAACTGCTGTGCAAGAACAACTGCACAATACCGGAATTTGTTTCTGTAAAAAAACCGGCAGTGGACCCGCGGTGGGAAAAATTGCAGTCATTACTTCGAACTGAAAAGAACTAAAACTTACATTAAAGGAACAACGAAATGCCGAATCCAAAACGAAGACATTCTAAAACCCGCGGACGCAAACGACGGACGCATTACAAAGCGGAAGCATCAACTATCGCGATCGATAAAGTTTCCGGCGAAGCGCATTTAAGCCACCGGGCTGTCTGGACATCGGAAGGAAAATTGATGTACAACGGCCGCGTGATCAAAGAAAAGAAACAATCGTAACAATGTTGGAATTACAGACAGCCACTGCCGAACACTTCTGCAGTGGCTTTTTTGTACCGCACCGATTGTATACTTCGCCGCTGCCGTGAGCCAATCACCGAAAAAAATTCGTATCGCACTGGATGCCATGGGGGGCGATTTTGCTCCCGCCAACGAAGTGCAGGGAGCCGTTGAGTGTCTGCGGCAAACCGGAAACCGGTTTCATGTAGTGCTCGTCGGCGATCAGGAACGGATCGAACCCGAGCTGCTGAAACTCTCCGCACACGGACTCGATTATTCAATCGTTCATGCTCCGGATGTAATCGATATGCACGACTCACCGGTCAGTGCGATTAAAACAAAACCGAATTCTTCCCTTGTGAAAGGCATGACGATGCACAAGGAAGGAATCGTGGACGCATTCGTCTCTCCCGGAAACACCGGCGCCGTCACCGCGGCAGCAACCTTAATTTTGGGAAGAATTCCCGGCGTCAGCCGTCCTGCCGTTGCAGCGATTTTTCCGAGCGAACAGGGACCGACATTAATTGTTGATGCAGGAGCCGTTTCGGACTGTCGTCCGCAATTCCTGTATGAATTTGCCGTCATGGGAAGCATCTACTCCGAGTACATGTTCAAAAAGAACAATCCTCGCGTTGGTTTGCTGAACATCGGCGAGGAGGACTCCAAAGGCAACGAACTCGCCAAAGAAACATTTAAATATATTTCCGAACGTAAAGCACGGCTGAATTTTACCGGAAATGTTGAGGGACGGGAGATATTGAAAGGCGCCGTCGATGTGGTTGTCTGCGACGGTTTTGTCGGCAATGTGCTTCTGAAGTTTGCCGAAAGCATTCCCGGATATCTTAAGTTTCAATTCAGAAAATTTGCGGATAAAGGATTTCTCAATAAAGTCATGATGGGAATGCTGCGCGGTTCGCTGAAGGAGATCTTCAAGGATATGGATTACACCGAACATGGCGGAATACCGCTGCTCGGCGTTAACGGCGTAACGATTATCGGACATGGCGGTTCTCCGCCGAAAGCAATAAAAAATATGCTCCTCCGTGCGGAGGAGGTCGTAACGTATAAAATCAATCAGCACATTCAAGAGAAATTACAGGGACAATGAAAAAACTTCGAGCAGCTATTACCTCCGTCGGACATTACGTGCCGGAAAAAGTATTGACCAACTTCGACCTGGAAAAGATGGTCGAAACGAACGACGAATGGATCCGCACCAGGACCGGAATCAGCGAACGCCGTGTGTTCCAAAACGGAGCAACCTCGGATCTCGCTCTTCCCGCCGTTCAAATGGTTCTGAAGAACCGGGGCATCTCCGCAGAGGAAATTGATGTGATCATTTTTGCAACCGTCACGCCGGATATGTTCTTTCCGGCAACTGCCTGCGTACTGCAGGAAAAAATCGGTGCAAAAAAAGCGTGGGGATTTGACATTTCCGCAGCATGTTCGGGATTTGTGTACGCGATTACTCTCGGCACACAATTGATCGAAACCGGTGCGCATAAGAAAGTGTTGGTGGTCGGTGCCGATAAAATGAGTTCCATCATGGATTATACGGACAGGAACACGGCGATTCTGTTCGGCGACGGCGCCGGGGCAGTGCTGCTCGAACCGAGTTCCGATGAATCCGTCGGTGTCATGGATCATAAATTGTATTCCGACGGAAGCGGCGGACAATATTTGTACATGAGAGGAGGAGGAAGTTTGAATCCTCCGACACATGAATCGATCGATCAAAAAATGCATTATCTTGTTCAGGACGGCAAGGCGGTATTTAAAGTTGCCGTGATGGGAATGGCGGACGTATCGGCGGAAATTCTGGAAAGAAATAAATTGACCGGAGCCGATGTGGATTGGCTTGTTCCGCATCAGGCCAATCTGAGGATTATCGATGCCACCGCCGAACGGATGGGACTTGATAAATCCAAAGTGATGATCAATATCGGTAAATACGGAAACACAACGGCTGCCACAATTCCGCTCTGCCTTTCGGAATGGTGGCATGAGGGGAAAGTGAAAAAAGGACAGAATCTGGTACTCGCCAGTTTCGGAGCAGGGTATACCTGGGGTGCGGTGTACGTGAAATGGGCGTACTGATCGGAAGCGTGCCGATTGCAGCCAAAGAGAGTGTTCGAACAGCAAAGAAACAGTTTAAATCGATAATATGAAAACAGCATATATATTTCCGGGACAAGGTTCGCAATATGTCGGCATGGGGAAGGATCTCTGCGAAAAATATCCCGTTGCGCAAAAACTTTTCGATGAAGCAGATTCCATTTTGGGTGTTTCGCTTTCGAAAATTTGTTTTGACGGTCCGGAAGATGAATTAAAGCAGACAAAAAATACACAGCCGGCAATTTTTCTTCACAGCATTGCTCTCTGGAATGTTGCGGCGCCGACCGATGCATCAATGGTGGCAGGACACTCGCTTGGCGAATATTCCGCGATTGTCGCTGCAGGTGCAATCACGTTCAGTGATGCTATTAAACTTGTTCGATTGCGCGGCGAACTGATGCAAAAAGCAGGGGAGGAACATCCGGGAACCATGGCCGCGATCGTCGGACTTGATGCCGCGATTGTCGGCGAGATTACCTGTAAAGCATTTGAAACCGGTATCGTTCAATCGGCAAATTTCAATTCCCCCGGGCAAGTGGTAATATCCGGTTCCGTTGAAGGAGTCCGAAAGGCGATGGAGCTGGCAAAAGAGCGGGGAGCAAAATTAGTGAAGGAACTGGTCGTCAGCGGGGCGTTTCACTCGCCGCTGATGCAGTCGGCAAAAGATTCTTTGAAGAAGGCGCTTGACGATACGCCGATCCGCGATGCACATATTCCTGTTTTTGCCAACGTCACTGCCCAGCCGGTTCAGCGGGCTGATGAGATCAGAACATTGCTTTTTGAACAGGTAACAAGTCCTGTGCGGTGGGAAGAAACATTGCTGAGAATGTCTGAACATGGTGCGGCGAAATTTGTCGAAATCGGACCGGGAAAAGTACTGCAGGGTTTGGTAAAACGAACAATCCCCTCTGCGTCGGTGTCCGGAATTGATAAAGCTGCGGAATTGCCTTCATGAATCCGAAGATAACGATTGGAAAATATGCGATCGACCCCGTCCTGTTTGAAAAAGGATTCACAAAGGGTTGCGGTCCCTATCAGTGTGAAACAACATGCTGTTCGTCAGGAGTGTTTCTCGATCCGAAAGATCGTGATGTCATCCTTGAGCACAAAGAAGAAGTAAAGCAGCAGATGGATGAAACTCAGACAGAAAACGAATCCGTTTGGTTCGACAATAAACCGGTGGACGATATCGACTTTCCGTCCGGATATGCCGTGGGAACGGAAGTGTTTAATGACAAATGCGTGTTTCTCCGGAAAGACGGCAGATGCAGTGTCCAGCTTGTCAGTGCAGAAAAATACGGCGATCCATGGAAAATTAAACCGTATTTTTGCATCGCCTTTCCCATTTCGGTGGAAAACGGGATGCTGACGTTTGATGACTATCAACAGGGGAAGACGGAATGTTGTTCAATTGTCCGCGATACCGACGCGACCCTGATCGATTCATGCAAAGCAGAATTGGAATTTGTTCTCGGAAAAGAAGGATATCAGCAGCTTGCAGAGTATAACAAACAATCCGGTTAATTCGGACTAGGTACGTACATTCTATCGTCAAACATTATGATACAGTATAACCTCTCAGGCAAAACCGCTTTGGTGACCGGCGGATCCCGCGGCATCGGACGCTCGATAGTGCTTCATCTGGCTCATTCAGGTGCTGACATCGCATTTACCTATCGCAGCAAAGCAGAAGAAGCAAATTCGCTGGTTGCGGAGTTGGAGAAGATGGGGCGCAAAGCAAAAGCATTTCAATCTGACGCGGCAGACACGAATCAGGCAAACGATGTCGTACAGGAAGTGGTGAAAGAATTCGGCCGGATTGATATTCTGGTCAATAACGCAGGGGTGACGAAGGACGGATTGTTGATGCGAATGAGCGAACAGGATTGGGACGTCGTCATTGATACAAATCTCAAAGGAGTCTTCAATTTTACCAAAGCTGCATGCCGTCCAATGATGAGTCAACAATCGGGCAAAATCGTCAATATTGCCTCAGTTGTGGGAGTTGTCGGCAATCCGGGACAGGCCAATTATGTCGCTTCCAAAGCGGGGGTCATCGGATTCACGAAATCTGTTGCAAAAGAGCTTGCTTCTCGCAATATTCAAGCAAACTGCATTGCCCCCGGTTTTATCGAAACCGACATGACAGAAAAGTTGAATGAAAAGCAAAAAGAAGGTATCTTGAGCGTCATTCCTCAGAAGAGGATCGCAAAACCGGAGGAGATAGCATCCGTCGTCTGTTTCTTGGCCTCCTCTGACTCAAATTACATTACCGGACAAACGATTAATGTTGACGGCGGAATGGCGATGTAAATATCGATGTAGCATACTAACAGCAGATAACCAGGCATAAGAAGAATAATTCAGTTAACTATAAAGGAGAAATACCATGTCAGATGTAGCAGCAAAAGTAAAAGAGATCATCGTCAACAAGCTTGGCGTTGATGCAGCACAGGTTACCGAAACAGCATCCTTCACCAACGACCTCGGCGCGGATTCTTTGGATACGGTTGAGTTGGTTATGGAATTCGAAAAGACGTTTGGGCTGAGCATTCCGGACGAAGATGCTGAAAAGATCGGCACCGTGGGCGATGCGATCACCTACATCTCTTCAAAAAAGTAATCATTCCATTTTAGAACCACAACGTCGCGGTAATCCGGCAAAGATCACGGACGTTGTGGTTTTTTTATTATTGGCAACGAGATGTTCGGCGGTGCCGCCGGCCGGAACGACACGATGAAATATTTCTGACGCTGTGCCGGCATCCTTGTTCATCTCACTCATCAATTAGAATTTCAGGAAAACGTTATGGCTTCTCGACACGAACGGCGTGTTGTTGTTACAGGAATGGGTGCAGTGACACCGATCGGTTTGACCGTAAAAGAATTTTGGGAAAATGCATTAGCCGGAAAAAGCGGAATTGCGCCCATCACCTATTTTGATACGACGCAGTATGATACAAAATTTGGAGGCGAACTGAAGGGGTTTGATCCGCTGAATTACATGGATCGAAAACTTGCACAGCGCGTCGATCAGTACACTCAGTACGCCCTTGCGGCCGCCGAGGAGGCAATCAAAGACTCCGGTGTGAACCTCGAAAAGGAAAATAAGGAGCGCGTCGGAGTAGTCTTCGGCTCCGGGATCGGCGGATTTAAAACGTTTCAGACGCAGACCGGCAACCTCTTCGAAGCAAAAGGTCCGCACCGAATCAGCCCGTTCTTCATTCCGATGATGATTCCCGACATTGCAGCAGGAAGAATTTCGATCAAGTACGGTTTGAAAGGTCCAAATTATGCCACGGTGTCGGCATGCGCCACCGCCTCTCATGCGATCGGTGATTCACTGATGCTCATTCAGCGCGGAGTGGTCGATATGATGGTCTGCGGCGGATCGGAAGCGGGAATTTGCGAAATGGGTATCGGCGGCTTTAATGCGCTGAAAGCACTCTCCACCAGGAATGATGCGCCGGAAAAAGCGAGCAGACCGTTTGAAAAAGATCGCGACGGTTTTGTGATGGGCGAAGGAGGAGGCATTATGATTCTGGAAGAGTTGGAGCATGCAAAAGCACGCGGTGCAAAAATTTATGCCGAACTTGCCGGAATGGGATTTACCGGTGATGCACACCATATTACCGAACCGGCGCCGGGCGGCGAGGGAGCGCAACGGTCAATGTCAATGGCGCTGCAGGATGCGGGACTGAAGCCGACGGAGATCGACTATGTGAATGCTCATGGCACTTCAACATACTATAACGACAAATATGAGACCAATGCGATAAAAACCGTGTTCGGAGATCATGCGTCCAAACTTGCGGTGAATTCAACCAAATCCATGATTGGTCATCTCCTGGGAGCAGCAGGAGTCGTGGGAGCGATTGCTACCGTCATGAGTGTCGTAACAGAAGAGATTCATCCAACCATCAACTACGACACTCCGGATCCTGAATGCGATTTGAATTATGTGCCGAACAAAGCTGTCAAAAAAACCGTGAATGCTGCGCTCTGTAACGCATTCGGTTTCGGGGGACATAATGCAACACTGGCATTTAAAAAGTTCGCCGAATAATTTATGTTCTTCATGTTGGTCAATCTGCCGAAGTAAACGTGGCAGTATGATGGGACGGACGAATGTCCGTCCCTTTCTCATACCGATATTGATGGTAGACTCCACGCAAGAGGAGATACAAGCATGAACAATTCCGCCTCCGGTAAACAGCATTTTCTTTCTTCCGCAGTATTGGAACAACTCGATCAGGGCAACACCATCGAAGCAATAAAATTGCTGAGGGAAGAAACGGGAATGAGTCTGTTCGAAGCAAAGGAATATATCGACAGCGTCAAAACGACCTCCGCAGCGGGCATTCCACAACAGACTGCAGCGAAACCGGTCATTTCCCACATGGTGCTCGATCAGCTGATGCGAGGAAACAAACTGGAAGCAATAAAAATCCTTCGCAATGAAACAGGAATGGGCCTGAAAGATGCAAAAGATGCGGTGGAGCAGGCATTGGTTGAGCATCCGGAAGTAAATCATCAATACGAAACCATCAGTAAACAGGGGATGAAAAGCTCCTCCCTGAAGTTTATGGTCATCCTCATTATCGCCTATTTAGCGTATCGGTTTTTTATCGTCTCGTAACCTAACGTACCGTCGCGACAAGCGACCTATCATAATTCCTGCAGGCAAATCTCCTCATTTTTTTTTATATTTATCCAATTAACATTCAGACGGAAATGATTATCTAGGTCGAATAAACGTATTCGACCCATATAAGGGCGGACAAAAAGTTCCGCTTGATGTTTCCGGACCGAATAAATCTTCCCTCAATAGCATCACTGTTTGTGGCTTTGTCGCGTATTCGTCAGTTTATTGCTTCCCTTTTCGGGCACACCGACCGGACATTCAGCACACTGTATCCCCGCGTTGACTGGAACCAATTGGAATCAGCGCTGCGTTATCGTATCCGGAATCGGAATTTCTTTATCCGTGCGCTGGTGCACCGTTCCTTCATTCCTGTTTCGCATATTGATGAACTTGAATCCAATGAACGGATGGAGTTTCTCGGCGATGCGATCCTCAATTTGATTATTGCCGAATATCTTTTTAATGAATATCCAGAGAAAGAAGAGGGAGAGCTGACGATTCTCAGAGCCCGGTTTGTAAACAGAAAAGCGCTCGCGTTTTGCGCCCGGGAGATCGATTTGAAACGATTCATGCTGACGCATACCAATGCTTCGGGAGTGCAGGAAAAGGGATTTGATACGATTTTGTCTGATGCGTATGAGGCGGTGATCGCCGCTATCTATCTTGACAGCGGTCTGCATGAAGCAAAAAAATTTGTGCTGTACAGACTTCAGTCCGCCTTGTCCAACGGCTTCCTGAAGGTGAGCGATCAAAACTTTAAAAGCGAACTGCTTGAGTTGTCGCAAGCCCGGGGAAAAGGGATTCCCCGTTATCAGATTACGAAGGAAGAAGGACCCGACCATGACAGGACGTTTACCGTTCAGGTGCTCGTCGGCAACGAGCCGATGGGGAGCGGAATTGGAAAAAATAAAAAAGAAGCAGAGCAGGCGGCGGCGGAAGAAGCGGTGACGAAATTGCAGATCGTTCAGTAACACCCGATTGACATTATCATAGATTGAATATTTTCACTCACATTTCTGTTGAAGCGATAGAATCATATGAACATACACATACAGCCCACCGACATTTTTGAACCGCGTCATATCGGACCGAGCGAAGAAGAAACCGGCGAAATGCTGAAGGCCATCGGAGCGAAATCTCTGGACGAACTGATCGATCAAACGATCCCTGCGAATATCCGTCTTGAATCACCGATGAAAATTGCCAAGGCAATGTCCGAGTATGAAACAATAAATTATATCCGGGCCGCAGCGGCACGAAACAAAGTCTTTCGTTCGTTCATCGGCATGGGATATTACGGGACGATTGTTCCGCCGGTTATTCAAAGGAATATTCTCGAGAATCCCGGATGGTATACCCAATATACTCCGTATCAGGCGGAGATCGCCCAGGGCAGACTGGAAGCGCTGATCAATTTTCAGACAATGGTGATCGATCTGACGGGAATGCAGATTTCCAATGCTTCTCTTCTTGATGAAGCAACGGCTGCGGCGGAAGCAATGTTCATGATGTACTCTTTGAATCATGAGAAAAAGGGAAATAAATTTTTTGTTTCCGAAGAATGTTTTCCGCAGACAATCGACGTCGTTAAGACCCGTGCTGTGCCGCTTGGGATTGAAGTGGTTCTCGGAGACCATCGCACGGTATCGCTCACTGATGACATTTTCGGAGTTCTGGTGCAATATCCCGCCGGTAGTGGTGCGATATATGACTATACAGAATTCTGCTCATCGGCGAAAGCGCAGGGTATATTCGTTGCTGTAGCTGCGGATTTGCTTGCACTGACGCTGCTGACGCCTCCCGGTGAGTTCGGAGCCGATATTGCCGTCGGAAGCGCGCAGCGATTCGGTGTGCCGATGGGATACGGAGGACCTCACGCTGCCTTCCTTGCAACGAAGGATGAATTCAAACGTGTCATGCCGGGCCGCATTATCGGCGTCTCCATTGATGCTCACGGCGATACGGCGTACAGAATGGCGCTCCAGACCCGGGAACAGCACATCCGCCGTGAAAAAGCAACAAGCAATATTTGCACAGCTCAGGTGCTGCTCGCCATTATGGCCGGAATGTACGGCGTATATCACGGTCCCGAAGGATTGAAAAAGATCGCGCTGCGGGTTCATGGGCTTGCAAAAGTGCTCGATCTCGGATTGAAAAAACTGGAATTTCATCAATCCAATACAGTCTACTTTGATACGCTCACCGTGGAAACGGGAAATGCAACATCGTCGATTATGAACCGTGCGGCAGGCGCACAGATGAATCTGCGCCAACTGAATGACACCACGATAGGAATATCCGTTGACGAAACATCCACACTCAAAGAAATTGAAACCATCCTATCGATCTTTGCTTCCGTAAAAAAGAAAGTTGTGTCAGTCGCCGAAGTTTCAAAAAATCTCCGCCTTGAATGGGACGGTGCATTTGTCCGGAAAAGCACATTTATGCTTCATCCGGTATTTAATACGCATCATTCCGAACATGAGATGCTCCGGTATATCCATTCATTGGAAACAAAAGATCTCTCATTAAACTTTTCGATGATTCCGCTCGGTTCATGCACCATGAAATTGAATGCTACAACAGAGATGCTTCCCGTGACGATGCCCGAATTCGGTTTGCTGCATCCGTTCACGCCGCAGGAGCAGACAATTGGTTATATGCAGATCTTTGAAGAATTATCAAATGATTTAAAGGAGATAACGGGATTTCCCGGCGTTTCGCTGCAGCCGAATGCCGGTGCTCAGGGTGAATATACGGGATTACTTGTCATCCGGGAATATTTTAAATCCATCGGTCAGCAGCAGCGGACGATCGCTTTGATACCTTCATCGGCGCACGGTACAAATCCCGCAAGCGCCGTGATGGCCGGAATGCAGGTTGTCGTCGTCAAATGCGATGAACGGGGGAATGTCGATGTCGAAGATCTGAAAGCAAAAGCGGAACAATACGCCGACCGTCTCGCCTGCTTAATGGTCACCTATCCGTCAACGCACGGAGTGTTTGAGGAAAGTATTCAGGATATGTGTGCAGTCATTCATAAGTTCGGAGGGCAGGTATATATGGATGGAGCGAACATGAATGCGCAGGTAGGACTGACAAGCCCCGCCCGTATCGGCGCCGATGTCTGTCATTTAAATCTTCACAAAACTTTCTGTATTCCGCACGGCGGAGGCGGTCCGGGGATGGGTCCGATTTGCGTTGCTTCGCATCTCGTGCCGTTTTTGCCGGGACATTCCGTAGTTGAAATCGGTGGCGAACAATCGATGTCTGCGGTTTCCGCCGCTCCCTGGGGCAGCGCGAGCATTCTGTTGATATCGTATGCGTACATTAAAATGATGGGAGCAACGGGGCTGACCAATGCAACGAAATATGCAATTCTGAATGCAAATTACATCAAAACACGTTTGGAAAAAGCGTATCCGATCCTTTACGTCGGCAGCAACGGCCGATGTGCACATGAAATGATCGTCGACATGCGGTCATTTAAAACTTCAGCCGGCATCGAAGTGGAGGATATTGCCAAACGATTAATGGACTACGGTTTCCACGCACCGACCGTTTCATTTCCCGTTGCAGGAACCATGATGATTGAACCAACCGAAAGTGAACCGAAAGGGGAGCTGGACAGGTTTTGCGATGCCATGCTGTCGATTCGCAAAGAGATTGAAGAAATTGAGAAGGGCATCTATCCGAAAAATGACAATGTCCTTAAGCATGCACCGCATACCGCAAACGCGGTCATGAGCGATCAATGGAATCATTCGTACGCGCGGGAGAAAGGTGCATTTCCGCTGCCATGGGTGCGCGCACGAAAATTTTGGCCGAGCGTCGGACGCGTTAACAATACACACGGAGACCGCCAGCTCATTTGCGTCTGTCCGCCGATTGAAAGCTATACTGAAGAACCCATAGCGTAACGGAACAATTTCCGAAGAGGTGTACAATGCTGCAATCAGACGAACAATTAAAGAAACTGCTGACTGATTCAAAAACAATTGCCGTTGTCGGTGCTTCGCCGAAACCGTGGAGAGACAGCGGTTCGATCGCTGAATATTTAAAGGGAAAGGGGTACACCGTTTATCCTGTGAATCCGCAATATCAGGAAGTATTAGGGATGAAGTGTTATCCCGATCTCGCGTCGATTCCGGCAACGATTGACATCGTCGATATTTTCCGCAATCCGGATGACGTAGAACCGATTATCGATGAAGCAATTTCAACGGGCGCCAAAGCTGTCTGGATGCAATTGGGCGTCGTGAACGAACGTGCAGCCGCAAAAGCAGAACGTGCGGGATTGGCAGTAGTGATGGACCGGTGCATCGCCGTCGAACACCGCGCGTTAATGCGATAACATCGAAACAGCGTGAATAGTGAGGCAGGACGATCGTTCTGCCTTTTTATTTTCACTATATTATTCAAATGAAAAAAATCCTTTTAATATCTCTCGCCGTCTGCGGAATCGCCCGTTCTCAGGATGCCGTGCCGCTGGAGTTCGATTTTGCGGACTCGGTCTATGTGGTCGGAGATGTTATTTTTATCGGGAATGAACTGACCAAATATTACATTATCGAACAGGAAATGTCACTGAAGCGGGGGGAGTTGATCACGCATGCAGGCGTCCGGTTCGATATCAACCGTATCTACAGTCTTCGGTTGTTTACGAAAGTCGATGTCAGAATCATTCCCGATACGGGAAACCTCGCCATGGTCGCCGTGCACGTGACCGAGCGTTGGTTCTATTATCCGTTTCCCGTGCTCGGGATCAAGGACAGGGACTTCTCAAAATATTATTACGGTCTCGGTCTTGCCCACAACAACGTCGCGGGGGAAAACGTACAACTGTACGGAGCATTTGCACTTGGGTATGATCCGTTCGTTTCCATCAATTATATTAATCCGCAGATTGACATCGAGAACAGAATATTCTTTTCCCTGCGGGCGTATTATACCGAACAGCGTAATCGCAGTCTCGTTGCTCTTGCCGGAGCTTCGAATTTTGATGAGTACCGCTCCGGAGCGGAAATGACAATTGGAAAACGATTTTCTTTGTTCACCCTTGTAACGATGAAATTGGATTTCCTGAATCTGAGAGTGAGCGACAACAGGGCGGGCAGAACGTTATCCGCCGACGGAAGAGACGAATTTTATTCGCTGCATGCTTCGTACTTTTATGATACACGGGATCTTAAGGAATATCCGTCGTACGGTACCTCCGCCGTCATCGGTGTCTCAAAATTTGGAATTTTTGAGAAGGTAATTGACTATCAGCGTTTTGGAGTGGATATTCGGAGATATATTCCCACGTGGAATAATGTCGTCATAGCCGGCAGAATGTTTGCAAGTATTGCGGGTGGAGGACGCATTCCGAACTACGGACATACGTTTTTTGGATATAGTGAACGTATTCGAGGCCATTTTAACACGATCCTGGAAGGGGAACAGATCGCGGGCAGTACATTGGAGGTTCATGTTCCGGTGGTTCGGCCGAAATATGTCCGCTTCGATTTCATACCGTTCGAACAGTTTAAAGATGTCCGGTATGCCGTGAATGCCGCATTCTTTGCCGACGCCGGGAATACGTGGTATAGATCCTCGCCATTGAGCATTGCGTCGTTCTATTCAGGGTACGGTGCCGGACTTCATGTACTGCTGGCGTATAGTACCGTGGTAAGAATTGAAGTAGGCTTTCCCTACGGTAAACCGTTCTCAAGCGGTGAATTGATACTCGACCTGGGCGCCGCTTTATAATCTCGGAGATAACGAAACTGACTAAGCGTATGGTAAATGAATTTTTTTATATTCCTGCCGAATTCATTATTGATCAGCATGTCGCAATCGAGGGGGAGGAAGCGCGGCACATTTCGAAAGTTCTCCGCAAACAGCCGGGTGATATGATCTGGATTGTGGATGGCGCGGGAAAGGCATTTGAAGCGGTCATACGGCTCGTTGCACCCGAAATGATCGAATGCGAAATTCTATACGAGCATCACCACCTTCACGAACCGGATATCGATGTAACGCTCGCGGTGGCACAACTTAAAAATCCTTCGCGCATGGATTGGATTATCGAGAAAGCCACAGAACTCGGCGTCAGAAAAATCATTCCGCTTCAAACGGCGAGAACAATCGCCCGCTCGCCCAAACAGGACCGATGGAATAATATTGCCGTTGCCGCCATGAAACAATCGGGCCGCTGTATTCTGCCGGTCATTGCGCCGCCGACGGATTTCGAATTGGTCATAGCAAATTCCACGGAATATGATGTTAAGCTGATTCCGTATGAACGGACAGACCATGTGCTGTTCATTCACGAAGCTTTGAAACACCGGAAACCGCCGCGCTCTGCGATGATCCTCATCGGTCCGGAAGGAGGATTTACGGAAGAAGAGATTAATCGTGCAGAAAAGGCGGAGTTCACTCAGGTGTCGCTTGGACGGAGACGGTTACGGACAGAAACCGCCGCAATTATCGCGCTGACGTGGGTAATCGGAAATGAGTAATAAAAAATCCCGCAACGCGGGATTTTTTATTACAGAAACGGAAATGTTGCAGCACTGAATGTGCTTAGGCAGATTTTCTTTCTTCAAGAACGTAAATCGGTTCTTTTTTCTTATCAATGGTTTCCTTTGTTACTATACACTTCGTCACATTCGATTTTGAAGGAAGTTCGTACATAATATCCCTCATAATTTCTTCAACCACCGATCGCAGCGCTCTTGCACCCGTTCCGCGGGCTATCGCTTTTCCGACAATCTGTTTCAGGGCATCGTCTTCAAAGGAAAGTTCAACCCCCTCATATTTAAACAATTTCTTGAATTGCTTGATGATGGCGTTGCGCGGTTCGACAAGGATGTTCATCAATGCATGTTCGTCCAGCGAATGAAGCGTTGTGAGGACGGGAAGACGGCCGATAAACTCCGGAATCAACCCGAATTTCAGCAAATCTTCCGGTTCCGCTTTTGAGAGATATGCATCGTGCGCCTGTTCTTTTTTCCCTTTAATTTCTGCGCCGAAGCCGACGGCATTTTTATGAATGCGGCGCGTAATAATTTTTTCGAGTCCTTCAAAAGCGCCGCCGCAAATAAACAGAATGTTCTTCGTGTTCAAATTGATCAGACTCTGCTCCGGATGCTTTCGTCCTCCTTTGGGAGGGACACCGGCTATTGTTCCTTCAAGGATTTTCAGCAGTGCCTGCTGGACACCTTCGCCGGAAACATCTCTGGTGATTGATGCACTATCGCTCTTTCGCGCAATTTTATCGATCTCATCGATATAAACAATTCCGCGTTCGGCACGCTCCACATTGTATTCCGCATTTTGCAGCAGATGCACCAGCACCGTTTCCACATCATCACCGACATAGCCAGCTTCGGTAAGCGTCGTTGCATCGGCAATGGCGAACGGTACATCGAGAATTCTCGCTAGTGTCTGAGCAAGTAAAGTTTTTCCGGTTCCTGTTGAACCAATCAGGAGGATATTGCTCTTTTCGATCTCCACATTTTCCGGATCGGAAAACTGCTCCTGAGAATCTACACGTTTATAATGGTTGTAGACGGCAACGGCTAGAGTAATCTTCGCCTGTTCCTGCCCAATCACATATTCATCCAGTGCCGATTTTATTTGCGTCGGCGTAAGAAGACCTTTGTTTTTGATCCTCTTGGTTCGCGCGGAGGAAAGATTGTTTCGAATGATATCCATGGAGGTGGATACGCACATATCGCAGATATACACGTCCGGTCCGGCGATAATGCTGGTCACTTCCTCCGGCCTGCGTCCGCAAAATGAACAGCGGACTTTATCTTCGTTTTTCTGTTTCCCCATATCTTACTTTTCTTTGTCTTTCTTTCCGTCGCTTGATCGTTTCGTCAGCACTTTGTCGATAATTCCGTACGCTGCGGCTTGCTGGGACGACATATAATTATCCCGGTCCGTATCTTTTTCAACATCGGCAATTGATTTTCCGGTGTGCTGGGAAATAATTTCGTTGAGCCGCTTCTTCGTTTTCAGGATTTCTTCCGCCTGAATACTGATGTCCGAAGCGGTTCCCTGAGCGCCGCCCCACGGCTGATGAATCATAATCCGCGCGTTCGGCAGCGCCTGCCGTTTTCCCTTTTCCCCCGCAAGCAGCAAAATGGCTCCCATGCTGGCCGCCATACCGACGCAGATCGTTGCTACCTGGGGACGGATGATGTGCATTGTATCGTATATCGCGAGACCGGCTGTGACAGATCCGCCGGGTGAGTTGATGTAGACGGAAATGTCTTTGTCGGGATCTTCTGCTTCTAGATGCAGCATCTGCGCGATGGCAAGCGATGCAACATAATCATCGATGGCGGTGCCGATAAACACGATCCGCTCCTTTAACAGCCGTGAAAATATATCATACGCACGTTCACCGCGGCTGGTCTGTTCGACCACCATCGGCACAAGCTGATTATACACTTCATACGGTGATGTCTGTTTCAATTGACTGCTGATCATAACACTCCTTGTAAAAGTAAATTTTCTTGACATACTATTAGACGCATCAAAGAGCCAAAAATTGTCTATTAATTTGTCGCAAATTTACTGTAATCGTCTGTCTCAACCTCGGTAATTTTTACACCACTCTTTAAATGGTCAATAAGTCTGTTATATTTCAGGCGTTCCAACGCATTATCGGAACTTTTATAGAAACTCACAAGTCTTTCCTTATCTATATTTAGCTTTGCAGCTTCTTCCGCCGCAATTGTATCAATTTCTGCATCGCTGATTTCAATGTTCATCTTTTCGATGAATTGTTCCTTGATCAGGAGCCATTTTGACTGCCAAACAGCAGTTTCCCGTGCCTGTTCCCTGTACGCCTGCTCGTTAAAATTTTTGGGAAGCTGTTTGTTCGGCTGCTGATTTTTGGCATCCTCAATGAATGTATCGGTAACGTTTTGGATGAGAGCTTCCGGAACCGTAAATTCATATTGCTTTACAATTTCCGTCAAGAGGTCGTTTTCAAACCTGCGGTTGCTCCGTTCTTTCCAGAATTCATCAAGATCTTTGCGAATGTTTTCTTTCATTTCGTCAGCGGTGTTGAATTTTCCGTTGCTCACTTTTTGCGCAAGAGCGTCGTCAAAGGGAGGCAATAGGACCTTTTCAATTTTCTTCACCGTCAGTTTCAAATGCACTTCATGGGCATGATCGCCGTGCTGATGTGTGAATTTCACTTCTTTGGTGTCCCCGACAGAGGTGCCGATCAACGCTTCTTTGATCTCTTTTTCGGTTGACTGCTCCCGCAGGTAGATTTTCATTCCTTCCCGGGAGTGTCCCTGTTCTTCCATATCGAGCATGTCTACGGTAACGATGGAATATTCGTCTTCCGCTTTGTCGGCCGTCTCGGTCGTCGAATTGATCTGCTGGATTCTCTCGATTTCGTTATTTACTTCTGTCTCCTTCGTTGCATGGATGTATTTTTCAACGGAAATGGAAGAATGATCCTTTAGTTCGAATTCAGGCCGGACTTCGAATCGCACCAGAAACGTCAGAGGAGTTCCCGGTTTAAAATCGATCTTATTAATTTGCGGTGTTCCGATCGGCGTGATATTGCGCGATTCCATCTCTGACCGGAAAACATCATTGGTGATCTCCTCAACCGCCTGATATTCTATGCTCGGTCCGAACATCTTTTTAATCATCGGCATCGGCACCTTTCCCTTGCGGAATCCTTTTATTTCCAGCGCGGGTGCTGCTTCTTTGTATGCTTTTTCAAAATGGGGCGACAGCTCCTCCTGCGACATGGTGACGTTCATTTCTCGAACGCAATCATTCACATTATTGATTGTTACTTCCACGACAACTCCTTGCTTGATCTCGTATGAAAAAAAATCCCGAACCATCGGGATGTAAAAATGTCACTAAAAATACGAAAATTCGGTGAAAATCCCAAGGGCATCTTTTTTCCCGCTGTCGTTGCGATTCTTTACCAAAGAAACTATATTCCCTTCAGTCTATTTAAGATATGCGTATCCATTTTTCCGTCAGAACACACGGCCATTTCATCATTTGCAAGGAGGCAGCATGAAAAAACAGATACTACTTTTTTCTACCGTATTGTTGTTGGCATCCGGATCATTGTACGGAGACGTCTTCGCATCACGAATCATGGTGACAAACCCTGACGGCAGTTCGTTCGACGGAAAAGTGAACGATGGAACCGGAGCGAAGATTTGGTACTATCTCAACGATACAGCAACTGCAATTGTCGTTAAGGTGGTGAATGCAGGCACGAATGCGGTTGTCGCAACCCTCAATGCTTCCAATCAGGGAAGATCTTCAAACCCAAATGCTGTCACTTGGGACGGAACAGGCGGTTCGCCCAATACGAAATATTATATCACTGTCACGGCAACAGGAATGGTCTATTCGGATTCGAAGTATACATCCTTTTACTTCCAGAACACCTCTGATGTTCCCCCGCTGATTGGACGCGGAATTTATACGCGGGGGGTTGATATCAATAACAATATGAATACTAAAGGATTCGGTTATTGGTATGCAAGCAATGCTGATCCGACAAGCAATGACGGGTATAAACAGGGGACCCTTCGCTATAATCCGGATGGCTCGTTTGCCGGCACCGAACCGAATCATCCGATGCTGACGCAGACACTCGGAACTTCGAACGGCGGAACATATGATTGGGGAGGATCGGTTGCGGCTTGGACTTCGGCAGTTGATGCTAAAGGCAGAATCTATCAGGTGAGCAACAGCGGAAACTTTGTCACGCGAATGGATCATGACAGCGCCGTACCGAAAATTATCATCCGGAACATCACCAGGCCGAGAGGAATTTATCCGGTCGGCGAAGGGGCAAATTTGAAATTGTATATCGCCGCAGACACAGTGGTATGGCGCGCAGATATCGGAATGGATGATACGTTAAAGACTCCATTAGTGCTGATCGGAGCATTTGGAATGTACACAAGAGATGTTGTGATTGATGACGCAGGTGCAATGCTTGTTACAGTGCGCACCGGTGAACTTGTCGCACCCGGATACATCGAACGGTATGATATTTCGTCCGGATTGCCGAAACGGAGGTCGGATGCCCTGATTTCACTTGAAACTGCACTTGGACTACCGGTATGCTTCGAAATTAAGCATGGATCTGATTTGAACAGCGCAGCGGATGATACGGTGTACTTTGCAGTTCGCCGGGCCTCAGGTTCCGACACCACAACATTCGGAATTCATCAAATGACCGGATTTGACGGTCCGTTTCCGGAATTAAAACAAATCTATAAAAACAGTGATCATCCGTTGTCAATCGGAGGAAACAATCGTCAGGATGCAGATATCGCGCTTGATTGGGCAGGAAACATCATCTGGTTCGAAAACGGCAATGAAGAAATCGTAATGATTGCAACTCCCCGGAGCGGCAATTCGGTGACATTAACAACAAGAAGCGCAGACACATTATCTCTTACCGGATCATCATCAGTTGGAAACAGCGGACAATCATTAAACGATTTTACTTTGCATCAGAACTATCCGAATCCGTTTAATCCCTCCACAATGATCAGCTATACCATTCCGGCAAATGGTAAAGTTTCCGTAGTTGTGTATGACATTCTTGGCAATGTTGTCAGTGAATTATTTCATGGCGAGGCGCACCGTGGTTACAATGCAGTGATGTGGAACGCCACGACAGGCGCAGGATCGAAAGCTGCCAGCGGATTGTATCTCTATCGGATTAGCGTGCAGCTTGAGGATGGCCGCACGTTTACCGATGCCAAGCGTATGATGTTATTGAAGTAATTTTTTGTTACACTTAACCCGTCCGGGAGCATCATGCCGGGCGGGTTTTATATGTACGGAGTATTATGAAACTATTCTCTCTTATTTTGGCGATATGTATGACCACTCATTCTGCAGATGCCCAATTTTCGAAGGAATTATTTGATTCCTACGATTCCTATTCCTTTAAAGAATTTTCCTCCCGCCGGTTCAAACATGCCGAGATGATGTCGCATCTCGAGATTCTGAAACAATCACTCGGGAAACTTCTCACAGTCGAACAATTGGGTCTCTCTGCAGAAAACCGCGCGATCAATCTTCTGAAACTCGGCAAAGGGAAAACAAAAATTTTATTATGGTCTCAAATGCACGGCGATGAGCCGACGGCAACGATGGCGCTGTTTGACATCTTGAACTATATCGCCAAGCATCCCGATAGACCCGAAGTGAAGATATTGCTCTCCAACACGACAATGCTCATCATTCCCATGTTGAATCCGGACGGAGCGGAGCGATTCCAGCGCCGCACGTCTCAGGGGATAGATATGAACCGGGATGCGCTCCGGCTGCAGACCCCGGAAGCCCGGATTCTCAAAAACACACGCGATGCATATCAACCGCTGATAGGATTTAATCTGCACGATCAGGATCCGAGATATTCCGTCGGAGACAAAGGAACCGTTGCGGTCATCTCGCTTTTGGCTCCTGCCTACAATGCAGAAAAAACAGATAATGATGTCAGAACGAGGGCAAAGAAAATTGCCTCCGAACTGAATAACGTTTTCAGCCAATTCGTGAAACATCATATCGGAAAATATGATGATACGTTTGAACCAAGAGCGTTCGGCGATAACATCCAGCGATGGGGCACCAGCACCGTGCTGATAGAATCCGGCGGTTGGTACAATGATCCGGAAAAGCAATTTATTCGAAAGTTGAATTGTGTCGGCTTGTTAAGCGTACTCCATTCCATAGCAACGGGAACATATGAACAGACCGATATTTCTTCATATGATCAGATACCGATGAACACGAAAAATATCGTAGATATCATTATCGAAAAGGCGACCCTCACATTTTCCGACGGTCGACCGTCCGTCATTGCCGATATTGCGATAAACAAAGAATCAGTGAAAGATTCGACAGGTACTCAATGGAAGGGAAGAGTGGTTGATCTGGGTGATCTTTCGGTGTTCTCATCCCACGAAAAATGGAACGGTTCGGGCAAGTCGATCGACGGTTCCATAGTCGAATTAAACGACATCGTCAATATTGACGAATTACGTCAAAAAATAAAATAACCGCGTTATTCCATCCCGGTTGGTCCACTGATTGATACGATCGTGTTAGAAGAATATGATAATTTTGTGAAAACTATTCGCAGGATCAGAGTGTTGTAAAAGGAGATAAGGAGAGCCGCGCTATGAATCACAAAATCAGGAACATTTCTTTCATTATTCTGGCTGCACTGTTGGCCGGAGTGCTTCTGGAGACTGCCTTCGGAGAACGTCCGCTTACCGGCATAATCCAACAGCGGAAATATCCGCCAACTGTAAAGGAAAATCCCATGAAACCAATCAGCGAGTATCTAAAAGATACATATACAGCAGGAATGCCTAAAGTCGTGAAAAGTGAAGAAGAATGGAAAAAAATTCTTTCGCCCGAAACATATGCAATTACCAGGGAAGCGGGGACGGAGCGGGCATTTTGCGGTGCATTTTATGATCACAAACAAGAAGGAATTTATATTTGTGTCTGCTGCGAACTGCCATTGTTTGCATCGAATACCAAATTTGATTCCGGCACGGGATGGCCAAGTTTTTTCCAGCCGATTGCTAAAGATCATGTGTCGGAAAAGATCGATCTGAGTTACGGTATGAGGCGAGTGGAGATCAACTGTGCGCGATGCGATTCGCATCTCGGACATGTGTTTGACGACGGACCGAAACCGACTCGGCTTCGTTACTGCCTCAATTCCGAGTCGCTGACATTTATTCCGGGTAAAATTTCAAGTAACTGAAATCAACAGCTCACTTTGTTTCCGTTCAATACGAAATCAGAAGCTGTACGCTTCACGCTGATGAAAAATCGGAAATTGCGTTGTGCGGCGGGTGTAATATGATTTTTGAATAAACGGAAATGTCATCGGTTCGGCGTTGCCGTCATAAAATGTAACGCCCATGCTCGACGACCCTCCGACGTATGTTGTCCAGACGATCGGAAAAGCACGCTGCACCGACTGATTCAACGAATATTTAACATCAATACTTTGAATGTCTGATGGTTGGAACAGAATATCTCTCGCCTGTGAAATACCAGAATCAGCGATGATGTCGAAAGTATACGACGTGGCATTGTTCGGCTGTAATGTCATGGAGAAACCATAGGTATAGCGGTCGCTGACCGGAGAAAAATATTTCGGTTGATTAGTGTGCGCAGTCGTTTTTCCTCCCCCCATGCCGATAATGGCAAATCCCGTTGCCTTGTGAACAAATGTTTCCAAATAGCTGTACGTTCCTTTCAGCGCACCCAACACCAGTGGAGCACCATTTTGATCAATTGGTCGGAATGACAAGGGGTTCACCGCCTGTTCGCTCGAAATCTCAACATCCGCTTTTCCCCTGACATCAACTCCTTCTGCAACCACATATCTCGATCCGTAAAATGAAGCAACAACATCATACTCGCCGTCACGAAGAATAAGCGCTAACGAAGTTGATTTTGGAGTGACTGTTTTAGAATAATTTGATCCGTTGTGAATCAACACCATCCACGGGATTTCATTAAAACGAAGTTGCAGCACCGGTCCTTTAAAAAACGTGTAGGGAATAATAAGTGAATCAACATTACCTGCCGCAATAATTGTTCCGACATAACCGTTTTCGAATGCATTGTTGTTAATCAGGTATTGATTATTTGTTTCAAGATCTATTGAGATCACAGCTGAATCTCCCGATTCTATTTCTACGTGCTCCGGAGTGAATCGAATGAGAACAGCGGGATGTTGTTGTTTCAAAACAAAACGAAATGTTGACACTTCGCTGCTTTTATTAAAAACAGTCACTTTCCGCTGTTGACGCCAAACCGGTACCGAGGGAGGGTTAAATCCAAAGCTGATTTGCGCTGGGCTTGTAAATACTTTAGTTTCTAATGCACTGGCAGAGATCTTACCATGTCCTTGTGAAAATATGGATATGCCGAGATCCTTCGAACTGGATATTACCGCGTCCCGAATTTGCTCTGCTGTCCAATCCGGATGAATTTCCCGCATCGCTGCTGCAATGGCTGTGACAAACGGAGCCGCCATTGATGTTCCGCTCATTTGAACGTATCCGCCGCCGTTTTTTGCAGAGAGAACATTGACGCCGGGAGCGACGATTTCCGGTTTGATCTGGTATTGATTGGTTTCCGGACCCTTAGAACTGAATGATGCAATTGCACGGGCATCTGTGGCACCGACTGTCATCGCCAGGCGAGCCATTCCCGGAGAGTTGATGGTTGAAAATCCGCCGTTGTTACCGGCTGCTACGACAACAACAATTCCGGCCGCTGCGGCTCTGTCCACTGCTCTTGACAGCGGATCATCGATGGAACCGGACGACGAACCAAGACTTAAATTTAGGACATGAATGCTGTCGTTAATTGCCTGTTCAATTGCCGCAATCACCGCGGAAGAAGAACCGCTGCCGTTATTATCAAGGACTTTATAGGCAAAAAGCGTGGCATTTCTTGCTGCACCAGAAATAGAAGCAGAATTTCCTGCAATAATGCCGGCGACATGAGTGCCGTGGCCGTTATCGTCCATCGGATCGTTGTCGTTATTCACAAAGTCATATCCGCCGGCAATGCGATATCCTTTGCCAAATCCTCGTCCAAATGCTTCATGAAGATAATCAATTCCCGTATCGATGATGCCGACTCGGACATCTAATCCGGTTGCAAGGGAAGTAGATGCGGTAGGTACGACCGGGTTGGAAGAAAGATTGGATTCGGGCAGTGTCGTCACAATCATGTCGGGATACACCGACCGAACGCCGGGCAGTGTCGAAATGGTTCGTACGTTGCTTCTTTTTGTTGTAATAACAAACCCGCTCAACACTGTTTCAAACGTTCTGCTCATTCGTGCATCTGGAATTTTTGCAAGAACGTATTCACGTGATGCAACTGCGATACTTTTCAAAAATGTCCTGCCGCTTATTTTTTGCTCGAGACGGGTGGGTGTGGTCAATTCAACGATCAATCTGATATCATCATCCGTTGAAACCTTTGACATGATGGTGTTGTCAACAGATGAAGCGATAACGTCGGTCGCTGCTGACTGAATGGTGGATATCTCGTTGTTTTTTTTTATTACAAGCTGTTGCGAAACAGCGGTTGTTGTCAAAACAATGATAAGAATACAAAGAGGTTTCATGCTATTTCAGGACAATCATTTTTTTTGTTTCAACAGAGGTTTTTCCGCTGTTGCTTTTTGTTATCATTCTGTAGATATAGGTGCCCGAAGCGATTTCGGCATTTGTCATTCCAACACTGAACGTTCCTGTCTGTTTCGCCTCTTTCACCAATGTTTTCACTTCCCGGCCAGCCATATCGAATACTGAAATGGAGACATCGCTCGCTTCTTTCACTGAATAGCGGATAATTGTTCCATTATTGAATGGATTAGGATAGTTTTGCTGAAGTGTGGATGCGCTCGGCATATGTTCTCCGTCTGCTACAGATGTTGTCGTTTGCTCTTTTCCCACGAACAATGTATCGTTATTGGTGATACGAAAAGGTTTGGAAACTGATGTTGAGGTATATTCTTCAATTCCGGATGGAGTTACTGTGTATAAAGAACTTTCGGCAACCTTGGAAATGGATTGTGAATTCATTAAATCAAACCCCTGGGAAAATGACATCGCTGAGAGTGCGATTGTTGCGTGAGTAAAATATACGATAAACTTTTTCATTGTGCTTTGCTCCATGCCAAACTTTAGGGCAACGGCAATGCCAATGAAAATTCAACCCGTTTTACTGGGGTTTTTAAAGAAAATCAAAATTAAAGGAGAATTTTTTTTACGATGTGACCATTGTCTTGTAGAAATTACAATGTCAAAAGGAAGGAAAAACTCTATTTTTAACATCACTGATGCCCAAAGACATCGCCAACATGTTAAAGAAAAGAGTAAGTTTTTAGACAAAAAACGAGATTACGGAGAGGCGTTAAACGTTAACGAGGAGAATCTGATAGATTGGCTCTGATATTATATAATTGCGGATACAGAGTGTCTGAGAGCATTTTTCCAGCAGACTCGGAAGATTTATCGGCGAACGATATCTCAGTATCTGCAGACGATCGAAGCCGATCTAATGTTGTTTTAGGTTGTAATGATGAATCTTAGTGTACAGCGTCTTTAATGAAATTCCGAGGATTTTGGTGGCGAGATTTTTATTCCATTTAGTATTGGTCAAAACACCGGCAATATGTTCTTTTTCCAGTTCGGATATGGACATTGCAGAACCTATCTTTTGATTTCCATCGGCGGATGAAGCTTGTTTTGCATGGAGTTGGTGCGGCAGCAGGAGGTCCTTCGGTCGAATGAAGCCGTCCGTACTGAGAATAATCGCCCGTTCGAGAACATTTTCCAGTTCCCGGATATTTCCCGCCCATTGGTATTCCGTTAATGCAACCAGAGCATCCGGATGCAGTTCCTTCTTTTCGCGCAGTTTATTTTTCCGCTCAAGAATGCTTTGGGCCAATAATGGTATATCGTCTTTTCGTTCGGAAAGGGAGGGAAGGCGAATCGTAATGACATTCAGTCTATACAATAAATCTTCCCTGAATCGGCCTGCGGTTACCTCATCGAACAGATTTCTGTTTGTTGCAGAAATTATTCTGACGTCGGACTTTAATGTTTTATTTCCCCCGACCCGGCGGTATTCGCCGGATTGAATGAAACGAAGCAATTTCGGCTGAAACACTGTTGTTATTTCACCGATCTCATCAAGAAACAGCGTTCCGCCGTTTGCAATTTCAACAAGTCCTTGACGCATTGCACTTGCATCAGTGAACGCCCCTTTTTCATGACCAAAGAGTTCGCTCTCAATTAAAGTGTCGGGGATTGAGGCACAGTTTAATGCTACGAACGGTTTTTCGGCACGGGGAGAATTTTTATAAAGAAAATTCGCAAACACTTCTTTTCCCGTGCCGCTGGCGCCCTCCAGCAATACCGTTGAGTCGCTCGGCGCAACTTTTGCAGCGAGGTCAAGCACCTTTTTGAATTCTGTGCTTTCACCGATCAATTGGGAGGAACCGGCGAGACGAGAGATCGTCGACTTCATCACTTTCAATTCGATTACCAGTGCACGATTCTCGAGTGCACGGTTTATCAAAGAAAGCAGTTCATCAACCGAGTACGGTTTGGTCAGGAAGTGAAACGCACCTAGTTTCATACAATCCACCGCGATCCGTACTTCATCAACGCCGGTTAATATGATCACCTGGGTGTCAATATATTGCTGCTTGATAAACTGCAGCACTTCTATGCCGTCAACGCGGGGCATGCGAATGTCGAGCAGTACGAGATCGAACGATTTTTCCTGCAGCTTATTAATTGCAACGGTTCCATCCTCGGCAGTATCAACAGTATGTCCTTCAGATACAAGAAATGATTCAAGCAGCATTCGAAAGTCATACTCATCGTCAGCAACAAGAATAGAGGCACTATATTTTTGCTTAGGCATATTGTATCGGTTTAATATAGAGCATTATGGGAACACCTGCAAAGTAATATTGTGAATGCTATAATAACTATAGATAAGAGCCATTTCCAACGGAATGCCTCTACCGCCTATTTTTAAAGCTGATTCTGGATGCAGTAATTTTATCTACCTCGCCAATATATCGGATTCATCAATTGTATCTGCGCCTTGTTTTTACCAATCTTAGCTTTGACATTAGAACTAAAAAACTATTCGAATAATATGACAAAGTGTTGCAGAATATACCAATTGAACGATGTGGGATGTCTTGTTGGATTAATGAGCGGTATTCTGTTTCTCAATTTTAACATTGTACGGAGAAAAATGTTGTTTTTGATAATTCCTTGAGATCAGTTTATGCAGTTTTACGACCGAAAAGTATGATTTACATGGCACCGCATTTGCATCTTATGAATGATATGAGCGATGTAATCCACTTTTCAATTGGAATGATTGGCGAACGGCAGTAACTTGTCGGTGTCCATTTTTATGAAATATTCGCACGTAAATATACCTTTTCAAACATCTGCAATTTATGCCATTCTTGGATTTGGGTGGATTTACCTCTCTGATATATTGCTTGCAAGTGTAATTTCAGATCCAATCCTGCTCAATTCATATCAAACGTACAAAGGATTTTTATTTGTTTCTGTAACGGCTTGTATTTTGTTTCTCGTGCTCAGTCGGCACTTTGAAATGGCGCGTATCGAACGCCTGAAGCGTGAACGATCTGAATCGGTTCTTTCGGACACTAAAGACAGTTTCCGACTGATGATGGATAATCTTCAAGAAGGATGCCACATCATCGGATTCGATTGGCGGTATATTTATTTAAATAAAGTTGCAGAGCAGCATAACCAAATACCGAACGAAGCACTTATCGGCATGCCGTTTTTGGAAGTATGGCCGGATATTGAAAAATCAGGTTTTTTTATACAGTTGAAAAATTGTATGGAAAAAAAACATGATTATCACGGTGTGGAAAAAATGAGAATTGCCGACGGGTCAACTAAGTATTTTAACATGAGAGTTCAACCTGTTGAGAACGGAATACTCATATTGTCGTCTGATATCACCGACAGAATTGAGGCTGATAAAGAAATTGCCCGACTTCAACGAATTAACAATCTCATTTCAAACATCAATAAGCTGATTGCACGAACACGCAATTTAGACAAACTTTTTAATGAAGTCTGTTCAATCGCCGTCAATCACGGCGGGTTTGTAATGGCATGGATCGGAATCGTGAATGAGACGTCACAACGCATTGAGCCGGCTGCTTCTGCCGGAAAAGTGGGAAACTATTTGGATTCGATAGATCTCAATTTGACGAAAAAGGAACGTCTGTTGGGACCGGCTGGGAAAACATATGTGTCAGGGACACACTATATCATTAATGATCTTGATCATCATTCCGGCAACATTCACTTGAAAGAGCAAAGCACAAAGCTTGGCTTTAAATCCTGCGCCGGATTTCCGATCAAAGTTAAAAACAAGGTCGTCGGCACGATCACATTGTTTTCCGACGATAAAGTATTTTTTACCGACGAGGAAGTACTGTTGTTGGATGAACTCGCATCAGATATATCCTTTGCGTGGGAAGTCGGCGAAATAGAATCGGAACACAAAAAAATATTTAAATCACTGGAACATTCTGAACGCTTTGCCATTGCAACCATCGATGCATTGACATCCCATATTGCTATTCTTAATGACCATGGTGTCATATTAATGGTAAACAAGGCGTGGAAGGATTTTGCGGCCAGCAACAACGGCAAACCCGAGGTAACGGCTGAAGGAGTCAATTATTTAAAAGTGTGCGACTCGTCGATCGGCGAAGGTTCCTCCGAAGCACGACGCATTGCAAAGGGAATAAAATCCGTTATTGCCACGGAAGGATTTGAATATGCCATAGAATATCCATGCCATTCGCCAAACGAGAAAAGATGGTTTTTGTGCCGTATTACTCGATTTCCTGGTGAAGGTCCGATCCGTGTTGTTGTGGCACATGAAAACATCACTGCACGAAAAAGGTCCGAAGCATTGCTTCGTGAACAGGAAGAACAATTCCGGATGCTGTTCGAAAATTCCCCCATCGGCATCGGAGTTGCTGATTCAAACGGTAAATTGATCGCATACAACGATGCTATGCTAAAACCGGGAAATTATACATATGCGGATATTCAACAATTTGATAACGTTTCTTCCTTGTATTATGACCCCAAGGATCGCGATGTTGTCATGGGACTGTTTAATAAACATGGGTTTGTAAAAAATTACAATATTCGATTCAAACGAAAAGACGGATCTCCGTATAATGCAATTCTCTCGCTGAATAAAACTGTTTTTAACGGGACATTATGTGTGCAGGCCCTGGTGGAAGATGCCACCGACCGTATGAATGCAGAACGGGCAGTGTACGAATCCGAAAAAAAATTCCGGATGGTGGTAGAAGAAGCTGCAGATATCATATTTACTGCAGATTTAGAAGGAAAGTTTACATACGTGAATCCCGCCGGTGTACATATCTCCGGATATTCAATCGAAGAACTCCTTCGCATGAGGTTTGTCGAATTGATTGAACCTGATTTTAAGAAGAAAGTGTCGAATCATTATATACTACAATTTATCCGGAAGAAGGAACTCACCACAACTGTTTTTCCATTCCGTACAAAAGCAGGTGAACGCAAGTGGTTCAACCAAAATGCGCGGCTGATGACGGAAAACAATGAAATTACCGGATTTTATGTGATTGCACGCGATGTTACCGAACGGAGGAAAACCGAAGAAGCATTGATCGCGAGCGAATTAAAACTGAAAAATATTATTGAAAACAGCACTAATGTTTTTTATACGCACGATGTCCATCATAAGATCACATTCATAAGTCCCCAGATTACCTCGCTTCTGGGATATACGGTTGAGGAGGCTCTGGTCAATTGGCAGTCTTTTGCGACTGAGAATCCGGTCAACACGATTGGCTATGATTTAACGATGAAAGCCATCACTCGGGGCGAACCGCAGCAGCCGTATGAACTCGAATTGAGGCATAAAGAGGGATGGAATGTATGGGTTGAGGTGCGGGAAGCACCGATACTTGAGAACGGTAAAACAACCGCGATCGTGGGATCGCTGAATGACATTACAGAACGGAAACAGGCCATAGCAGCTTTAGAGAAAAATGAAGAACGTCTCCGGTTATCATTGACAGCCGCGCAGCAGGGATTATATGATTTGAATATCCAAACAGGGGAAGCTATTGTAAACACGGAATATGCAACGATGCTCGGATATGATCCTGCAACATTCGTTGAAACCAATGCTGCGTGGATCGAACGGCTGCATCCAGACGATAAGAAAAAAGCTGCTTCGGCATATTCCGATTACATCAATGGTGCATTGGATGAATATAGAATCGAATTTCGTCAGCGGACATATTCAGGAGAATGGAAGTGGATATTATCAATCGGAAAAATCATCGAATGGACGAAAGACGGAAAACCGCTGCGAATGTTGGGAACTCACACAGACATAGACGAAATTAAGAAATCAGAAGAACAACTGCTGTTGCAAACCGCAGCTCTTGAAACTGCTGCAAACGGAATTTTGATCACGAATTTGGAAGGAAAGATAGTTTGGGGAAATAAATCTGTAAGCCAAATAACGGGATACTCTCTCTCGGAGTTGATCGGAAAAAAGACCAGCATACTGAAGTCCGGAAAGTATTCCAACGACTTTTATGACATGATGTGGAAAACAATCTCATCCGGCAGCATTTGGACAGGTGTTGTGGTCAATAAACGCAAAGACGGAACGTTGTACAGTGATGAAATGACGATCACTCCTGTCCTATCGGCACACAATGAAATAACACATTACGTTGCCGTAAAACAGGATGTCACTCAAAGGGAAGCGTCTCTGCAAAAAATAGAAGAGCAGGCACTGTTGTTGGATGAAGCGCACGAAGCGATCACTTTAATAAGCCTGGATGGCCGAGTTTTATATTGGAATAAAGGTGCCGCACGGATGTTTGGCTGGCTCTCAGAAGAAGCAATGGAAAAAGATATTCGGAAGCTGATTTGGGTTTCCGACAGCGATTACGCCAAACGGTTAAACATTGTACTGAATGAAGGAAACTTTTCTGGAGAAATCAAAAGCAAAACAAAAACAGAGGAATTGCTTGACACTCATGTTCGTTTAAATCTGATTTACGATACCGAAGGAAAACCGAAATCAATACTTTCGCTGATGAGTGATATTACGGAGAAGAAAAAAATAGAACA
>CAZQSI010000024.1:0-4284 GCA_964596155.1 uncultured Chitinophagaceae bacterium
ATTATGATGAAATTGAAGGGTACTACAATCTGGTGCGGGATCAGAACAGCGATGATAACGACCTTCAGGAAAAGATATTCGGCCAACTGCTCGATGACGATGTATCCAAAGCTCTCGAATCGCTGCCGGAAGAGTTTAGGACCGTTGTCATATTGTGCGACATTGAGGGACTCGCGTATGAAGAAATTGCGGAATTTCTTCAAATCCCTGTCGGCACTGTTCGTTCGCGCCTTCACAGAGGAAGAAAGCTGTTACATGCAGAATTATTTGATTACGCCGTTCAGCGAGGATTCATTAAAAAAGAAAATCATGATTAATAATTGAAGGTGCATGTGTGAATTGCGATGAATTTAATGAATGCGTGTGCGAGTGTGTCGACCGCAGATTAAGCAAGGAAAAAAACGATGAACTGATGGATCACGCTCGTGCGTGTCCCCACTGTTATTGTGAATTTCAATCACTCGCGTCTGCAAAATACACCGTCGGTTCGAAATTGAAGCGTGAGAGCGTACCCTCCGAAATATATTACGCAATCGTTAATGCTACGATTAACAGACCTTCGCGAAGGTGGCTGGGCAAGGTAGTATCGTTTAAATTGAATCCGGTGCTCATGCTTGTTGCTCTTGCGGTTGTTGCTGTCGGCGTTTATTCCTTATTCGACTCCTCATCAACTGAAATGTCCGACGAAATGAACATTGTTTCGCAGTCGCTGCAGAACTACCAGGCAGTGATCGGCGGTTCCATTCAACCGCAGCTTGTAAGCACTGAAGATGACGTTCATAGATTTCTGGAAAATGAAGTTACCTTCGATGTAATTGTACCGAAAATGAAAGGATGTAATTCATGTGCCGGTGTCCTTTCTGAATTCAAAGGTGTTAAATTGGCACACGTTGTCTATCAAGTTGGAGAGAAGAATATTATTTATATCTATCAAGCATCCATGAGCGATGCTATGGATGGCAGATCGATCGGTTTACCGGATGACATTAAACAGGAATTAAAGGATACCGATTGGTACATCCGCGAGCTGCCGGACAATACTACGATAGTGATGTGGCGGTATAAAAATACGCTCTGCTCAGCTGTCAGCAACTTGAAAAAAGAAGAAATGATCGCATTACTAACTGAAAAGGAATTGAATTAATGAAACTATCATTTGTGATTCTCTTGTCGTTATCGTTCTTTGCATGTCAGGAACAACAACAGCCGAAAGATTCACCCGCAGGCACGGCATCATCTCACTACAACGGAAATGTCTCTCTGTTAGCTTCCGTCAATAACACTGCAAATGATCAGGCACCGAATTTCACCTGGTATGATGAGAACGGCGCGGTGGTTTCGTTTGCCGAATATTCTAAAGGGAAACCGGTAGTCATTAATTTTTGGGCAACGTGGTGCGGTCCCTGCATTAAAGAGACTCCTGATCTGGTTGAACTCAACGAAGAGTTTTCATCTAAGGGTGCATTATTTATCGGAATTTCCGCAGATCGGGGTGATGATGCAATGGAATTAGTTGTCGACTTTACGAAGGAATATAAAGTACCGTATCAAATTGTTGTTGACAACAATGGCGATCTTCAGGAAGCATTTGGAGGTCTGCGTGGATATCCAACAACTTTTTATGTTGATAAAAACGGAAAGATTGTAAAGAAATTAGTAGGGCTCCAATCGAAGCAAAAGTTTTCGCAAGAGTTAATCGAACTCATTTGAATCGTTACGATTATTCATCCAAAACAGTAAACCCCCGTCTTTTTCGGGGGTTTTTTATTTCCCTGCTTTATAAAAACATCATAATCTTTCATTTGCGAATTGTAATATTCCGAAGTACTTTCAGGTATGAATAAGGGATACCAATTCGGCAATACGTTTTTGCCTGGTCATCTCAATCGCTCTGGGAGCGGATTGGAAATATATTCCGGCGCATTTGGGAAGGATCAAATTCTTCATCTTTTGCGAAGAACCACGTTTGGCGCAACAACAGAAGATATTGACCTGCTGTCGGGAATGACTGTCGAGACTGCCGTTGATACCCTGCTTTCCACATCAAAGATCCCGCCCTCGCCGCCGATCAACAATTATTCCTCTTCGAAAGATCCGACCGGAGTATTGCCGGGTGAAACATGGGTGAATGCGGCATACCACAGCACTGTGAACAATCAAAGGAACGAATCCTTTAAGAGTTGGTGGATCGGTTTGATGTGGAGCCAATCTTGCAGCATCGAAGAAAAAATGTGTCTATTTTGGCACAACCATTTTGCCACGGAAACAACAGCGACGTTCGATGCCAGATTTGTATATAAACATCATACGCTTCTGCGTCAATATGCGCTCGGCAACTTTAAAGAATTAACCCGGCTGATAACAACCGACCCAGCCATGCTTGTATATCTTAACGGTTATGTTAATACCAAATTCTCACCGGATGAAAATTACGCAAGGGAGCTGCAAGAGTTGTTTACTCTCGGAAAAGGACCCGGATCTAAATATACCGAAGAGGATGTTAGAGCTGTATCACGGTTATTGACAGGCTGGAAAGTAAATCAGTCAGGAAACTCGTCATATTTTGATCCTCTCCTTCACGATTCCGCAGACAAACATTTCTCCGGCTTTTATGATAACGCGGTCATACGCGGTCTCGGCGGATCCAATGGAGGGATGTTTGAGTTAAATGAATTGATCGAGTTAATGTTCGCTAAGGAAGAGGTTTCAAAGTTTATCGCACGTAAGTTGTACCGATATTTTATTTATTATAACATCGACAGTCTGACGGAATCGAAAGTCATTGAACCTCTTGCTCAGATCATCCGGTCAAATAATTATGAAATAAAGCCGGCGCTGAGGCAGTTGCTCTGCAGCGCTCATTTTTTTGATCCTGTCAACGCAGGTTGCTTCATTAAAACTCCCCTTGATCTTGTTATCGGTTTGCTCAGAACAACGGATGTCACAATACAATCGGCCGTTACCGATCCGAAAGTGACGACCATTCAACGGTACGGCGTCTTTGGCGCCATCAAAAATATTTCGGCCAAGATGCAAATGAATATCGGAGACCCGCCGAACGTTGCGGGATGGCCGGCGTACTATCAATCTCCGCTATTTTACCAGTTGTGGATTAATTCCGATACGCTGGCCACCAGAAATTTGTTTGTTGATGTCATGGCGTCGAATACGGGAATTGTTGCAAGCAATGCCAAGATTCTCATTGATCCAATTACGCTTGCCAAAAAGTTCCCGCACCCGGAAGATCCCGATATTCTTATTGATGAAATTGTTGAGTACTTGTACGCGATACCAATATCATCGACTACCAAAGAACAGTTAAAGATCAGTACTTTATTGTCTGGTCAGTTGTCCGATCACTATTGGACAGATGCATGGAGTGCATTCGAGAGCGATCCGGAAGATGTCGCAAATAAAAATTCCGTCTCAATTCGATTGAGAACGTTATTAAAAGCGTTGATGAACGGTGCTGAGTTTCAACTTTGTTGATGCCATGAAACGACGAGAATTTATAGCGAAAACCGTTCCCATTTCTTTCCTTCCATTAATGATGGGCGGTTTTACGATAAAAGCCTTTGGCCGATCGCCGTTTATCGAATCGCTGATGGGCGCGGCGACAGAAACTGATAAGGTTTTGGTGCTGATCCAGTTAATCGGTGGCAACGATGGATTAAACACCGTCATTCCGTTAAATCGTTACAAATTCCTCGATTCTTCACGGGCAAATATTCTCATTCCTGAATCACGTGTTCTAAAACTTGACGACAAAACCGGCTTTCACCCTTCAATGGCAGGAATGTATGATCTTTATCAACAGGGAAAAATGTCAGTCATTCAGGGAGTGGGGTACCCTAATCCGGACTTTTCACATTTTCGATCAACGGATATCTGGCTCACCGCGTCTGATTCAAATCAATACCTCAATACAGGATGGCTCGGACGGTACCTTCAGGAAGAATATGATGATTTTCCGTACGGGTACCCGACGCCGAACATGCCCGATCCTCTTGCCATTCAAATTGGATCTTCCGTTTCACCTGTTCTTCAAGGCGGCAATATTTCGATGGGTATGGCTGTAAGCGATCCGACTCGATTTTATCAGATCATCAGCGGCAACGTTGATCCGGCCCCCAATACTCCTGCTGGACACGAATTGACATATATCAGACAGGTAGCACAACAAAGCAACGCTTATTCGGTTTCCATTAAAGAAGCTGCAGCGAAAGCAAACAATCTTTCCTCCTTATACCCTTCTGCTCCGGAAAATTCCCTGGGCGATCAATT
>CAZQSI010000024.1:4384-26044 GCA_964596155.1 uncultured Chitinophagaceae bacterium
AAATCCAACAGCAGTATCGGAACGGATCATGGAGCAGGAGCGCCGCTGTTTGTGTTCGGAAAAAATGTTCGACCCGGAATTTTGGGAACCAATCCGATAATTCCGCAAATGGCGACCGTTCAGGACAATATTGCCATGCAATACGATTTTCGGTCGGTGTATGCATCGGTTCTCAACCAATTATTCGGAGTTAAATCATCCGAACTTGAGACCATTCTTCTTAAAGATTATCAAATATTGCCCATCCTCGCCAGTACTACCGGCCGCGTTGCAGATCAATCCGCACAACCCGAGTCGTTTAGGCTGCATAACAATTATCCTAATCCTTTCAATCCGACAACACGAATAAAGGTGAGTACACCGGAAGGTTACATACAATTAAGGATTTTTGATTCAATAGGTCGGGTAGTACGGGTGTTACATGATGGCCATATTTCATCCGGCTCACATGAATTCACGTTTCACGCCAACGGAATGCCGTCCGGAACCTATTATTGCCGTTTGGCAAATAGAACAGAAACCAGAATCATTCAAATGGCATTGGTGAAATGATTTTACTCAACTCCTTAATACCCGCAAAAGAACCCGAGCAGTCGGGTTTTTTTATTTTTTTGTAACCATTTTTTTGATAGCTTGCATTGTAGATATTTGAAAAGGATACCATGAACACAGTATTAAATAAAAAATTGAAACAAATTAAGATATTAATAACCGATGTGGATGGGGTGTTGACCGATGGAGGTGCGTATTATTCGGATGAAGGGATTGAATTAAAGAAATTCTCCATCCGAGACGGAATGGGTATCGTGTTACTTCAAAAAGCCGGCTTCAAAGTCGCAATTGTGACGACCGAGAAAACTAAAATTGTCGAACGGCGCGCCGAACGGCTTAGGGTAACGGACTTATTTCAGGGGGTAATCAACAAAGTTGAAGCAGTTGAAGAATTACTGCAAAAATATTCGCTCTCCTGGAATCAAGCAGCCTTTATCGGGGATGATATCAATGACATTCCTGTGTTGAAAAAAGTTGGATTCGCGGCTGTTCCAAACAACGGTGCGGCATTAAACAAGAAAATAGCTGATTTTGTAACAAAAGCTGAAGGAGGACACGGCGCCGTTCGGGAAGTGTGTGATTTACTCCTTGATCTAAAATGGAAAGGTGAAAAGATTACTGAATTATGGCTGAAACAATAAGATGAATCAAGTATTATTCATTTCATATTTTTGGCCCCCGTCCGGAAAAGCATCTCTTCACTGGCCTCTGTTTATTATCAAGCACCTATCCAAACATGGATGGCTGCCGAGCGTTCTCACGGTTAATGAGGATTCTTTTTCTCACAAGGATGAAAGCCTTCTCCGCGAAGTACCAATGGACGTTTCGGTGATGAAAACATCGGCTAATGATCCGTTTACACTTTATAGAAAATTTTTAGGAAAGGATCTCAATACTCCGCTTGTTGCCTCTGAATCTATTTCCCTTGAAAATACAGATTGGAAACACAGAATATCCATTTGGATACGGATGAATATGTTTGTTCCGGACGCACGCGTTGGTTGGTATTTTTCTGCACTCCGAGGCGGAAAACGGTTGATCAAAACACTGCGGCCGAAAGCGATCGTCTCCATTGGACCGCCCCACAGCTCCCACCTCATCGGAAAGACACTGAGCAAGCACTTTCGCATTCCTCATATTCCGGTGTTGATTGACCCCTGGGTTGACATAGTGTACTACAAAAATTTTCGCCGGAATATTCTCGCACGAAAGGTTGATGCATATTTTGAACGTTCAACTCTAAATCATGCCCAACACATTATCTTCGTTACTCAAAGTTCGCGTGAAGAATATATAAAAAAATATCCATGGATTGAGAACAAATCTCAGGTATTGTACTGGGGATACAACGAAGAAAGTTTTGTTGTAGGAGATCCACTAAACAAACAATCTGATACGAAAGTAATTCTTCATGCCGGAAATATTTTTGATTATCAGAATCCGGTCGGATTATGGAAAAATATTAAATCTGAAATAGACAATGGGAAGAAATTACGATTACGTTTTATAGGAACGGTAAGTCCCGGAATAAAATCAGCAGTATCCGCATCCGGACTTGATCAGATCACGGAGTATGCCGGATTTCTTCCGTATGCGGAGGTAATCAAAGAAATGCTGAGTGCTCACTATCTTTTGGTTTGTGCAACCGAAAAGCGGCACGTCCCCGGCAAACTGTTTGAATATTTACGCACGGGGAATCGCATTATTGCTTTTGGGGATGATAATCGCGAGGTGGAACAAATCCTTAATAAAGCCAATGCGGGAGTATTGTTGCCCTATCAATACGTTGAAAATGATATTTTCGAAAAGGTAAACCAGGTGTCTCCAAATCCGGAAATGACGCGTCAATTCAGCAGAGAAGTTATTGCTGGCTCTTTAGCCGACATTCTTGCATCCCTCCTGCATTAAAAAGCATTCATTACTTCGATCACCCGCTCTATATCGTGCACCGTGTGGCTGAATGATATCGGAAGACTCAAGGTGGTTGCATGGATCTCTTCCGAAATGGGAAACTCTCCTTTTGGCAGCAATCCTGCCATAGCCGTTTGTTTGTGCGGCGCAATTGGATAATGAATTTCCGTTTTTATTTCATTCTTCAGAAGATAATCTTTCAACTGATCGCGTCGAGGATGCCGAATATTATAAATATGAAAAACATCGTAATAATCCGGATGATCATCGGGTGTAATAAAATCATTTTTTAAACCAGAGTGATAGAGCTGTGCAAATGATCGCTTTCGCTCCGTAATTTCATTCAGCCGTTTAAGTTTTACTGATAAAAACCCCGCTTGTGCTTCATCCAGCCGTGAATTATAGCCGACAATCTCATTATAATATTTTTTCTCCGAACCGTAATTTCGCAGCATTCTGATGTTTTTCGCAAAGTGCGAATCATCGGTGGTTACCGCGCCCCCGTCGCCCAAGCAACCCAAATTTTTTGTGGGATAAAAACTGAAGGCACCATATCCGAATGTTCCTGTCATTTGATTTTTATATTTGGCACCGTGAGATTGGGCGCAATCTTCTATCAGAGCCAAATTGTTTTTCTTTGCAATTGAAGAAATGGCGTCCATTGCACACGCTTTTCCGTACAAATGAACGACCATGATCGCTTTTGTCTTTTTTGTGATTGCCGCGTCAATTCTTTCAGGATCAATGTTATATGTCCGAAGATCCGGTTCCACAAGTACCGGTATCAATCCGCAATGCAATATTGATAGAATTGTTGCAATGTACGTATTTGACGGAACAATGACTTCGCTTCCTTTTTCAATATTCAATGCCCGCAGCGTAAGAATAAGGGCATCGAGACCGTTTCCAACACCCACACAATGCGTATTGCCGTTAAACGCGGCAAATTCGTGTTCGAATTTCGATACGGCATTTCCCAGAATGAACCAGCCGCTTTTCAGCAGTGAGGAAAAAGATTCTTGGAACTCTTCAAAAAACGGTTCATTCGCTTTATGTAAATTTTCGTACTCTATCATTTGTATTGCTCGTAAATATAGTCGTTTGGATCAAACAATTCCGATGCAAAAACGAGAAATACTGCATCGCGAGTAAAATGGTGCATTGTGTGCCAGTCTTTTGGTTCAAGTATCAAACATTTGCTGGGATGGTCGAGTAGAAAATCGGTCTTGCGGATGCCGTCATTGTTCGATACGACACAACTGCCGTGAACGCAAATACATGCTTGGTGCGTCTTATGGTGACGATGTCCTCCTCTGACGGAGTCATCAACACCATATATATAAAAAGTTCTTTTTATCTCAAATGGAATGTCCTTCTCAATAACGGTCAGGTTACCGCGTTTGTCAGCATGTGTTGTCAATTGTATGATATGCGCCATAAATTTATGCTGTCACTAAGAATATCAATGTTACAAATTAAGAAGGTCAGCACGTTGGTAGATGTGATAAACACCGTAAAACTTTCTGTAAATGTACAGCAACGGGGTTTTCCACGACAAGGCTACTTTTATTGAACCGTGAGGATCAAACGAGGAGTCAATCGCTTCAATCCGCATTTTAGCATCTTCCAGCGCTCTGAGATACGGAGCATATAACATACGGAGAACTTCGTTTGAAAGAATCCTGCGGCCCAATTCTATTTTTTCGTTCTCAAGAAACCGCAGATAATGGTAATGATAAAAGATAACCGGAAATTTAGTTCCTGACTTCACATCTCTTCCGAATAATGTATCATTTTTTTCAAAGAGATCATATTGCTGGATATTCCAGGCGGCCATACCCCCACCGCGATGCTGCAGTTCGTGGACACCGTCAAACCGTTCCGGCCAATCGTCAAGATATTTTTGATCGCCGAATTTCCCATCTTCAAATCGTGCATAACACCATTCGATACAGCGGTCCCTCCACCAGCGTAATGCTGTCAATCCTTTTTCATCATTTTTAAATGAAATAAACTGAACGCAGTACTTTCCCGTGTACGCCTCCTTATTATACTGGGGAGAATAACGATGTTCGGTTATCAAAATGGATGCCGGTCCCATTTCAACAAACAATTCGTCCGGCGACCCAAAAAACATCATATCCGCATCAAGGTAAGTGCACTGGTCAACGTTATAGTGTTTCAGAACAAAAAGGATCGTTGAAGAAGTTGAAGTCCAGCAATATTCCGCTCGGCTTCTGGTTGGCTTAACATTTAGAAGTTCTTCATCCTCAAAGTCAGCTAAAGGAATGATAGTCGCATGATGAAGCCGAAGTGATTTAAGTATTCTAAAAGAGACTTCATCGAATGCAAATATATACAAATGAAAACTGCTGCAATGCCGCTCGAGAGAATTGTAAAGTGTAAGACCGCGGGACAAGTAGTTTTTATCAAATAAGGTGCAGAAGTTATGCATCTGTCACCTTTCTCGCCAACACGACATTGTCAAGATAGAGATCTTCGTTCGACGGCAGCAAGAAAGAAATACATATACCGATAACAGTCCACGGAGCGATCAGCACAGTATTCACTATTTGTCTGAGAACCGGATGCTGAACATATGTTTTCTTATAGATATATTCATTGATCAACTGAAATATTACTTGTGTATTCGTAGCGGTTTTTTTGTGCCGTACAACCTCAAATCCATGCAATTCAAGTAGGTGTTTGATGCCAAAAGAAGTATACCGTGCATAATCATGCGGCTGCTCATGTTCATCCCAGACAAATGGAATCGTAATCAAGAATGTTCCCCCTGTGATTAAGACTCTGTTTATTTCTGACAAAAACTGTGATGGATTAAAGACATGCTCAAAGACTTCGTTGGCAAGAACTGAATTAAATTCTCCGTTATTGCATGGTATCGTAACACCGTCATAAAAAATGTCCGCTTTTGACGTTGCGCGGCTTCTTTCAGAGTCCAGTTCGAGACCGATATATTCCTGCACAGAGAGATATTCCTCATACGGTTTTGTACCGCATCCAACATCCAACAATTTGCCCGATAGAGCCGGCCCAAGTTCATTCATTGCAAGAAATAAACTGCGGCGGGAAAAATAGAAGGGGTTGGTGAGAATTCCAATAAACTTTGGATTGAATTGTTCTTTCTTAATAAGAGAGCGTAATGATCCCATTATTCTTTTTCGAGTAAGAATACACCAAGTGATTGAAACATGTTGGGAAACATCAATGCCAATCTTTTTTTTATTGGGTGTGCCGGTTCAACATATTGAATGTCGCGGATACTCAATCCACCGACGTCTTGTACTAATTGTCTGAAGTCGAGAAATGACAGCTGGTGAATGTGACCAGTTGAGTACCAGGGATATCCAAACAACATCGGCCGTGGCATAACGCCATGCACGGCAAGATCCAGCCGATTTTTCCAAAATGCAAAGTTGGGAAATGATATTATTTGATAGTGTGCTATTCTTTTCATTTCCTGCAATAATATTTCGGGATACATCACCATTTGTATCGTAACATTACAAATGGCAAAATCGAAGGTATTATCCTCGAACGGCAGAGGTTCATCAATCCTGCCTAACCGGACATTCAAATTTCCTTTTACACATGCTTCTACTCCCGATGGTGATATTTCAATGCCGGTTCCAATAATACTCTTTTCCTTCTTTAACTTATGGAGAAGGGCTCCGTCGCCACAGCCAAGATCAATTACGCGAGAGCTACCGGAAATCATTTTTATTACAATAGAATGTTCATTCCTTTTTTCTTCTTTGTAATTAACATAATTATAGGATCTATTGTCACTTTTTGTTGTCATTTTTAATTCCCATCGCGCCACGGAATTAGTCGATTTAGCAACCCTTTGATAAGTTTTGCTTTTTTTATTTTTCCAAAATATTTTATTAATTCCTTTCGTATCTCACTGCTTTCTTCAACATTGATATTATTAATACGTATTGGACGATTTGACACCCTGGTTTGAAAACCATCGAGAGATTTTGTATGCGTCGCCGAGGTGTTTGTGCCAACATTGTTTACCAATGAAACACCTGGAAATAATGTCAGTTTATTTTGAATAAATGCACTCGCATGCCACCGAACGGCCCAAGAGTCTATTTTTCCATTTATTTGATCTTGAAGCATTTTTGTATAACTAAACGTGTCGTTATAATTAAATTGATACGATAGATTACTTTTCACTATTTCACTTAATAGACTGCTCGCATCTGGATTAAACAACTTCCATGCACGCCTCCACGTTGCCCATCCCCAACAATCGGCTCCGCGTAAAAAAAATGTTTCTGGTGGATTTATCGACAGCGGATACATATAGCCATGAATACTAACAACTCTGTTGTCGTCATAATATTTGTTTAATGCTTCGTTCATAAACTCCAGAAAATATTTTGATACAATCAGATCATCCTCTAAAACTATTACCTTTTCATAATGTTCCAGAACTTCGGTCACGCCTGAGATAATTGATTTTGCCAATCCCAAATTATTTTCTTGGTGTTTTATTGTTACCGAATTAAATCCAGAAATGGTTTTTATTAATTGCCGTACTTTGTGTACTTCGGGAATATCCTTGGTATTTTTAGGACCATCTGAATAGATTATTAAATCACTGTCTTTACATAAATTATTTTGTAGTAAAGCATCAATGGTTAATTTGGCAATCGCTTCCCTGTTGTATACAAATAGTACAATTGGTGCTGTCATTGCTATAGGCCCAAACAATTTTCAGATTTATAAAATATTGTAGTACAGTTTTCAAAATGTGCAATTGGTGGCAATCCATGAAAATCCAATCTTCTGAATCCAACTCCGCCCAAGTACTCCATCGCTTCACGATATTCATTTCGTTGACTGTTGTCAAATATGATTATTCCGTCATTCGTTAACGCGCGAACGGATTGCTTTGCACAATTTATTCTATCACGTCCATCAATGATTACGACATGATATTGCTTTTTAGAAACATGGATTTCCTGGCAATATTCTCCTCCGTATTCCAATTTCCTGTATATCACTTGTGCATTTTTTGGAAGTTTTGGTCTTACTCTCACAATCCAATTCTCATCATGATCAATTGAAGTAACCGAGTTTACTTTTAATGCAAACCAAATCGTCGAGTTACCGCACCCATATTCAAAGATATCCATATTTTTTTTTAGCCTATCTTCTATAAACTTAATGAAAGGATAAGTGCACCATGGTATGGGATTGCCTAAATTATCAATAGATTCTTTAGAATAATGACTTTTATACCATCCATTTGTTCTTAAATAAGAATTTTTTGAGTTTATTTGAATAATTCCAGATAATCTGAATAAATTCAACGTATTCCATAGTACCCGCTTAAATATTTTTATCATTGGTTGACTATATTCCCCGAATCAGTTTTTATGGCATCTATAATTACAGATGTATACTTTAATTCCCCGCCACTATTTCGCTCATCAAATCTTTTTGATCTGTGAATTTTTCCATCCCTTTCATCCCATTCATTGTAGTGAAATTTGCCATTCGCATCAAAATATTCTAAAGGTCTTACTTTATACCCAACGCTTGTTAATAATTTAGTCAATGAGTCTACCGTATAAAGTACTTTATGATCATCAGCACCTGGTCCTGTCCCGCCGGGTGATACGTATCGTCTATACTCTGCATCAGGATGATACCCGTCTGGCACTGCTAATCTTAAGTAGCCTTCAACTCGAAGAAATTTATAACAGTTTTCTGCTGCAAGTCTTCCGTCCGTCTCAGTAAGATGTTCCCATACATGTTCTGCTAAAATAATGTCAATACTATTTAGTTCAAAATATTTTTTCCAATCATGGACTTTTAGAATATTTAATTGGTGTATATCGGTAGGAAGCCACCCTTTTTGATAGATGTCACCGGCCCCAACAACAATTTTACATGGCTTTCGTTTGGCAAAGATATATAAACGGATTATAGCTTTGTTGTTTTTATACCATCGATAAATGGGTGCTAATATTTTTTTTATCGACAATTGAGGGACCCATTCTTAACTATGTATATGAAATTATTTTGGTTATTTAATGTACTCAATTTTTTTCTTTAGTATGATTGGTGGTTATTGAAAATTTATAAAAAGTAAACATTCCAGTCATCATTGACACGAAGTTCTTTCTTGTTTTTTTTGATATTGCATCCAACACAAAAATATTTACGATAAAACTGATGTGTGTTGACATTATTGATCCATAAACGCCATATTTTTGTATTAAGTAATAATTTGCGGTAATATTCACCACAACAGCACAAACAGAACTAAGCAATGCATGGCGAAACATATTCTCAGTTGAAATAAATATACTTCTGGCTGTACCGAAGTTTGAATATATTTTTGCCCAAATCAGTAACGAGAGAATAGTCGCAGATTCAAAGTATTGTTCACCAAATAAAACTCGAACGATGGATTCGCTGAAAATTGTAATGGGAACACAAACAATAATTGTAATAACAAACATTAAACGGTAAAGGTTGGTTAACCTTCGATAATATTCTTCTTCACTCCATTGTTTGGTTCTTACTATGACAGGATATGTTGAACTCATGATAATCATCGGAAGAAAGTTTAACGGCTCTGACACTTTTTGAGCGGCGGCATAGAGACCTACTTCAGCATTTGTCAACAATTCACCTATCATCACTTGATCAACTCGCATCTGAATAAACACAGCAAGATCAGATATTATTATTGGCCAACTGTTCAATAGCAGAAGATTTGCTCTTTTAAACTCAAATCTCCATTTGAAGATATTCTCCTTATTCTTTTTATACATATAGACCAAGGCGAACGCTGAGATAACCAACTCTATCGAAGTCATTACAACAAACACTAGAATTGATGATTCCGCCAGGATAGCAATAATTTTCGCAATGCCAACAGCAAAAAAGGATATATTTTTTGCAAATACTGTGTACTTGGATTGAATTTGCGATTGAAACCAATAATCAATTACATCAAATGATTGAAAGACTAGTCCAAGCGAAGAAATCACAACCAACATTTTTATGAGGTCATCATCCGGACGAATCATAGAAATTGAAATAGCGGCAAAGCATAATGCTGAGGCAGCTCCAATTAACCGCAATCCAAAAGCGGAGCCAAGAATTTCGTGTCGATCTGTCGGATCCTTCGCAATATCACGAATGATAATTGCATCCATTCCAAGAACGGCTAGCGGTGTAAACATACCAACAACGGCAAGAGCGTAATTTAATATACCATTTTGCTCCGGTCCGAGATACCTTATGATCCATGCGTTGACAACTACACCGCCAACCAAGCGAATGATGCGATCAAAAGAAAGCCAGCTAAGATTTTGAAGGGTTTTTTTTAATGTGGGGGATAATCGTGACAATGTTAATGTGAAGGCTGATTTTTCTTATGGAAATATTTTAAACCATAAAAGAACAAAATACCGACAATAAAAATGTTTAAGATCAGGCTAAATGTTTTTCCAATGAAAAATCCCGTTGGTTCAAATTTCATCTCTAAAGAATAAGATCCTTGAGGGATAATTACACCTCTAAACATATAATTAATACGATGAATTGGAACTTCTGTCGAATTTAGGTATGCCTTCCAACCTTCAGGGTACCATGATTCACTCAAAAACAAAAGATTGTTACCTGTAGCAGTAACATTGAGTGTAATATCTTGTATTCCATATGTTGAATAAGAAACCGATGCGTTAGTTCCGGGTGGATCGATCGATACCATTGGATCATTTAAAAAGTAGGCGACTTCCAAAGGATCAAAACTCATGTTTTTAATCTTTGTGAGAATATCATACCCGTTCGCAACTTCATACCTTTTAACAAAGAATGCTCTTGGCAAAACCGATTTATTGTTAAGTAAGTATCTGCCATTTGAACTATGAACAACGTGCAAGATATTATTAGAATCAGGTTGATCTGATAATATGTATTTTACGTTCATTAATCCCCACACAAGAGGGTTTCCGAGACCCGCAACATCAAACATATCTTGTATTTGCCTCATTTTTGTGCCGGAATATCCATAAGCACTTTGAATTCGCCAGTATGCAAGGGTGTTATTATATGGAGGATGACCATTTTCAAATTCAAGAGTCCTGTAAAGGGTGGAATCCTTTTTTAAATAACTAACATGACCTGGCATAGAAAAATATTCACTGGATTCCCGTTGAGGTTTTGTATCCATCGGTTTGTAATTAATTCTCCAAAGATCAGCGATTATTGTTCCGACAATAATAATCACTAAAATATTCATACTGATCTTTTTTGATAAATAGAGAAAAAATGCACCGAGTGAAATTGTGAGGAAAAACAATGCTATGGTGATGTCCATTAAAACCATTTCAGAAATAACTTTATAAAGTTCTATTAATACATTCTGATTGTTCCCATAGGATCTCGCAAGATTTTGAGTTACAGAGTTTTGAGATTGAAAGAATTGATAAACGGAAATAAATACATCCTTTGCAACCAAGGTAAGTATTAACATCGCTCCGATTACAATAACAGAGTTTTTCAGAATCAATAGTTGACGTACATTCTTATCTGCTGCTGAGCTTACCATAGATGCTATGCCGTATCCAGCTAAAATTGGGATAAATATTTGAATAAGGATTAGCACCATTGACGGTATGCGAAATTTGTCAAACATTGGGAAATAATAAAACATCGCATCATAAAATAACGGAAATTCCTTTCCGAATGACAGCAGTAAACTAAGTAAGATTAGGGTAACTGAGTATTGGACAAATACTTCTTTTTTATTTTTCCAAAATCCAATTCCCGCAAAAACCAATACTACAATTCCCATATATTGCGGAGCGTCAGTAAATGGCATATTTCCAAAATATGTATTTAATCGAATTGATTGATTTTGTGATAGTACGCCTCGATATGTATGCCATCCGAATCCGTGTGAGGATGGTATGAAAAATGTCATTATTTCACCTGGGGAAAACGACCAATTTGTTGCATAATCATAATCCAATCCACCATTGTTTTCCGATCCCACTGCACGATTCGTTGTTGATTCAATTGAGTTCGATCCTCTCATAGAGTATTTTGAGTACTCAAGGACTGATAGATATTGATCTCCGGACATTGCGAGAGCTATACAAGACGCAGCTGCAAAAACAAGGCCTGAACGAACAATTCCTTTCCAAGGATCCTTTTTTATTAACGCCCGTATCAAGTAAAAAATAAAGTAGAATCCAATTGCAAGATAGCAGTAGAAAATCATTTGGATATGCCCCGGCAACAGCATAAAATGGATTAGCAATGATAATACGACAAATAATAGGAGGCTGTTTTTATTTTGTAGCTTTTCCAAAACTAAAAATATAATCGGGAAGAATGCTATAACAGGAACTTTCGTCATATGTCCAACCATTACCAAAATGATAATAAATGTTGAATGCATAACAGCTAGTCCGGATACCAGTGCTGCAATCTTATTTTTTACTTTTTCAAAAACAAACCAATACGTTCCAATACCCAAAATGAGATAATAAAACAACGCCCAACCGACATCTTGGCTGTTAATTATTACTCCAAACAATTTTGAAGCGCGATTTAAAACTAATGCTGTTATATCAAAGTATCGTTCTCCATGAATCATAAGGCTGGCATAGCCGGGCATGCCACAAAAAATGTATGGATTCCATAATGGAAATATTCCCCGCTCTTCGGCATCACTAACTAGTGTTTGAAAACTTTTTGAAGCAATATTGTCTGCTGCCAAAAATACTTTCCCCTCAAACACTAATTCATGGAAGAAGAATATTAATGACAAAACCAGAATTGATATTGCTGCAAAATGCTGGTAAGGTTGAGGAATGGTTGCAAATTCTTTAGGTGGAACAGTTGTCTTTAATTTTTTAGAAGAGGTCATAATATCTCAACGTTTAATTTTTTCAAAGGTTTTCAAATAATAATACAAAATAGTGACAGATACAAAAACAAAAACCTCTTGGTGTTTTTCCAAGAGGTTTCACGACAAAAGATGTTTGTATAATCAAGAATATCAGCTTTTACAATTATGTTTCCATCTGTTTTATTATAGCGTTAATACTTCTGTTCATTGATATGCCATTCGGATTGTCCATTCATTTGTAGCATAGTCAAAACCATTATAATATATTCTGTTTTGAGAGTAATATTTAACAAAGCACGGGTAAGAAATTTCATTTGTCGGGTAGCTATTATTTACATCTAATTGTGTAAATATAGGTTTGCTTGAAATTTTTTCCCAATGCAATCCGTCACTAGATATTGCCTCACCAAATGCTGATTCAGTGCCCGATTTTCCCCCCATGTATATCATCTTATAAAAATTTCCTTCTTTTTTCACGGAAGGATAATAGACCGAGTTTCCTTCCCAATTATAACTGGGGCTTAGAATCGGACCATTATCAAAGTGAACCCATTTTATGCCGTCACTTGATGTCGCTAATCCAATTCTGTTGCCGCTCGTTGTCATGCCGGAAAAATACATTAGATAAAGGTTACCAATTTTTATCACTTCGGAAGAAACAATCGAACTACACCAAGAGGTTGCAGTCAAGACTGGTGTACTATGTTTTTCCCATTTTATTCCATCAAGTGATGTTGCCATGCCTGTTTTGAACTTGTTATCAGCGTTTGAGAATGCATTGTAATATAAACGTAAAAGTCCGTTGTCATTGAAAATAGCGCCGTTTGCTATTCTGCCATTATCCCAACCATTTATGGAAGCTTCCAGAGAGGTTTTATTCACTTCACTCCATACTTTTCCATCATATGATTTTGCCAATCCGACTCCTCCCTTTCCATAGGTTGTGCTGAACCACATAAAATATTGTTCCCCCATAAATAATAATTTTGGAAGCGTAACTCCTGTTTGAAAACCTTGGATGAGTGATTTTGTCAATATTGGATTACTTTCAAAGTCTGTCCAACGAGAAGTACCGGGGGGGTTCCCCCAAATGATGTTAATTGATATGCTGCCCACCCCGGTCGTCACTGGAATCATAAAAACTGAAATGGTAGTTACATTATTTTCAACTATTGTTACTTCTGATTCGCCGGAGTACAGTAATACTTCATTTAAATCTCTTCCTTCAATGTTCACTTTCCATAAACCTATCGGGACATTATCAAACTTGATCAATGCCGAGCTATCTGGCAAAATGTTTATTGTGCGGATAAATGGTTCAAACCCCGCTCGAGATAGTTGAGTTTTCAAAGTTTTTACAGAAGAAGGAACCGTATTCTTCTCTAGCGAAAATATTGCATATCCTTGTCTGTTGGTTGAATTGCTTTTCCCAGGTTCGGAACTATGCTCACAACCGGTTAATAAAATAATGATAAATAGTGCAATATGAATTTTCATCTTTCACCTTCTATTGTTCATTCTTTTGTCGCTAATGTAGTATTTGTGTTATCGAATATCAATAACGTAAATACGTGGTTTTTCATACAACATAAATATGCTATATTCATTGCATATCCTTTAGGTCATTGCTATATTTTTATGGTAAACCTGTCAAAAACATGAAAGAACGAAAACTACCAATAATACTTTTTTCTCTGATTTTTGCATTTCTCGTTTGGATGTCTGTAAATCTAGGAAATCAATTTCAGACCAGCATTGAAGTGCCGGTTCATATTGAGAATCTAAAGGAAAGCCAGGCAATCGCGGTGCCGTTGCCTTCATCCGTTCGGTTCAAGGTACAAGGTACCGGCTGGCAGCTGTTAAATGCTCTTATTACTCCAAACTTAAACTACACGATAGATTTCAGCATTCCTATGAGGGGGGATTTTCTGTTTACGTCTAAAGATCTGATTGAAAGAGTGCAGCTTTCAAACGGACTTCATGTTTTTGAATCGTCGCCCGAAACTGTTCTTGTTAGACTCGATGAAAAATATTCAAAAAAAATTCCTGTCATCCCTCAAATAAAGGCATTTTACCGGGAAGGATTTGGGCAGGTGGGTACTCTGTCGACTGATCCTGATAGTATAATAATCACTGGCGCTCGGTCTTTGTTAAACTCAATACACAAATGGAAAACTATGCCGCTGGAACTCCACGACATCAATGCACCGGTTTCAATGCGTGTGCCACTTTCGGATAGTTTACAGTTGGAACTAGAAAAATCGACTTCAGCAATTGATTTGCACTTTGACGTTCAACCAATTGCTGAAAAAACAATAAATGATATTTCCATTGAAATATTACATGCTCCTGACAACAGAAGTATTGTTCTTATTCCACCGAAAGTTTCAATAATCATTCGCTCCGGTGTCAATAATGTTGCCAACATTTCCGAGAAAGATTTTAACGCATATATTGATTATAAATCGATTTTATTGGATACAAGCGGTTTTGTGCAGGCAACAATCTCGGGTCCGAATAACGTTCAGATCGTCCAACAGAATCCCGATAAAATCCAATATGTTGTTCGAAAACAAAAAAACCCCTGATCTACCGGGGTTCTCTTATAGACCATTCGATATACGTTAAAAAGTCCGCTTCAGCCGAAAAAAGATGCTCACAGGTGCTTGTTTGTCCGTTCGCCAAGCGAAACCTAATTTTGCATCTCCGTCATGCCACGCCAATGCAACGCCATAATCGGATTTAATCTGGTCTGAAGTTATTGAATTAAATCCATTATAAATTTCCAATTTTGAGCTGACAGTTGTTGCAACTCCTGCATCACCAAAAGCAATCAAACTCACGCTGCTGGGCCAAAAAAATAACTCATCAATTGCCTCTCCGCTCAATCTGTATTCAAGATTGGTTAGCAACATTCTGTTCCCGGAAAACTCCTTAAAACCATACGCAGGTAATGTGTTGGCTCCCCCTAATTCAAACATTCTCTGCACGATTGGTCTCCCTTCCAGTGCGCCAGCTCTGATTCTTATATTGATTTGATTATCTGAGGAGAGCAGCTGAAACCTGCGAAGATCAACAACGAGATGGGTAAAGTCAAAACTACCGCCAAATTCCCTGCCGCCATACTCCCCGCGTGCGAATAGATTCCAGCCTGACTGCTGCCGGCGGTATTTTTCAACAGTTGTCAAGCCCGTGCTGAATGAAACACTTTTCATAGTTCCTTCATCAATCAACGGATTGTTTCTGAAAATTGTTCCGCCGAAAACAGCCCAATGTGCTTGATTGGCCATAGACGTATGACGGTCATTATGAAAGCGAAGATCAAACATTGTGGAGATGTTATCATCCTTCATGTATCTGGCTGTGTGAATTGAATATCCTTCCCGCTGAAAGTAGTCTCTGAAATCTTCTCTAAAAAATATTGCAGACAGGTTGTTTTCGCTTAAGTGCATAATCCATTCGTCTTTTGTATCGGTCATACTGTGGATTTCACCCCCGAGTTCATACATCACACCGTTTCCCGAAGCAAATTGTCGATCGACTCCAAGCTGAACTCTCCATCGATGGGATGCAAAACCGTAACCAAACGAACCATATCCGGACAATACTTTGCTCCCATCCCAGTAATAGTTTTTCTCAGATCCGAATCCAAAAAAGAAACCTTCCACCCTGTTGTACCGGAATAGAAAATTATCATCGATAACGTTTTCCGAATTCAGGAAGTAAGGCTTAAAAGAGTATGAATACTTCGTTCGCATTGTGCTTTTTCTTTTACCTTTTCGAGAGTTGGAGTTTGAAGTTTGCTCCATAAATCCCTCAACAATCGAACCTGAGTCCTTATTGATTGTTCCATTCAGAGCTCTGATGTTTCCGAGAACATGTGATGTACTTTTTAAAGCGATATCGCCGTTTACGACAAGAACATCTCCGGTGACAACGCCGTATATTGTTAATGTTCCGTTCTTCACAACAATATCACCATGAATGGTGTCGGTTTTCAGAATTTCAGTATCGCCATTAAAAGAAACTGCGTCGTGAATCTCCTCAGTATACGACTCTTGTGTTTCTGACATATCCCAATCGTGATCCAGATCATATCGATTTCGATTGTCATTTCTATTTTCAACCATTCGATCAACATTGATTTCTATTCGGTTAACCAATTCATCCACAAAGTTTTCAATATCCTGGGCGGTTCTCTCTAAACTGCTTTCGTCGCTTTCATAAAGTGAGTCGTCAGTTTGTGCAACTGCAATCGGCAGGATTGAACAAAAAATGAAGAAAAATATTGCGTGACGCATTATTGTATCTCCGAAAAAGTAATGAGAGTATCGATATTCTACGATGTTCATAAATAAAAGTTACGGGATTTACATTCCAAATGCTTTGAATAATCTCCTATTTTTCGTTAATTTCTTTCACTCTATGAGACTGTGTGTCAATATTGATCATATTGCAACGCTCCGAAACGCACGGGGCGGCCATGAACCCGATCCTGTCGAAGCCGCAATAATTTGCGAGAAGGCAGGTGCGGACGGTATCGTTGTACACCTCCGAGAGGACCGCAGACATATTAAAGACCGCGATGTGCTGAAACTTCGCGACGTCAACACAACTAAACTCGATCTTGAAATGGGAGCTGCAAAAGAAATTATTTCTTTTGCACTTACCATAGCACCCCACCTGGTTACTCTTGTCCCGGAAAAACGCGAGGAATTAACAACGGAGGGAGGACTTGATGTTGTCGGTCAGAAGGAATATCTGAAAAAAGTGATCGACTCGTTTCATGAAAAAAATATTCTTGTGAGTCTTTTTGTTGATCCTCTGTACAATCAGATTGAAGCGGCGAAAGAAATCGGATCGGACATGATCGAACTTCACACAGGACAATATGCGGAGGCAATAACAAACGATCAAGTGCAGAAAACATTGGACGCTATCATTTCAGCAGCACAATTCGGCAAGGAGGCGGAATTAGTCGTTAACGCCGGTCATGGGTTGAACTATACAAACGTCAGTTCCATTGCCGCTATTTCAAACATTGAAGAATTGAGCATTGGTCATGCAATAATTTCACGCGCAGTTACAGTGGGTTTGGAGAAAGCAGTAATAGAAATGATTGACAGGGTTAAGCTAAGAGAGAATGTAAACACTTCTGCAGCTGGCAGCATTCGTTATTGATCTGAGATGCCAAGTTTGCGAATATCATCTCTCAGTTTTGCCGCCTTTTCGTAATCTTCCCGTTCAATTGCTTCTTTTAATGAAGTCTGCAGTAATTCAAGTTTCGTCAATGGTTTTTTTGCCTGTTGTGATTCCTCTTTGGTGCCGGTCTCGTCAATTTCTTCTTCGTCTTCCGACACCACTCCCGCCTCATTAAGAACTTCCTCGCCGACAAATATCGGGGCACCATAGCGGACCGCAAGCGCGATCGCATCGCTGGGACGTGAATCCACTTCCTGTGTATCGCTTAAACCTTCAATCATCAATTTCGCATAAAACGTTCCGTCGCGCAGTTCATTGATGCAGACTTCGTTCAACGATACAGCAAACGTATCAATGATATTTCTCATCAAGTCGTGGGTCAACGGTCTCGGCGGTTTCATTCCTTCCAATTCGAGCGCAATGGATTGTGCTTCAAATGCACCGATGATAATGGGCAATTTACGTTTGCCATGCGTTTCCTTTAAGATTAACGCATATGCACCGGCACTTGAAGGACTGGTTGACAACCCCAATATATCTACTTGTACTTTCTCCACAGTTATTCTCCTGATTGGTCCTCAATCGAGTATATCAAAATCCCGGACGAGGCGCAATACGCTGCATCACGTACCTCGCAGCTTCTTTACTGCTTCGGTAAATGCCGGTACAAATTCAAATGCATCGCCGACAATGCCGTAATCGGCGATTGAAAAAATCGGGGCATCTTTATCTTTATTTATGGCAACAATATATTTTGAAGATGACATTCCCGCTAAATGCTGTACTGCACCGGATATTGCGACTGCAACATACAGCGACGGAGAAACAGTTTTTCCAGTTTGTCCCACTTGTTCATCATGCGGTCTCCAACCGGCATCGACAACAGCCCTCGAGGCACCGACAGCGGCTCCGAGTGAATCGGCGAGCGATTCGATCAACGAAAAATTCTCAGGTCCTTTTAATCCTCTGCCTCCTGAAACAATAATATCAGCTTCGGCAACATCTTTTTTGCCGCTGGAAACTTTTACTTCCTTTACTGCCGCTGAGAAATCCGAATCACTGAGTTCAATTTTTTTGGTTTCAACTTCCGCTGTTGCACCGCCGGAATCACCGGATGTGAATACATTGGGCCTCAATGTGTAAATCTGAATTTTTGTTTTCACCGAAACATCGACAAGTCCTTTCCCCGCGTACACCGGCCGTGTTGCAACAATAGCTCCGTCCGCTGCATTCAACGATGTACACCCGGCTGCAAGACCTGCCTCCAGCTTAACGGCTAGTCGGGGAGCAACATCTTTTCCCATTTCACTCGCCGGAAGCAAAATAACATCCGCACTCTCCGACCGAGCAACTTCGGCAATAATTTTGGCATACGCAGTCGTGGAATACAACTCAAGCCGGGAATCCTCAACTGCGACAACTTTTGATGCACCAAAACCTCCCAGTTGTGATGAAATCGCCGCGATATTGTTCCCTATGACAACCGCAATAACATCGGCTTGCAATTGTTCCGACAGTGTGTGCGCTGCTTTCACTATTTCAAAAGCGGTTTTTTTAAATTCTCCGTTCCGCTGTTCTGCAAAGGCTAATATTTTCATCTGAACATTCTTTCGATATAATTAAATCACTTTTGCTTCTTCATGTAACAAGCGGACAAGTTCTTGTGCAGCAGATGCATCCGTGCCGACAATTTTTCCTTGTGCTTTTGGAGCCGGTTTATTCAATGTTTTTACTTCAACTCTTGCTTCGGCATTGCCTGGAACAATTTCTTCAATGGGTTTCCGTTTTGCATCCATGATTCCCTTTAGTGACGGGTACCGGGGTTCATTGAGACCTTTCTGAGCGCTGATCAGAACCGGCAGAGACGCATGAACGATTTCGTGTCCCCCTTCAATTTCTCTTTCGGCAATCGCTTTTCCATCTTTTATCTCAAGCTTTACGACAACCGAAACGGAAGGAATTCCGAGCATTTCAGCAACAAGACCTCCGATTTGGGACTCATCATAATCAATCGATTGTTTGCCGCAAAAAATTATGTCTGCTCCATATCCTGCAGCATAATCGGCCAATCCTTTGGCAACAGCATACGAATCCCTGACGGATGAATCCTTCAACAATACCGCCTTATCACACCCCATCGCAAGTACCTTTCTGAGCGTTTCCTTGTTTGCATCACCTCCCAAAGATACTGCAACGACTTCGCCTCCTTGCTGCTGTTTAATTTTCAACGCTTCTTCAACGCCGAATTCGTCATATGGATTCAGCATGTAATTAACACCCGCCGGATCTATTAATTTTCCGTCCGATCCAACCTTAACTTTCGTTTCCGTGTCGGGAACATGATTTACAAATACCAGAATTTTCATACACTTCCTTTAATAGTTATGCTGCAATTGATCACAAACAACTCGACAGCGCAGAAATAAATGCCTTATTTTCCTGTTCCGTACCAGCGTTCACCCTCAACATGTTCTCCAGCATCGGATATGCGCTGATGTCCCGGACAAGAATATTTTCACGAAGAAGATGCTTAAATATTGTCTCCGCATTCTGATTCACTCGAAAGATAAGAAAATTTGTCTGCGAAGGAAAGACTTTGACCTTGCTTATCCTTGATAAATTATCGAAGAGAAACTCCATTTGCTTCTTTATGTAGAGAATTTTCTCTGAAATCACATTGCTGTTTTTCATCAATGTTATCGCTGCAAGTGCCGAAAAGTTATTTACGGTGAACGGGATTTTCGGTTTTTTAAGTTCTGCGCAAAGCCCCGGTCGTGCCAGAAGGTAGCCGATTCGCAGGCCGGCAAGCGAAAAGGCCTTCGAAAAGGTCCTCAGAATAATGAGTCTATCATATTTTTCCAACAAGGAAACAACAGACGGCTGGGCGGCAAATTCAATATATGCTTCATCCACGAGCACAATCGCATCTGTCGATGAAATAATCGTTTCTACATCCACCGTTGACAACATTTGTCCCGTGGGACTATTCGGCGAATTAAGAATGATGATCGACGGATTTTCTTTCTGTGCTGTTTGCACGATATTTGCGACATCAAAGGAGAGATCATCTTTCGCGGGGACATTGACGACAATTCCTTCAAAGATTCCCACAATTTTCTGATATAAAAAAAATGTCGGTGTCGGGATGAGAACCTTTGTTCCCTTCGACACAACGGCCATCAGAATCGTATACATTAATTCGTTCGAACCATTGGCGGCAAGAATATACTCTTCGTCAATTCCAATATGGTTCGATAACGCGGCGGTTAATTGATGCGGAAGCACGTCAGGATACCTGTTCCAGGGTGATACGAAAAAATTGTCCAGAATTTCTCTTTTTATTTCGTCTGGAACATCAAACGGATTTTCATTCTGATTTAACTTAATCAGGTCCGGTGTTATTGGTTTCCCAATGACGGTATACGGATTAAGCTCCTTGACGGAAGGTTTTATGTGTTGTAAAAAGGCCATTGATGTTATTCTTTCCTCAACCGAATCGATAAAGCATGCGCGGTTAATCCTTCGCGGTCGGCAAAATATTCAACGTCGTCTGCAACGGATGAAAAATCACTTTTCGAGAATTTTACAACGCTGGACTTTGTTAAAAAATCATCCACAGACAGGGGCGATGAAAACCGTGCAGTTCTTCCCGTCGGAAGAACATGGTTAGGTCCGGCAAAATAATCACCAACAGCGACCGGTGAATAGTTTCCAAGAAAAATGGACCCTGCATGGTAAATTTTTCTCAAGATGCGTTCATCATTTTTCGTGACAATTTCCAAATGCTCAGGCGCAATAGTATTCGAAATATTAACAGCTGCCGACATGGACGAGACAAGATAAATAGACCCCTGTGCAGAAAGTGATTCAGTAATTATCTGCCGTCTATGAAGGCCATTCACTAATCGTTTGAGTTCATAATTCACAGTCCGGGCGAGCGCAGCGCTCGTGGTTATGAGAATCGGCACCGCTCGTTCGTCATGCTCGGCCTGTGCCAGAAGATCTGATGCAATAAATTCAGGATTTGCGCTCCCATCCGCAATAATAACAACTTCACTCGGTCCTGCAAAACTGTCAATTCC
>CAZQSI010000024.1:26144-38744 GCA_964596155.1 uncultured Chitinophagaceae bacterium
TCCCCTTCCCGAAGAACATGCTCGAGAATCGTCGAAACTGTTTTTTCGACACGGGGATTATGTTTGTGCGCCCGGAGGGAAACTCCAAGAGAATGTTTTTTCTTCCGCAGATCAATGATGTTCAGCATAGGGATAAAATATACAAAAAAAGGAAATCGATTTCCCGATTTCCTTTTTTTTCTGCAATGATCGAATCGTAACGTTTGAATCTAAATATGACGACTCGGTTTATCCGGCACGCTTCATAATTTTACTTTTGGGCAACCAATTCGTTAATTTTTGAAATGACCGCATTGTCTGTCGGTTTTACTTTCGATTCAAATCTTGCAACAACATTCCCATTTTTGTCAACCAGGAATTTGGTAAAATTCCATTTGATCTCTTCTTTGAACGGTGTTTCGGTGGTGAGATATTTATACAGCGGATGAATATCATCTCCTTTGACGCTGATCTTACTGAAGAGAGGAAATGTAACGCCGTAATTCTTTTCACAAAATGCAGCAATATCGCCATCGCTGCCCGGTTCCTGTTTACCGAAATTATTTGCCGGAAATCCTATGACGACAAAGTCTTTTTCTTTATAACGTTTATAAACCTCTTCCAGATCTTTATATTGCGGCGTGTATCCGCAAAAAGAGGCGGTATTGACCAACATGATCACCTTTCCCCGCAATTCAGACAGATTTTGATCTTTTCCATCAATCGTTTTCATTGTAAAGCCATAAATCGGTTGATCCATTTGCTTTTTACTCCCTTGTGAGAATGTTGGACTCGCGACAACACTCGTAAGCAGCATTGCTGTAATTATTGATTTCATTTTATTCCTCATGAGTATATTTTATTCGCTCTTTACAATATGGATAACAGTTAATTCTTGCAAATTGTTTCACCAATAACGGATAATTATGGAAATGATACGATTCCGAAACACTCTTTAACATAATCGAAATATTTGTTATATTTATACGCAGGTTTTCAAGAACACCTGCGCCCTGAAAAAGTACCTTATCTTGAGCTTTTCTATTTAAATATATTCACAAACTTCTCTATCACCGAGGGCAAACGATAGAATAATTGGCCATGACCGGCCGGGGAGTTTCTATGAATATATTCCAATCTCATTACCAGTTTCTTAAAAATGAAGCAGAAATTCTGTTAAAACTTGCATTACTCAATGACAAAGAAACCCTCTCCCGTCTTCGAATGGATTCAGAACTATCATCCCGGTTCTTCAGCGAACAGACTGCTTCCCAGCAATTGCAGCTGAAGCATATTTTGGAGTATGTCGCACGGGAAAACAGCTATCCCTCATGGTCTGATCTTAAAAAAGCATTAGATCATGCTGCGGAACATTCCCCACTGGCGGATGTCGGAGAACAGTTTTATCCAAAGGGATTTACGACGTACTGGAATATCTGGTTTGCAAAATATTCTCAAGCCAAGAAGGTTCTTGATGAAGGCAAGGGATATTTGCTTCCGTATAAGCATCAGTACTTCATTGTGGAAGAACATTTCGTTGACAGCCTCGGGTTGTCGCATACACTCCCCGAATGGAAGACCATCGGTAATGATTGGGTGCATCCAAAAAATGTAAAAGCTTGGTTGACGTTGAATGAACAATATTCTGTAATTCTAAAAGAACGGCAATCCTCCCTTTGATTGGCGTTCTCGCGCCATCCCTGTCAACGAGATGAAAAAGAAATCCCCGATGCAGTTCCGCACCGGGGATTTTAACTCAACCGCAAATGTACACCGACTGATTAATAGCGGTAATAGTCAGGTTTATATGGTCCTTCGACGGCAACGCCAATGTACTGAGCCTGATCTTCGGAAAGAACGTCCAGTTCCACTCCGATTTTTTTCAGGTGGAGGCGTGCGACTTTTTCATCCAGATGTTTCGGAAGCATGTAGACCTTCTTTTCGTACTTGTCTGCATTATTCCACAACTCCAGCTGTGCCAACACTTGATTCGTGAAGGAGTTTGACATCACAAACGAAGGATGACCCATTGCACATCCAAGATTTACCAGACGGCCTTCAGCAAGAACAATCAAATCTTTTCCATCAATGGTGTACTTGTCCACCTGAGGTTTGATGGTATCTTTTGTCTTTCCGTAATTTGAGTTCAGCCATGCCATGTCAATCTCGGTGTCAAAATGCCCGATATTGCAGACAATGGCATTATGCTTCATCGATTTAAAATGTTTTGCCGTAACAATGTTCTTGTTACCCGTTGCAGTGACGATAATATCCGCCTCCTTCACCGCCTCATCCATCCGTTTCACTTCATATCCTTCCATTGCGGCTTGCAGCGCGCAAATCGGATCAATCTCGGTGACAATCACCCGGACTTTTGCATCACGCAGTGAATCTGCCGAACCTTTGCCGACATCTCCGAAACCGGCAACGACGGCAACTTTACCTGCAAGCATCAAATCCGTTGCACGACGAATTGCGTCGACAAGAGATTCGCGGCATCCGTATTTATTATCGAATTTCGATTTGGTAACCGAATCATTCACATTGATTGCGGGCATCATCAAAGAGCCGTTTTTCATCCGTTCGTATAAACGATGTACACCAGTGGTGGTCTCTTCCGACAGTCCTTTAATGCCAGCGGCAAGCTCGGGATATTTATCAAACACCATGTTGGTCAAATCGCCGCCGTCGTCCAAAATCATGTTGAGCGGTTTACCGTCTTTAAAGGCAAACAATGTCTGCTCAATACACCAATCGAATTCTTCCGCCGACATGCCCTTCCACGCATAAACGGGAATTCCGGCAGCTGCGATAGCAGAAGCTGCATGATCCTGTGTGGAAAAAATATTACATGATGACCAGGAAACTTCCGCGCCGAGATCGATTAACGTTTCAATCAACACGGCTGTTTGAATGGTCATATGCAGACAGCCAGCAATTCTCGCGCCTTTCAAAGGAAATTTTCCTTTGTATTCTTCACGAATCGCCATTAAACCCGGCATTTCATCTTCAGCAAGATTAATTTCTTTTCTTCCCCATGCTGCCAGTGACATATCTTTCACTTTGTACGGGAGCGAGGGTTTACTGATTTTTTTTGTTTCAACTGCGTCCATTACTGCACTCATTATTACTCCTTAATTATGTAGATAATCTTTTAATCGTTCTAATCCATCTGCGGGCAGATCGTAAACAGGTTACTTCGCCGCTTTTTTCAACGTTGATACGAGATCTAATTGTTCCCACGAAAATTCGTTTCTACCAAAATGTCCGTACGCCGCTGACTTTTTATAAATAGGCCGCAATAAATTCAACCGTTTTATGATTCCGCGAGGAGTCATATCGACATTTTTCATAAGAATTTTTGAGATTTCTGAATCGGGCATTACACCGGTACCGAAGGTATTCACATAGATAGAAACCGGTTCCGCTACTCCAATTGCGTACGCTACCTGGATCTGGCATTCATCGGACAATCCTGCGGCCACCACATTTTTTGCTAGATGCCGCGTTGCATAAGCGGCGCTGCGGTCTACTTTAGAAGGATCTTTTCCGGAAAATGCTCCGCCGCCGTGAGGTGCTCGGCCGCCGTATGTATCCACGATGATTTTTCGTCCCGTGAGTCCGCTGTCGCCGTGAGGACCGCCAATGACAAAATTTCCGGTGGGATTTACATAGTATTTCGTTTTTTTATCCAAAAGACGCGCGGGAATCACCTTTTTGATGACATTGTTGATCACATCATCTTTGATTTTCTTTTGGGATACTTTGGGATCGTGCTGGGTTGAAATCACCACCGCATCGACACGAACAGGTGTACGGCCTTCATATTCGATTGTTACCTGGGATTTTGCATCCGGCCGCAGATACGGCATCAGCTTGGTATTTTTTTTGCGGATGTCGGCAAGTTTTTTTACAAGCATATGCGAATACATTATCGCCGCCGGCATCAGTTCGGGAGTTTCGTTGTTCGCATATCCGAACATCATACCCTGGTCGCCGGCGCCTCCGGTATTCACGCCCATTGCAATATCCGGGGATTGTGAATGAATTGCGTTCAGAATTCCGCACGATTCAGCGTCGAATTTGTATTCAGCTTTTGTATATCCAATTTCCTTGATTGTATTGCGAACTACTTCATGAATATCGACGTATGCGTTGGTTGTCACTTCGCCGGCAACGACAACCTGACCGGTTGTTACCAACGTTTCGCACGCAACCCGCGAATATTTATCCTGTGCGATAAGTGCATCAAGAATTGCATCCGAAATTTGATCGGCAACCTTATCAGGGTGTCCTTCCGAAACCGATTCTGAGGTAAAAAGGTAACGCATGTACGATATACTCCTGTTCTGAATTAGTAATTAATTATACAATGTTTTTCGCAGCGTCGAATTGCACCGCGTTGAAGCATGACGGCACTTTGGACAGTACTGCTAATGATATTCAAGTTCCGATGAATCGCCAATATTTATTCGTTTAAATCCGCCGATGATATGCGCGTTGCTTCCAATGATGGAATCATGAAGAAGGGATTTTTCAACCGTGGCTCTCTCACTGACAATGGAATTTTTTACGATGGAGTCAACAACCGCAGCCCCGTCGGCAATTGTAGCAAACGGACCTATCACCGAACGCTTTACCGAGGCGGAGGGGGCAATAAATACCGGCGGAATCACAACAACTCCTTCGTGAACGCTGTTGGTTTTTGTCGATTCCAGAAGATGTTTATTTGTATCCAACAGCGTTTCCGGCTTTCCGCAATCGTACCAACCGTCAATGGTGAACGTGGTCAATTTTTCGCCGCGTTCGATCATTGACTGCAGACCGTCCGTCAATTGATATTCATTTTTTGTGCGGACATCCCGCTTGATATTTTCTTTGAGACATTCAATCAGGACGTCGGGATGTTTAATGAGATATAATCCGACAATAGCCAAATTGCTGGTGGGATTTTCCGGTTTCTCGACTAGTTTCGTGATAAATCCATCTTTTGATTCGGCAACGCCGAACCGGCGCGGATCAGCAACTTCTTTCACTCCAATCGTCGAGTATTCGCTTTTCATCATTTTCTTCAAATCCACATCGAATACTGTATCGCCGAGTATGATCAGGATAGGATCTTTGGAAATCGTATGACGGGAGAGATAAATGGCGTGACCGAGGCCAAGGCGCTCTTCCTGCTCCACAAAATCAACTTTGATATCGTAGTTTTCAGTGATATAGTCTTTAATCAGATCACCGAGATATCCGACAATAATAGTTGCAGAATCGAATCCATCGTCGATTATTTTATCCATTATATGTCCAATAATGGGTTTTCCGGCGACGTTCAGGAGCACTTTAGGGACTGTATAGGTATGGGGTCGAAGTCTGCTTCCGACTCCGGCTACGGGTATAATGGCACGCATAATTTCCTAAAAATTGAATATTAAGGTACCAAAATTCCATTTCATATGCAATGTTCAGACGCCGTACTCTTTTTCATGCAAATTTCGCCGTTGTCAAATAAAAATTATTGTCAGGGCTCCAAATCGATTTTTTTTTGGGTATAAATATATAGAAGGGATAAAAACAGACTGTACATTAATTATGACATTAAAGTCACACATAGAGCATGAGCATCTGTACACAATTTCAATCGATGATCACGATGGACCGATCACCGATGAGCAGCCCGATAATCGTTTTGATACGTCAATAATCAATGCTGTCTGGGAAAAAGCACAACAGGAATTCGGATTTGTTTTTTTTAAAAGGGACAGGCTGGGCGGGGTTATTGCTAAACATGATTATGGAAAGAAAACTCAATACGGCTGGGTGATCCTGAGAACGGTGCCCCGTTCGCTCGGCGGAACTGACGATATCGAGAATCTTCGACCGTATCATTGGAAACACGTACCTTTGAAAGGAGAATAATACACCGATGTACCGCTGATGTTTTTCCTCGGTATCATCGTATTGCAGCAGTGAAGGTCTGTTTGTATATTCGAAGTACCACAATTCATCATCAAACTCCGATCTTCATTGAATACGAACTCCTGATTAATGCAAAATACGGGCGAGCCTATAGATATTTATCTTCTCCGTTCCGACAGAGATGAGTTCATTGTTCGGTGCCAACGGATAATTACGATTGTTGTGAAATATTTCATCAAGAGCGGTATGTTTGAACCGGCGCAGTATGATGATGCGATGCAGTCAATCAACGAAGAATTCATCAAACGGCTGCCGAGCATTGAAAAAAATTTTGACCATCGGGTCCGGATGTCAACCTACGTCAGCGTCATCATCCGGAATATTTGTCTAAGAATCTATGAACGGGAACAATCAGACATGTCAACCGTTTCTCTTTCCACCATCGATCTTCCCTACGACGAAGGAAACAGCGCATCATTGATTCTGGACGATGAACTTGAGCGATTGAAACTTGCTCTGTCGATGTACGGCGCGCAGCAATACAAACTGATACTCTGTCTTAAGGTTTACTTTCGTCTGCCGGTTTCCATGACGGACCTTCGACAATGTTTTAAAAAAAGCAACGGCACAGAATTGCACACATTGTATTCAGCGTTTGGCAGCGATTATGACCATTCGCGGGAAAGTGATAATTTCAGCGCTCTGTCGCCTTTCATGAACAAAGAAGAGGAAAATCTTACTTCCGGCGATTCGCTGCGGCGATGGACGGTTGAACACCTCGTGAAACTGATTGCTTTACTCAACGGCGATCCGCCAAACCGGTCGCACACAAAAGAGACAATTAAGATTCTGCTCGATCAATATTCACAATGATCACATTTTGACGGGACCCGTATGACACAATCACCATTTTTCACTTCCGACCGGCATCTCAGCGAAACCGGACTGGCTCTGTATGCAGACGCCCTTCAACTGCATCAATTGGACACTGTTCCCAAGGACATCATTCAGCACCTTGAACAGTGCCAGGAGTGCAAACATCACATCATCGGTATTTCCGATCTGATGAACAGCGAACCATATCGGCAGACGGTTCTCGATCAACCACAGACCCGGTGGATTTCGCTGATAGAACGTTATCCGTCGGCATACCGATTTGCGGCAGTATTTATGTTAGCAGCATTCGCCGGCACATTGTATTTCGTAATGCCGGTGAAGCGATCCGTTCAACCGGATTCAACTGCGGAGAAAAGCAACACCCTACCGGCGCCTGAACAACAGAAAGAAAAGATTCAGGAACAGGCCCCTAGCGATTATATAGCTGCAAATTTCGAACCTTCCGCAAATCTTGACGATCTCACGGTAGCTGAATTTCGTTCGTCCGCTATTGAAGTGATCTCGCCAGCGACGGGCGATGTTGTTACAACTCCGATTACATTTCGATGGAAAGAGACAGACTCGCCGGTGACGATTCGGATTCTTACGAACAAGGAGAAAACGCTCGCGACTTCCGTCGTTGAAGACAATACATTTGTTCTTTCGAAATCGCTTGCGCCGGGGTTGTACTACTGGAAGCTTGAATCGAATGAGGAATTGCTGTTTGTCGGGAAATTTTTTATCCGGTAGGTTACTGTCCTACCAACACAAATCCGCTCCATTTTCCGGGAAACGCAGTCTCTTTTGAAGCGATCATGGAGCGCTTGGCTGAACGGAGTGACGATGTAAACGATTTTCCGTCGGCGATATGTTTATAGAATTCATCCATCAACAAATATGTCTGACGGTCAGAAACTTTCCAAAGCGAAAATACAATATTTTTGGCACCGGCATAAAACAACCCTCGCGACAACGCCATCATTCCCTCGCCGTCTACCAATTTACCGATTCCGCTTTCACAGCTGCTGAGAACCACAAGTTCCGCTTTTAAATTTAAATTAAATGTCTCGCTGACATGCAGAATCCCGTCGTCGTCTTCATTTTCTCCGGAGGGTTGAGAGAATAAGACTGCCGACAGTTTCGGATTCGTTTCGTTGATGAATCCGTGGGTGGCGATGTGGACGATATCGTATTCGGGCGAATAGAGTTTGAAATTTTTTTCCGTTGCTCCTTCAAACAAAAATAATTTCGTGTCGATGGAACGGCCCTGAAGGGTCGATCCAATTGACTCCAATTCCACTTCTGAGTATTTCAGCTCGTTGAACGTTTTGCCGTCGAGAGTGATGGATCGGACATCGGACAATCCGCTTTGTTCGATGTAGGAGCGGTTTGCCAGGAAATTACCATTGTTCACCGAGTCTTTAAACACCGGAGCAAATCCCAGAAAACTTGATGCTGACGAAGAATGCCGTCGATGACCGCTGATTGTCATGTCAAATGCCGCCGAGTATGAATACGACACGTCATGGCCCGAAATGACATACTCAATTGTTGTAAAATCAACCGCGGCACCGGCAAGTTTTTTGACCGGCAGCGCTTCAAACGGAATGTAAAACAGAAATCCGTCCGGTATCACGGTAATCTTCTCTGCGGCATTCACCATCGGTGCTATCGGTTTCAGCAACGACGAATATAATTCATACCCTGTTTTAGCATACAATTCTGAGCTGTACGTTTTCAACGCCGCGGTAAATTTTTTTGCCGTCTGCTGAATTCCTTCGGATCCTTTCAATGTTTTTACCGACATCGTATTTTTTGACACTCCAAACAGATAGACCTCGGATCCGTCGATCATATATTCAACAATCAACTCATTCTTTTCCAATGTGTTTTGCAATTCCTGAACGGTAAGATCGTATCCGGCATATTTCAATTCATAATACTTCGGATAATTTCTTTCAAACAGGCGAATAAGCTCCTCATGTTGCTGCTTAGCATCAAAATAGTCTTTTTGGATATTACGATGGGAATCAGCGCCGAACCCGTTCTTTTTTTCTCGGACTTTTATCAATTGGGTTTCGTACTGAGCTATCCGTGAGAGCAATTCGTGTTCAATGCTCAGCAGCGAATCATGAATTCCTGAATACTGTTTCGCTTCATTGTCAAACAGTCTGTTTAAAAGGATGTTCCCTTTGCTGCGGTCGGAAATCAAAAAAGCTTGTTCAAGATAGCGGGATTCGCTCGTCACAGAATGCAGAGCAAGAGCAATGCGGACTGCACCCCGATATGCGGCCGAACCGGTTTCAGCGAGATAATATTTTGAAGCATCCGAGATGTACTGATGGCGTAATTTATCCATCAATTCAATGCCCCGAACATAGTGAAGCAATGCTGCATTGGCGCTGCTGACATTCTTTTTGAGTTTATATTGATTCTCGAGAGCGGCTGCCTTTGCCATCACGGCATCAAGCATTTCGCGTTGATATAGATTACCGGATATATCAGGCAGCGACATACCATCAGCATTATCAGAATTTCCGGTCAGCAATACAATAGCATCTTGATACTCCTGAACGGCGTTTGAATACTTTTTTTGTTCAAAAGAAAGATCACCGAATAAACGGCGTATTTTTGATTGCAACAGAACATTTTTTTCAATTGACGCTTTTTCCATGCGTACGGCTATCTTCAGATTGGCGAGCGCCGAATCAATCAATCGCTGTCGCAGATACACGCCTGCAACGGTGGCATACAGAGAAGCGATATCATTCCGAGATTCAGAACTCCTGACACGTTGCCGGGCAGACAGCGCTTTATGATAGTACGTGATTGCATTACGATATTGTTTCGCTTCCGCAAAAACGTCGGCCAATTGTTCGTACATGATGCCCGTTTGAGGATGAACGTCGCCGAATACTTGCTCGTACAGCAATGTTCCTTTAAGAGAATATTCAATCGCTTTCGCCGGCTCGGCAGTGCGTGCATAGATTCCTCCGAGACGCTGATACAGCGTTCCGATCGCAGATTGCTTATGTCCATGATGCGCCTCGAACATCAACAACGCTCGGGAAAAATATTCTTCCGCCTTTCCGTAATCACCAAGATTTGAATATATTTCTCCGAATTTAGCATATGCGCTTGCCACGTTGGCGTGATTCGTCAAAGACAGCGATGAATACGCCTCAATAACTTTATTTCCATATTCCAGAGCAGCGCGATAATTGCCTTTGTTATTGTATGACGACATCATGTTTAAATAACACGATGCTGCTTCCGTGGATACTTCTTTTCCAGCTTCCGAAAGTTTTTTCTCTGCTTTCACATACCATTCGATGGCTCGATCAAACTCATTCATATCATCATACACACCTCCGAGCATCGTCATGATGTTTGCTTCCGACGATGATGATGCATCATTCAATTGCCGGCGAATCTGAAGTGCCAGCAGAAAATCTGTCACAGCCGTTTCATAATCTCCCTTCGCTTTCATGATCAGTCCCCTCACATAATATGCCGAAGCAACTTTTTCATGCACCGCACCGCCATTTTTTTCGATAAGACGTATACTCTTATTGATAAAGATTTGGGCCGAATCAAATTCCTCCTGTGCAAGATAACAGTACGCCAGCTGTATGTATATCATACCTTTTTCATCGTAACGGGCATTGCCCGAAAACGCGGAACCCATTGTTGTCCTGATCAACACTTCTTTTGCTTTGAGATATTCTCCTTTTTGCAGCAAAGCATTGGCTTCGCTGATTTGAGAGCTGAGTAATCCCATGAATTGGTCGGAACTCTCTTCAGCCGACAACGCGGAGTACCTCAGGGTACTGTCAACATCAACAAATTGAAAAGGAGAATCCTCAGAGTGTAATTGTTTATTATTGGAAGGTGTATCCAGTCCCCTACTGGCAACAAAAATAACCGAGGAAAGACACAATGCCATTAAAACGGCAAAATTTACAATATTTGATGGTTTTTTGTTCAAAAAATATTTCAAAAAAAATTAATTTCCGGCTCCAAAATCATTTTTTTTCGGGTACAAGTATATAGAAGAGATAATAAATAATCCGTCTTCTCACCATCAACCACATATGGAGTGACACATGTCAACAATAATCACCACAATTGCTGTTATCGTCGGATTAGGATTGTCCGTTGAAATGACATCTGAAATTAATGGTTCATCATCGACATACTCTGAACCTCCGGGACAATTACCTCCGCCCCCCACGAATCAATAATTGTGATATAAGGGGAATATCTTAAATATCCAACGGTCCGATGTCGTATCGGACTTTGCCAATCTGTTTCCTTTTGTGAATGTAATTAATATCCCACAGAAGGTAAATAGCGTCAGTTACTATTTTATCGATCGAAAATATTCGGATTCGGGGGAATCATGACACAGGCAGATGAGTTCAACGAAGCCCTTCGAGGGAGCGGTGAAACCATTCTCCTTATTGACGATGAACCTTCGTTTGTCGAAATTACAAAAATATTGTTAAACCTGGCGGGTTATGAGGTATTAACTGCATCGAACGGAATAGAAGGGGTGGATGTATTTAAAAATTATCTTCAAAATGTTAATGTTGTCATTTGTGATCTTAATATGCCAAAACTGGGGGGAAACCAGCTTTTACAAACCCTCCTGTCAATTAATCCTCAAATCAGAATATTGATCATCAGCGGTTCAATTTTGGATGAAGATATACCATTGTTTCTGATGCCGGGAAAGATCGAATTTTTACGAAAACCATTTCATAACAAAACATTGCTTGAAGCTATAAAAAGTTTGCTCCAACAACATTAAGTGTAAAAAAAATAACACTTTCAGCGAGAAATACCCCAATTTTTCAATTTTTCAATCATCGAATAATTGGTCAGATCAAATTGAATCGGCGTAATTGAAACTTTGTTGTTCAAAATAGCCCGTTGATCAATATCTTCCTCCTCATCCAATTCCACCAGTTCCCCTTTTAACCAAAAATATTGTTTGTTCCCCGGATCTCTTCTGGCTTCAAATTCATCGTTCCAGATAGATTTTCCCTGACGAGTGATCTGTATCCCCTTAATTTCACTTTGGGGTACTGGCGGAACATTGACGTTCAATAGTGTGCCGTTGGGCAATCCATGCTCAACTATTTTTTGCGCCAGATGTTTTGCAAATCGGGCTGCATAAGAAAAATCGGCATTTGACTCAAAGGTGGTCAGGGAAATTGCAAATGATGGTATCCCGAGGATTGTTCCTTCGGTAGCTGCAGATACGGTTCCCGAATAGAGTACACTGACGGCGGTATTAGATCCGTGATTGATTCCGGAAATAACTAAATCCGGTTTTGCCTTCATAATGTTTCGTATCGCAAGTTTTACACAGTCCGCAGGAGTTCCATCGACTGCAAAACCATACGTGGTCCCGCCGGATCGTACTTCTCTGACTCGCAACGGCCGGTGAACCGTGATGGCATGTCCTACAGCACTTTGCTGACTATCGGGCGCGACAATGGTAACATTTGCAATTGACCGCAGTTCTTTCACTAACGTTGAAAGACCGTCCGAGTGAATTCCGTCATCATTTGAAACAAGTATTGAAAGTTTCTTTTCCATAAAATGAGTCTTACCTTGACTGGCTTATATATTATGCCTATATTATGTAATAATTATCGCGGGGTGGAGTCCCGACCAACTGCGTCGGGATTTCGAGTCGTAAACCGCACGACTCTCAACAATTGATATCGTTCTTTAAATTTCATCGCGGGGTGGAGCAATTGGCAGCTCGTCGGGCTCATAACCCGAAGGTTACAGGTTCAAGTCCTGTCCCCGCTACTA
>CAZQSI010000025.1:0-2432 GCA_964596155.1 uncultured Chitinophagaceae bacterium
ATAATCTTGATTTTGTCCACCGGCCGGACGATTTTGAGTTCATCGTCGGCGAAGTAAAAAATGCTCTTCCCCAACTGCAGCTCTTCGAAAATTAACTCTCATCCATGCATCTCCGCAGATTCCTTCGTCGGGATTGCATCAATACCGCTAAGCGCTATATTATCACAGTCATAGTGATAAACGACTTAAACGTTTACACTATTCCTTAACAACTTTATCGTTTTTCTTTCTTTTTCAACTTCCTCACAACGACGCTTGAAGCATCCGCGAATATTTCTTTTTATTGGTCAGCAATGATGCCGCCGTTTGCACCTGAATATCCGCGGTGAGCGATACTCTCGTTTTTCCTTTTTCCCCTTCGTAGCGCGAGATTAACTCCTCCTGAAGTTCGTTTTTCACCTCATCGCTGTGACGAGAAAATGCGTTGATCTTTTCTTTATGAACAAGCGCGATCAGCGTATCCATCGATGCGATGGAGACGGTGCTGTATTTTTCCTTGATCATTTGTTCCTTCAGCTCCGTCAGTTTTTTTTCCGCCGGCTCCACGAATTCGAATTTCTGGTCGGTTAGGTATTGCTCAAACTGTCGCATGATATCATTGGTGACAACAAATGCCTCGTCTCCCTCAGGATGCCTGGCCACGTACGTTGTTGCAAACCGAAAGAAGAGCGCTTTTCTCATCAGTTCCGTGTAGTACGGACTTCGCTGCAATTCATTCACCACGGAATCGGGCAGAATGCCTCCTAATTCTTTCACGACACGTCCGCGCAAGGTTTTGTACTCCCTCTTCAGACTGTCCGGCGTTTTGGTAAACACCCCTTCTTTGTTTTTGTGAAGATAATCGATTTCCTGAATGCTCCGTCCGCTCGGAATGTAATACCGCGCAGTGGTAATCTTCATGGATGCCTTGTAATTAAGAGGAATGACCGTCTGCACCAATCCTTTTCCGAATGAACGGGTTCCAACAATGATGCCTCGGTCGAGGTCCTGAATCGATCCGGCAACAATTTCGCTGGCACTCGCGCTGTTCTTGTTTATCAGCACCGCCAGAGGAACGTCCGGTGCGATCGGATCTTCGTCCACGGTATATGTCCGCTCTTCCGCGCTTTGCCGCCCGCGCGTGGTGACGATAGTGCTTCCTCTCGGAAGAAATTTGCTCGACGTTTCCACAGCGGCCTCCAGCAATCCGCCAGGATTATTCCGGAGATCCAGGATTATTCCTTTCAAATCGCTCTTTGCTTTCAGCTCTTTTATTGCCTGACGCACTTCTTCCCCCGCGCGCCGAGAGAAGCGGTCCAATTTTATATATCCGATTCCTTCGCGTACAAATCCTGAATATGAAACATTATTCACCCGGATTTCTTCCCGCACCAACGTGAATTCAATCGGAGCCGGCTCACCTTCCCGCTCTATTTTCATTCGGACGGTCGTTCCGGGTTCTCCCCTTACTCTGAAGCGCACACTGTCCGGACTGATATCGGAAATATTCACCCCGTCGATCTGAATAATACGGTCCCCGGTTTTGATTCCCTGTTTATAGGCAGAATATCCTTCGGTGGGAGAAAGTACGGTGACAGCGCCATCGCGGATGCCGATGGAAATGCCGACGCCGCCGTATTGGCCGTTTGTCATCAGATTTATGTCATCCTCTTCCTCGCCGGCGAGATAAACGGTATAAGGATCGAGCGTTTCCAGCATTCCATTGATGCCTGAGCGCATGAATTTTTCCGGGTCCACTTCATCAACATAGTTGGAAACGATTTCTTTGTACACCCTGCCGAAGATATCAATGTTCTGATTGATTTTCAGATAGACGTTGTCATACGCCGTAAAACCGGCGGCGCAAAGTGCTGCGACGGCGAGAGAGGCGATTATCAGTTTCTTCTTCATTCACTAACCTTTTTGCTCTGTTTCGGATAATTATATCGTGAATATAAAAAAGATTCATCATAGTTGCTTTGAGACGTATTCCGATGAATTGCACGGCGTTCGGACGACGAATGCTGCATTGCGCAGCCGGCCGGAGCTGAATTTCATGCCGCTGAACGCGAATATATTTGTCCCCCGAACGGAAACATTTTTCCCCTCATTTTGTTATATTACATGATATCACACAAACACTATTAAAGGAATCAATGTATGAAACTCGAAAAAAATGTTCTCAAGGCGCTGAACGAACAGATCAACAAGGAGCTCTTTTCATCCTATCTCTATCTTTCCATGTCCGCCTACTGTGAAGGGGAAAATTTCCCCGGCTGCGCACAGTGGCTGAAGCTGCAGAGTCAGGAAGAGCGGGAACATGCCATGAAAATCTATGATTATATTCATGAGCGGGGTGGACGCGTGGAACTGGATGCGATTGATAAACCCAAAGCCGACTTTAAAGGACTCACACCCCTGTTTTCGCAGGTGCTGGAGCATGAACAAAAAGT
>CAZQSI010000025.1:2532-9544 GCA_964596155.1 uncultured Chitinophagaceae bacterium
GCCGGTCCGCGGGGACCGCTGCTGCTGCAGGATTTCATTCTCCATGAAAAAATGGCGCATTTTAACCGCGAACGGATTCCGGAAAGAGTTGTTCATGCCAAAGGAGCGGGAGCGTTCGGAACCTTCACCGTCACACATGACATTTCGAAATACACCAGGGCAAAACTATTCAACAAGGTTGGAAAACAAACCAAACTATTTCTGCGGTTCTCCACCGTCGGCGGTGAAAAAGGCAGCGCCGATACCGAGCGCGATCCGAGAGGATTTGCCGTAAAATTCTACACGGAGGACGGGAATTGGGATCTTGTGGGTAACAACACTCCGGTCTTTTTTATCAAAGATCCGAAAAAGTTCAGCGACTTTATCCACACGCAGAAACGCGATCCCAGAACGAACTGCAAAAGTCCGACGATGATGTGGGATTACTGGAGTTTGAATCCGGAGTCGCTCCATCAGGTGATGATTCTGATGAGCGACCGCGGTACGCCGGTCGGATACCGGCACATGAACGGCTACGGATCGCATACATTCAGCATGATCAATGCACACAATGAGCGGGTCTGGGTAAAGTTTCATTTCAAAACAATGCAGGGAATAAAAAACTTCACAAACGATGAGGCGGCCGAACTGAAAGGAAAAGATCCCGACTACGCACAGCGGGACCTCGTGGATGCCATCGACAAAAAAGATTTTCCGAAATGGGCGCTGAAGATACAGGTGATGACGGATGAGCAGGCAAAAAAATTTCCGTTCAATCCGTTTGACCTCACCAAAATCTGGCCGCATAAGGATTTTCCGTTGATCGACGTCGGAGAGATGGAATTAAATCAAATCCCCAAAAATTATTTTGCAGATGTTGAACAGAGCGCTTTTGCACCAGCGCATGTCGTGGACGGCATCGGTTATTCGCCGGACAAAATGCTGCAAGGTCGTCTTCTTTCATATCCCGACGCACACCGGTACCGCCTCGGGGTCAACTATGAACAGATTCCCGTCAATAAATGTCCGTACATGGTTGCAAATTATGAACGCGACGGTCATATGGCGGTGAACGGCAACGGAGACGATGGCCCGAATTATTTTCCGAACAGCTTTGATGATATTGTTGTCGACGAATCGTACAAGGAAATACCGATGACGCTGGAGAACACAATCGCGGATTGGTATGACCGGAACGGCGAAAACGATAACGATCATTTCACGCAGCCGGGACTTCTCTTTAATAAAGCGATGAACGACTACGACCGGCATAATCTTGTTTCCAATATTGTCGGTGCGATGAGCGGCATCAAAGGCGAGAAAAAAAATGTGATTGTCAATCGTCAACTGTGTCACTTTTTCCGGGCAGACAGCAAACTCGGTTCGGCAATCGCTAAAGGTTTAGGTGTTGATCCGAACAAAGTGCTGGAGGAAATGAAACACGAGGCAGTTGAGATATAAACCAAGAGGCACGTTACACAAAAGGGTTGGAGAATAAACATTCTTCAACCCTTTTTATATTTTATGGCAGAAATATCATCGAAATATGAATAAAAATGCACTTTTTTGTCTTGTTTTGGATACCGGATTTTTTTTCCTGACTCATTAAAACTTTCTAATAACCGAGAATATTCAATTTTTATAGGAATTTTGTGTTTTATATCAAATTGTCACCTATCTATATAATCTAATGAAACAAAATTATTGACTCTCCCTGCCTCGAATGGTATTTTACTATCAGATTTAATGGGGGAACAAAATAGTGAAAAAATCCATTTCCATACTCGTCGTTCTAATGTTTGCCTTATTTATAGGGTGTGAAAGTCCTATGGAGCCGGCTTCAGATCAGAACGATCCGGGAACGTCAAATGTGCTTGGTAAAAAAGCAAAATCCACACCCGGAAACACGGGGGACAATACCTCGGACGGATGTGATTCAGACGGTATCGTAACATTATGGGCGGGGAAAACCATCAATGTCGGTACTGTTACGGTAACGTACGATGTGGGAAATATTTACGTTACGTACACAACGACCGGATCGTGGAAAATTTATGAAACGCATCTGGATCTTTCAACATCTGCTTACACCGAACGCGGCGCTCCCGGTCATTATGACTATCAGCAATCGCATAACGGTGTAACTTCGTACACCTATACGGTTCCAAACCAATGGGCTTCCGCAACTTCCGTTTACTTCTTGGCTCATGCCGTGGTGGGAAAAGGAGGCAGTTCAACAGAAACTGCGTATGGTGGAACGGTTGTGAAACCGAAAAAGGGTTCTTGGTACGGAACGTTTTGCTATGTCATTAATGCTGGTCCGCCTGCGCCGACATATCAAATCTCCGGCTTCACTTTTGTTGATGCCAATCAAAACGGCGTGAAGGATGCGGGAGAAATAAGTCTTCCTAATGTTGCTGTATCGCTTAGCGGCGGTGCAACAACAACATCGGATGCAAACGGGGCATATACATTCAGCGGAGTTGTAGCTGGATCGTATACGGTCACTGCCGGCACGGTGTCCGGATATGCACAGACATCACCGGCTTCCGTTCCTGTTGTCATTACAACATCGAACGGAACTGCAAATTTTGCTTATTCAAGAACATATACAATTTCCGGCACAGTGTACGACGATCAGCTGTTTAACGGCACTCGCGATTCCTTCGAACCGCCTCTTGTCGGATATACGGTGAAGCTGGGGCTGAGCGTCAGCTCGCCTGCACTCTTTACCGTTCAAACAGATGCACAGGGAAATTTCTCGTTTTCAGGATTACTGCCGGGAACATATTTTGTCGTAGCACCGACAACGAGTGTGTACACGGCTTCATATAATAATTCTGCTGTCGTGACGATCACCAATGCCGATGTTTCTCTCAGCTTCGGACTAACTCAGGAGGTTACGCCGCTGAAGTCCATCAATCCGGGTCAACTGAAAGCGCGTCAATAATTTTTCTTAACAATCCTATTTAAAAACGCTGCGCACTCTTTGCGCAGCGTTTTTTATTATACCCCTCCCTAAATCATCAATAATTCACCTCTTGCGTCAATAATATTTTCTTGGATTGTATCCTCTCTCTCCGCATACTTTTTCTGTATAAGAGAGTTCCATGAAAATCATATTCATTCTCATTTCCGTCATTTTCGGAACATCCGGATCCGTTTCCCAGATATCTCGGTTTCCATATTCCGAGCGGTTTGATTCCGTTACCGCCCCGGCACTTCCGGCGGGCTGGATCTCTTCCGTAAAAAAAAATCCGTCCGGCGATTTTTCCACATCCACATCTTCACCGCGAACAGGCTCCTTGCCGAATTGCGTTTCCGCAACGGATGCACGGGCAGACCAGCATCTTATTTCGCCGCTCTTTGACTTTACCGGAAAAATCGTTGACTCTATTATATTCTATGAAAGGAGATCGGGTACTTTTACAGCGGGAGTATTGATTGAAGCCGCCGCAGGATCTGATTCACTCTTTTCCATTCGCATCAGCGATACACTGAAACTTACGACGCTCAATAATGGTGCGTATCAGCGCCGGGCGCTGGCGCTGCCCGAAATTCTCGGCAATCAGCAACAGGTGCGATTTCGATGGCGCGTCGCCGGTGCTCCGGGCGGCGGGGCAACCGCCCTGCTTCGTTTGGATGATTTTTCGGTGAAAGTAAAGACGATGATTGATCTCTCCATTCAATCCTTTTCCTTTACACCGCTGCTTCCGAAAAAAGGAGATACCGTTTCCGTTTCAGTCATCATAGCAAACAGGGCGCTTGCCGGAAATTTTTCCGGCACCGTCAGGTTATTTGATTCCCTCACGTTGGTCCATTCTGTACCGTTCGACTTTCATCTCGCCCAATTTGAGTCAACCATCGTCCGATTAAGGTATAATAATATATCACCCGGAGTTCATCCATTAACAGTACTCCTGGAAACTGACGGTGATGAAGAACTGTCGAATAATTCGACGGCGTTTTCCGTTTCGGCCGGATACCGGGAACGGACGATGCTGATCAATGAAATCATGTATTCCCCGCAGGGAGGAATGCCTGAGTGGATCGAATTGATCAATAACAGTTCCGATACGATCCCTGCCTCAGGGTGGAAAATATCCGATGCGGGAACGGTAAAAGCATCCTTCCTGCCGGTGCAGAGAAGCATCTTACCCTATGACTATGTCGTGGTGACGACAGATACTGTTTCCTTCAAATCATTCTATTCCAATTCTCCGCAACTGTTTCTCGCTTCATTTTCATCATTGAACAATTCGGGCGATGCGGTGGTCCTTTATGACCGAAACAATACTGTCATCGACACCCTTTATTATTCTCCATCGTGGGGCGGCGGAACCGGGATTTCTCTTGAACGGATCGACACCTCTCTGTCATCACTTCATCAATTAAACTGGAAGTCATCACGGCATCCCGGCGGAGCCACTCCCGGTGCGGTCAATTCCAATACGAAAAAATCATACGATGCCGCCCTTGCTGGAATTCATGCGATCCCAGGATCACCCGTTGCAGGAGAACCGTTCACCCTTCATACAATTGTTCTCAACGCCGGACGGGAACCGATCCAATCGGCTGTTGTTAAAGTATTTTATGACAGTAACGGCGATTCGATTTTTGCTGAAAGCGAACGCCTCCACGAAGAAATGATCACCGGAATGAATCCGAATGATTCGGCGGTTATTGCCGCCGCCGTTACGATGCCGCAGGGACGATATCGGTATGCTGCCGTTGTTTCTGCGATTCGTGATGATGACGAAAGCAATAATTTTTTTTCGAAAATCGTCGCCGTCGGCATTTCTCCAAAAAGCATTGTCATCAATGAGATTATGTATGCACCCCCGGGGGATGTGCCGGAATGGGTTGAGGCATTTAACACTTCACCGCACGAAGTAACGATCAGCGGTTGGTCGCTTTCCGACAATGGCACGTCGAGGGGAGTGATATCATCGGCAGCAAATATTCCGGGACAATCATATTTTATCATGACCACAGATTCCCAACTGTTTTCTCAGACATATCCCGCCTCTGTTCCCATTTTTCAGACTGCCTTTCCAGCTTTGAATAATACCACTCAGGATGCCGTCGTGCTCCGGGATGACCGGGGCATAACAATCGACAGTATTGTGTATCATCCCCGCTGGGGAGGTGCGAACGGCCATTCGCTCCAGCGGTATGATGTTCTCGCTGCTTCAACGGATTCCATAAATTGGAGATCGAATGCGCCGACTGCGGGTGCAGTAAATTCGGTGACGAGAAAAAATCATGATATTGAGATCCGCCGGGTTTCAACAGAAAGAATTTCCGGCGGCATCAGAATCACGGCCGTCGTTGCAAATCCCGGCAGGAATACAGCATCGTCCGTTATCGTTCGCTGTTATGAATCGACTTCACTTACAGGCGCACAACAGTCCGGCGAGATGATCTACCGTACGGATATTGCGGAAATTCTACCGCGCGACTCTGTGATTCTTTTATTCGATCTGAACTCTCAGCATCCTGGTAAACATTCGATTGTTGTCGCGGCGGAATTTGAGCAGGACGAGGATACACGGAACAACATGCTCTCCGCATTCGGAACAATTCAATATCCGCACCGTTCGATTGTCATCAGTGAGATATTGTACGAACCGAAACCGGGCAATGCGGAATTTGTGGAACTGTACAATCGCAGCAACGACTCAATTGATGTTTCGGGATGGATGCTGATGGATCAGCCGGGAGCGTCAGGAAACAGAAGTAAAATTTCGCTTACACTTTCCGCTCCGGTGATGCATCCCGGCAGGTATATCCTCGTCGCATCGGACTCTTCGCTGTTTAACCAGTTTCCTCTTCTCAATCGAGCGTCTGTTGTTATTTATCCCTCCCTCAGTCTGTCAAACAGCGGCGAGGATCTTCTGCTTGTCGATCCGACCGGCACCGTTATCGACTCTCTTCGGTATTCCCCGGCGTGGCATTTGAAAAATTCCGTTTCGTCCGGACGATCGCTTGAGCGGATCGATCTCGACGGAATATCAACGGACGGAAGAAACTGGAGCAGTTCTGTCGCACCGGCCGGATCGACACCGCTTCGGATCAATTCCATTTTCGTCAATCCAACGGTGCCGGCATCCTCCCTTTCCCTTTCCCCTAATCCGTTTTCACCCGACAGGGACGGATTTGAAGATTTTCTCTCAATTCGTTATACTCTCCCTGCGGTGAGCGCCACCATCCGAATCAGAATCTTTGACATAACCGGAAGATTGATCCGGCGTCTTGCAGACCGCGAACTTTCTCCTTCCTCCGGTTCCGTCATCTGGAACGGAGACGATGACGACGGAAACAGAGTGCGGATCGGCATGTACATCATTCTTCTGGAAGCACTGGACCATTTCGGGGGCACCGCCGCTGTGATGAAAGATGTGGCGGTGGTCGGACGAAAATTGTAAGGAAAATCCTCGGTAGCTTGCACTTCTCCTCTTTTCTGCTAACTATTCATAATGCGCGTTAAAGATCAATTCCAACAGGAATACGACAATATTTTTCGATTTCACCGATGCGGTGCCTCCGGTCTGGATGTCGCCCTGGAATTGTCGCAGCTTGTCGATGCCACACTGACGACGCTCTGGTTTGAACTTCCGGAAGAAGGAAGGAATGCATTTGCGGTGGTGGCCCTGGGCGGATACGGCAGAAACGAAATGGCGCCGCAGAGTGATGTCGATATGATGCTCTTGTTCGAGGATGAGCAGTCACGGAAAGCGCATGCGAATACGGCGCAACAGTTTCTTCACTCATTATGGAATCTCGGATTCGACGTCGGACATTCCGTTCGCACCATCAGCGATTGTCTTAATCTGTATCAGACCGATGTCGATGTGTGGGCATCGGTGCTCGAGAGCCGGTTCGTCTGCGGCAACGACGGCGTGATGGTGCATTACACGGATGCGTTTCTTTCGACTGTTGAACGGAAGAAAGATTTGAAGTTTATCGGATCGGTTGTTGCCGGCGTCGATCAGCGCCACATGAAATTCGAACATTCCGTCAAATTGCTGGA
>CAZQSI010000025.1:9644-32476 GCA_964596155.1 uncultured Chitinophagaceae bacterium
CAGCTGATGAACGAGTGCGATCTGCTGGGTGCGCTGATTCCGGAATGGGGAAGACTCGTAGCTTTCTTTCAACACAGCATGTATCATTATTATACAACCGACGCGCACACGCTGATTGCGCTTGAGCATGCCGAAAAACTTCAGAACAGCGACAGCGTACTCGGAAAAACATTCCGGTCATTACCGCGGCGGGAACTGCTCTATCTTGCCATTCTTTTTCATGACATCGCAAAACCGATCGGCATTCAGGGACACGAAATCGCCGGCATCGATGTGTGGATGGAGATACGGAAACGGTTTGGTTTCGCCGATGAACATAACGACGTGTCGTTCCTCATCCGAAACCATCTGGCGATGGAGCAGATCGCCTTCCGGCGCAACATTGATGACGCTGCGACCGTGAAGGAGTTTGCTTCGCTTTTCGAGCGTCCGGAACAGCTCGATCTTCTGTTCATTCTTACATACAGCGATCTCTCCGCCGTGAACAAAACGGTCTGGTCGCAATGGAAAGAAATGCTGCTGCAGGAGTTGTATCTCAAAACCCGCCGCTCCATCGTAGACGGCGACGTGCCGCCGGAAGATGATCTCGGCATTCCCTACTCTTCCGAGGAGTACTCGCAGTTTGAGAAAATAATCACCTCTCTCGACGGTGTCGCAGTGCTGTTTCATCACGAGGATGCCCACAGCGTTGTCACCGTTATCGCCCCCGATGCGGATTTTCTTCTTTCTTCCATCTGCGGTGTTCTTGCCGCCAACGATGCCGGCATTTTTGACGCAATGGTGTTTACACGGCCGGACAAAATCATCATCGACCGGTTCCGCGTTGTGAATGCCGCGACCAAACAGCCGCTCACGCAGGAACAGGAGACATCAATCGAACGCGACATGCGCAACATGATTCTCAAAAACGAGTCGCTGGAGCTGTTATTCGGACGTTATCATCGCCGGTGGCGGAGGCGCGCCAAACCGCTCTTCCACCCGAATGTCCGTATCGACGCGGTGTTTCACGAGAGCGGCCAGCATACCATCATCGATGTTTACGCTCCGGATATGACGGGATTTCTCTATAAAATTACGGAGATCTTTTCGTACCACGGACTGCGGATCGATTTTGCAAAACTGGCAACGCGGGGAGACGGAATCGTTGATTCATTCTATGTCAGCAAAAACGGAAAACCGATTTCTTCTGAAGGAGAGAAACAGTATCTTCGTGAAGAGATTCTCCACACGATTCACCAGTTGATGAGCGTTCAGCTGGAAGTTTAACATGCTACGCAGAAAGTCCGGCACATCACAATGAAACCCCTTGCACAGCAACCCATCGGCGTTTTTGATTCCGGCATCGGCGGTCTCACCGTGGTGCGGGCGCTGCTCGAACATCTTCCGAACGAAAATATTGTGTACTTCGGCGATACGGCCCGCGTTCCGTACGGCACAAAGTCCGCTCAGGTCGTCCGCGAATACACGCTGGACGATACGGAATTTCTGCTGTCGAAAAATGTGAAGATGATCGTCGTTGCCTGCAACACCGTTTCTGCCGTTGCGCTGGATGTGGTGCAGAAGCATGCGCATATGCCGGTGACCGGCGTGATTGTTCCGGGCGCGGAATCCGCGCGATCATCCACAAAAAACAAACGTGTCGGCATCATCGGCACCGTCGGGACGATCGACAGCAATGCTTATCGGAATGAACTTCAGCGATTGGATTCGTCCATACGCACATACAGCAAAGCGTGTCCGCTGTTTGTACCGCTGGTGGAAGAGGGATGGCTCGATTTGAAAGCGACGGAACTGATCGCCGGAGAGTATCTGTTTCCCCTGACCGTGGAGAAAATCGATACGCTGATTCTCGGCTGCACTCACTACCCGCTCTTAAAAAATGTCATTCAAAAAGTGACCAAGGGGACGGTGACATTGATTGACTCGGGGGAGGCAACGGCGGCAACCGTCGCGGCGATGCTTGATACCCACGACATGAGAAACACCAGCACGAAGTCGCCGAACATACAATTTTTTGTCAGCGACGCTCCGGAAAAATTCACCTCCGTCGGCGAATTATTTCTGGGAAGAAAACTCGGCGTCGTCCGGAGGGTGACGATCGGCAGACAATAAACGGCGCAGACGTTACAGACTCTGCCAGTAACTGACTTTCACGACGTAGGTATTATTCGGAGCGCTGCCGTTGAAGATGTTGTCGATATTCTCCGAGATATTGGAATGATATCCGCGGTTCTGTTCGAAAAAGCGTCCGTGCGACCAGACAAAAAAGAACGTGCTCCCTTCTCTGTACTCCCACCGTAAAACAACATTGGTCTGCAGCGATACCTGATTGAAATCCCTCTGTACGCCGTAGCGGTACGGAGTAAATCCTCTGCCGGGATTCAAGAGTGCATACGATGCCGTATCCACGGTTCCTTTTGCCCAAAAGAACTGATTGTAGATCTGCAGTGACAAATCGTGCGTAAACAAGATGGAACTTCGCAATGTGACATCCACACCGTCAACATCGCGCTTGCCGAAGAGCGCCGCCGGCTGAACGGCCGCAAACGTGATCACTGAATCCACAACCGTTCCGGCAAACCTGTCCAGATCCCGCTCCACTCCGTAGCCGGCGGAGAGCCGAACATCGACCGATGAGGTGGGACGCACGACCACGGACGCTTCCGTATTGGACACCATCCCACCGTTATCATATGAACGGTAATTCTGTTCAGCGTTCACAACAATCATGCTCCGGTTGTCGCTTTCAATTTCACCGCGGATAAAGAAGCTGGAAGGAATAATAGCAACGCCGTATCCGCGCGGTTCATACGGATCGTCCCCGCCGAACGAATACGATGCGCCTCCGCTGATCGACCAGTAATTGAGAAATTGTCCGAATGCATTGGCGCTCAATTCCCTGAAGAGCGTCATCCGGTCATAATTCCACCGGAGATGAATGTTGCTGGATACCGTCACCGTTCTGAAGATGTCGCCGGGAGAATAATCGCGGTGTCCGCCGTAGATGCTGATGCCGTAGTCATTCGGAGACCGAAAGAAGCCGAGATCGTTGATATAATATTTTCTTGAGGTAAAATCATAACCGGCGCCGTACGTCCACGCGCCGCTGACGCGGGCAACGTTCATCTTACCGGCGGAACCTTGCTGCATGGACTGTGTTGTGCGAATGCGGTGAAACCGGTCGATGTATTTCGTTCCGTGCGATACGGCCAGAAATCCGTTCACGCGATAGTTGCTGTTATCGAATTTCACGTCCCAATCCGTACCGGCAGTATAGGCGGGATCGCTGCCGTCCCGCGAAGTTCCCGTCACGATGGCGCCGATGTTCGAATTGCCCCAGAAATCCTGCTTTACTCTCATCAAGTTGAACGATCCGTTCGGTTCGGCGCGGAGCGAGCGGATGGTACCGAGCGTGTCCCGGTACGAAAATCGTTCTTCATCGGTGAATCCGGTCAGCACACCGATCGATGTACCGCCGTTTGTTTTTCCGGAAAATTTTGCCGCGCCGAGAATCGTCGCACGCCGCGGCTCCTCGGTAATGATCTCACCGTCGGGCGGAAGGAAGCCTCCGGTCGGTTTGCCGATCCGCCGCGAATAAAACAATCCCGGTCCGAAATCTCCGCCGAATGTCACAAAGCGGAGAATCTGCGTTCCTTCGATAAAGAACGGGCGTTTCTCCGGATAAAATGTTTCGAACAATGTCAGATTGAGCACTTCGGGATCGGCTTCGACCTGAGCGAAGTCCGGATTGATCGTTGCATTGAGCGTGAAGTTGGAGGAAACACCGTACTTCAGATCTACACCGCCATTCGGACGGAGTGCTTCCACTTTTTGACGCTCTCCGGTCTGCGGATAATGTTCCGACGATCCGACAACGTACGGCAGCACTTCCATCGCGGCCGGAAGACGGACATCCGCCATGCCGGTCATCGTTCCGAACAGCGAAACATAACCATCCTGTTTTTTGCTCATCAAGTTCCAGTGCGTCTCTTCCTGCCGGCGGGAAATTTTTCTCGCAACATTCATTCCCCATACATCATTCCCTTCGGTGAAACGCAGCTGCGACAGAGGAATTTTCATCTCCGCGCTCCAGCCGTCAGGCAGCATTGCCGTTTGCACTTCCCATACCGGATCCCACGAATCATCTTCATCCCGTCCGTCGTTGAACATCAGTTCGTCCGTTTTGCTGCCGGAAGGGAGCACGACGAAAATAAATGCCGTTTGCTTGTCGTGATAACTGTCGAAACCGATGCCAAGCCAGTCGGATTCGGGAATATCATCGCGCCGTGCAAGCCGTGAGACGATGCTGTCGGGCCGGCGGTCGTACATCATTGCGTACACATAGATGTTGTTATTGTCATACAAAATTTTAAATTCGGTCCGTTCCGATTCGCGCGCACCTTCGACCGGCTCGCGCTGGACAAACTCCGACCCTGTTTCCGCCTGCCTCCAAACATCATCGTTTCCGAATCCGTCGATAACCGGCGGTGTATCAATGCGTACCGCCTTCAGCGAGCGGGGCTGTGCAACGGCGGCGGCACAAAGAAGAGACAACATCATGATCAATTGTAATTTCATATTTCCATTTAATGTTATTGAAGTTGAGGCGCTGTAATTAAGGGAATATGAAATGGAAACGCAAGTTGGAATGAACGAAAAGGAGCGGATGTAAGCGGTTCGTGCTGCAGGATGATGATACACTGTTCCGTTATCACAGAACATGAACAATTGTCATGATTTTTCTGTGATAACGGAGTTCATGCAAATGGAAATTTATTTCCACGCTCCTAAAATAGCTCCCATGATGATGAAGGCAACAACCCAGTATGCCCCGTTAATAAACCATTGCAGCGTTGGACGCTGCTCGAAAAGATAAACAACACCGAACGCGGGTGCAACCCAGCCGATTCCCGTTGCGGCGCCGGCGGCAATGCCGAACGCAAGATCCGACTGCGGTCCGAGAAACATCGCCAGATTCACCGACGCGAGCAGCGTAAGCATAAATGCCCCACCGTAGATTTTTCCCGGATTTCCCTGTTTGACGGACTCTTCCGTCATACCGGCGACTTTCATCCATGCATTGCCGAACATCAGCGGAGAGTACCAGATTCCGCCCAGAATAAATGTTGAGAGGGCCGCGCAGAAGACTGCGAGCCAATTGAGCGTGTTGAATGATGCCGCCATATCCATAACCGTACTCCTTTATTTGTTTGGGTAAAAAACTTCTGCAATGTATCGTGCGAAGAACCAACAATCAAGAAAAGAATGACCGGCGGCAAAAATCAACATTCCCATGTGTGAACCACTATTTTTGGACGATGTTCTGAATTTTCCTATTTTTTTAGAAACTCCTTTTTGTACAATGTGTGATTAAAAACACACGAGTTAGAAGTTTCTCATTAGGTTCAAAAAGCTCTTCACCGTACATTTGACCAATCATGGTGATACGCTTATCTCTCATATTATTTCTATTTTCTGCCGCTGCATCAGGACAGTCCTTAAAATTCAGAGGACCGGATCCGAACAAGGCGATCAATCAATACATCCATGAAGCCTGGCAGACGGATAACGGGCTGCCGCAGAATTCTATTGATGCAATCAGGCAGACAAAAGATGGCTTTCTCTGGCTGGGAACGCAGGAAGGCCTGGTCCGTTTTGACGGTGTGCAATTCACCGTGTACGATAAAACCAACACGCCGGAGATACAACAAAATCATATCGTATCCCTCACAGTGGATGCGGATGGAGTACTGTGGATTGCAACACAGACCATGGGTGTTCTTACATACGCCAATAACCGTTTCTCCAAAATTACAAACATCCCTCAGATCGAACATACTCAGCTGCGCCATTTGTATAAGGATTTTAACGGAGCGATTTGGATTGCAACACGCGACAGCGGCATTGTGAAAATTCAGGGTTCTGATGTCACACATTATTCTACCGGAAATAGATTGATTAACAATAATGTCTGGAGTGTTGCGCAGGATATGCAAAAGAGAATCTGGGTCGGAACGGAAAACGGTGTGTCTGTCATCGACGGCGATACACTTCTCTCCTTCTCAACCAAAGACGGGCTTGCGTCACGAGAATGCTATGCGCTGCTCGGCGATCACAGCGGAGAAATGTGGATCGGCGGCACAAAAGGACTCCAGAAGGCGCGGATCGAATCGGGACGATTGACCATCGTAAAACATTATACGAAGAACGATGGATTAGCCGGACCGATCATCTACAAATTAATTACCGACCAGCAGGGGAGCATGTGGATCGGCACAACAGCCGGTGTTTCCCGCTTCTATAAAGAAAGGTTTGATTCGTTTACCGAGCAGGACGGATTAACCTCCAAAACAGTGAACACCCTATTTGTGGACAGAGAAGGAAACTTATGGATCGGCACCGAAGGTGGCGGTCTCAATGTTCTTCGCGACGGAATTTTTACCTCGTTCACGAAAAAACAGGGATTGCCGAATAATAATATCTGGAATCTTTTCGAAGACAGAAACAAACAGCTCTGGATTTGCACCGACGAAGGCATTGCGCTTTTCGATCCGAAGAGCGGCGTCAGAAAAATATTCGGTACAAAAGAAGGATTGGCAAACGGTCTCGCATGGACAACCGCGCAGGATTCGACCGGCGCAGTCTGGGTCGGAACGGGAAACGGACTCAATAAAATTGTTAACGAAAAAATTATACCGCTTTCGGACTCTCTGAGCTTTCGCGGTATCTCCGTCACGTGCGTTTATTCTGACCGACGCGGCGTGCTCTGGATTGGAACGGCAGGAAGCGGTCTCTACACCGTCGGTCCGGGCGGACGCAGAGCAATCGGCGCCGAGCGGGGAATGACAAGCCGGTTCATCAATGTGATTACCTCCGACCGGAGCGGAAACATCGTCATCGGAACAGACGGAGACGGCATCTTCATCCTGCAACGCGATTCCGTCGTTGCACAATATACAACCAGGAATGCTCTCGCTTCCAATTATATTTATTCCCTGTACGTTGATTCACTGAACAACATCTGGTCCGGTTCACTCGGACAGGGGCTCAGCATTTACGACCGCACCTCCTTTCACACGTTCACCACGGCGAACGGGATGTTCGACGATGTGGTCTTTCAAATTCTTGAAGATAATCACGGCCGTATCTGGCTTTCGTGCAACAAAGGAATATTTCACATCAATAAATCGGATTTTTTTGATGTAATCCGCGGCGTCGCTGCATCGCTCTCCTTCACCGTCTACGGAAAAGAAAACGGCATGGGAACCAATGAATGTAACGGCGGAACCGCTTCGGCAGGCGTGAAATCCTCCGACGGCCGGTTGTGGTTTCCTACGCCCCGCGGCATCGCCATGGTAAATCCGGACAAGATTTCGCTCAATTCGCAGCCGCCGCTGGTGGTGATCGAAAATCTGTTCGTCAACAATCAACCGGCAGAAATTGTCTCCGGACTCGTTCTTCCCTCCGGTATGCAGCGGTATGAATTCCGATACACCGGATTAAGTTTCGACGGACCGAAAAAAGTGCAGTTCAAAGTGAAGCTGGAAGGATACGACAAAGAGTGGGACAACGTCAAAGAGCGGCGGGCAGCCTATTATTCCTATCTCCCGCCGGGCGAATATACGTTCAAAGTGATTGCGGCAAACAGCGACGGCGTCTGGAATGTCGAAGGCGCCTCCTTCTCATTCGTGGTAGAGTCAACTTTTTACGAATCAAAAACGTTTTACATCCTGCTTGCGGCGGCGATGCTCCTGCTCGCCTACGGTTTTTACCGGTGGAGAATTCGGCAAATCCAGCTGCGGCAACAGGCGCTGAAGCATTCCGTTGAAGTGGCCACAAAAAATCTCACGGAGGCGAATAAAGCAAAATCCCAACTGCTCAGTTTTGTCGCCCACGATTTGAAGACGCCGCTGATCACTATTAACAGCATCGCGCAGGAAATCAAATCCCTGAATGTCGATTCACGGTTCCGCGGCTATCTCGATTTGGTTGAACAGAATTCGAAGCGGATCGTCACCCTGATTTCCGAAATTCTGAACATCAGCGCCATAGAATCCGGCAAATTTCATTTTACGTTCGAGCCGTTGAACATGGCCGATCTGGCCGGAATGGTTGTGGATGGATATCAGATGCACGCACGACGGAAGAATCAGACGCTGACCTACTCCGTGAAGGACCGCGATGCCTGCGGCATTCTTGCCGATGCGTCAAAACTTCAGGAGGCGTTTGAAAATATTGTGAACAATGCGATAAAATATTCACCGCGGGGAGCGGCAATCACCGTGACAACGGAGTGTATTTCGGATCGCGTGCGGTTTTCGGTGACCGATCAGGGTCCGGGCATTTCGGACAGCGAGAAGGAACAGATGTTCCAGAAGTTCACCGTCCTGAGTGCAAAACCGACCGGCGGTGAAATTGCAACCGGACTCGGACTCGCCATCGTGAAAGAAATCGTTGAAGCTCACAAAGGAAAAATTTTCGTGGAAAGCGAACCGCCGAAAGGCAGCACGTTCATTATTGAACTGCCGAAACATGATGCGGAAACCGCCGCATAGTCAGAATATCCTCTGCTGCAATTTCCGCACCTTCCGGTGACCGCTATAGTGCATCCGCTTTTGATCTGCGCTGAATCGAGACGAACAATCCGATCATAATCAATATCGTTCCGGTCCAGACCAATCCGATAAACGGTTTTACACTTGCCTCAATAATCAGCGTTTCTTTTTCGTTTGCATGGTCGTGTCCGTCATGCGACGATGCGCTGTTCGTCACCGAGATTTGCACCGCCGATGCCCCCTCTCCCATTCCGCCGATGTTCATTGCAAGCAGTTCGACGGGGCTGTTGAGTATTTTTGATTCCGCCGAAAAATATTTCGGCGCACCGTCGAACACCACATATGGAATCACCTGTTCTTTTTTGTACCCCGAAGCAATGTCCAGCACGACGCCGACTTTCATGACGCTGTTATCGGTCTGTTGTCCGTGGCTGTTCATGTCAAATGCGGAAAAGGTGACCGACGCTCCGTCCACCGTGGCGCTTTCTCCTTTGCGGAGCATAATGACGCCGTGCGGTTCGGCATGCGGTTCTTCAATGCCGGAAGGGGAAATGTAAAAATCGTGTGTCAGGAACGACGCAATATCCGGATTACGCATAACGCCGGAATTTTCCGTTTCGAACATTACCGGCACCAGCAATGACGGCTGAACTCCCGGCTGCTGAATGCCGATTGAAAATGCGGTTTTGTTTCCCTCGACGATATGCCGCCCGTTGTACGTTACCGTGTAACCGAGAATTTCCTGTGGCGTGCCGAGAGGCAGACTTGCAGTTTTTTTCTGATCAAATAATCCGGAGATAATAGCACCCACCATAAAGATCGCCAGACCGATATGGGTGATCTTGCCGCCGAACATCCGATAATCGCCGCGGAACGTGAGGAAGGTTATTTCAAGATTCACAAACAGCGCGAAGAGACCGGCAAAGATGAAGAGAAGATACATCGCATCCCACATGCTGAAGAATGCGATGACCGCCGTTCCGACAACGGATGCCAGCAGCGACTTCCATGATTTTTCTTTCAGGAAACTTCCGTCTTCCTGCTCCCATCGTACGAGCAGACTGTAACCAATCAGCAGCGAAATAAAAATGCCGATCGGAATGTGCATCGTATTATAGAACGACGGATCGACATTAGTCGTGGAGACAATCGGCAGACTCGTTCCGAAGAAGACTATCACTGCGCTGGCGATCAGGACAAATGAGCCGAGCGACAGCGCAAATTCACGCGTCAGCCAGTGCATCGGTTTCGCCAATCCGGAGAGCTCTTTGTACCGCATGATGAAGAAAACGAAACCGAGCACGGCGGAGCCAAACAGAAAGATCAGCAGCAAGCCGTACACAATCGTGCCGGGATCCGTAAACGAATGCACTGACGAATCTCCCAGAATGCCGCTGCGGGTCAGGAATGTGGAGTAAATGACCAGTGTATATGATAAAATTGCCAGAATAAAATTTGTCCGGATCATTGTTCCTGTTCGTGCCTGCGCGAGCATCGTATGCAGCAGCGCCATGGAGATAATCCAGGGAATCAAAGAGGAGTTCTCAACGGGATCCCAGCCCCAGTATCCGCCCCAGCCGAGCACGCCGTACGCCCAATAGGCGCCGAGCATCAATCCTGCTCCGAGCGACAACCCTGAAAACAACACCCAGGGAAATGCACTGGAGAGCCATGAATGAAAATCTTTCCTCCACAATGCCGCAACGGCGAAGCTGAACGGTATCGCAGCGGCGGCAAAACCAATAAAGAGGACCGGAGGATGAATGACCATCCAGAAATTTTGCAGCAGCGGATTCAGCCCGCGTCCGTCCTGCGGCAGCTGACCCGGAGCCAGTTCGCCCGGGAATTGTTCGTAAATGGTTTTAAATGGGGATTTTGAGATAAGCAAAATGACAAGAAATGTTTGCGCAGCCAGAAAGACCGGCAGCACATGGGCATCCAGTTTTCGCTTCTGTGTGTACGACAATAAAAAAATACTGAGCAGCGCCGAGCAGAACGTCCAGAAAAGAAAACTTCCCTCCTGTCCCGCCCAAAATGTGGACATCAGCAGACCGAGCGACAGATCGCGCGAACTGTAACTCCAAACATACGAGTTTGCAAAATTGTGCTGAAGAATGTCTGCCATCAGGAGCACCGATGCAATAAAAATTCCGGCTGCGCTGACATACAACCCGTTGCGGGCGAGCGTCCGGCGTTTCAGATCTCCGTTGGCAACTTTTATATAGCTGAGGATGGAGACAAGTCCCCCGAGCAATGATAGATAGATCGCAAATGTTCCTAGCATGATGTTCATCCTTCAAGTGTAGACATGTTGATGTTTTTTTGGTATGTTGCCTATGATTATTCAACAATCGTACCGTCTAATTCACCAAAAAGCTGTTGTTTTTATATTGAAAAGCCGACAAAAGAGTCACTTTTGAGAAAACAATACCTTTTTTTTCATTCATGACATATCTACCGTAGACAGTGATGCTTTCTTCGCTCTCTTTAATAAGGCCGCTGATCTTTTTTGATCTGGAGACCACTGGAGTCAGTCTGACGAAAGACCGCATCATCGAATTGTGTGCAATCAAACTGATGCCGGACAAATCGCGCACGATGCTGCTGCAGCGGTTTTATCCGGAGATGCCCATTCCGTCCTCCGCTTCGGACATTCACGGCATTACGGATGACATGGTGCGCAACGAACCGACATTCCGCGAAAAGGCGAAACAGATTGCCGCATTTTTTTCCGGATGCGATTGTGCCGGCTACAATATTGCAAAGTTCGACATACCGCTGTTGGTGGAGGAATTTCTGAGGGCGGGACTGAATGAGAATCCTCTGGAAACATCGAAAGTGATCGACTCCCTCTCCATTTTTTTCAAGAAAGAACCGAGAAATCTCTCCGCGGCATTGAAATTTTACGCCGGCGAGGAAATGGTGAATGCCCATTCCGCCGAAGCGGATGTTGAAGCGACAATTAAAATATTGAACGGTCAGCTCGAAAAATATCCCGACCTATCCCCGACGGCGGACGCGCTTCACGAATTTTCCTATCAGGCGAATGAGTATCTTGATTACGACAGAAAATTTTCGCGCAATGCCGCAGGCGAGATCATCTTCATGTTCGGCAAGAATAAAGGAATGCCGGTCGCCGACAATTTGGGCATGGTGAAATGGATGCTCGATAAGGATTTTTCGGAACATACCAAATTCATCGCGCGAAAAATATTGCAGGGAGAACTCATTTGATCTTCAACTTTGTCCGCAGTTAATTTCCTGCACTGTCTGTTTTCTCTTTCCGACACTCTGGTGATATCTTCTCGTTCCGTCTCCAACACCCGTATTGATACATTTCTCCGTTTCTTATAAATAAGAGTCCTTTATCCCTTCTTCTTATATCTGACAATTCATTCTCCGTAAACCGTTCAATTTACAGGGGTTTCCGGCGACATTGGACGAAAATGTTTGGCAGCGTTTTTGCAAAAGTATCCGGTGTCTTTATTAAAACAGAATCCGGAGTCCCTTATTATGTCAAAAGTAAAACGCGAAATGGTCACCATCGACGGCAACGAAGCGGCTGCATTTGTTGCTCATCTCACCAACGAAGTCATAGCAATTTACCCGATCACTCCCTCCTCCAACATGGGCGAATGGTGTGATCAATGGTCCTCAGAAGGAAGAAAAAATATTTGGGGAACGGTTCCCAGCGTCACGGAAATGCAGAGCGAAGGGGGCGCTTCGGGGGCGGTGCACGGAGCGCTGCAGACCGGATCGCTGACCACCACGTTTACCGCATCGCAGGGATTGCTGCTGATGATTCCGAACATGTTCAAGATCGCCGGCGAACTGACCTCCACCGTGTTTCATGTTTCCGCACGTTCCATCGCGGCACAGGGACTTTCAATTTTCGGCGACCACAGCGACGTCATGTCCGCCCGCTCAACCGGCTGGGGAATGCTCTGTTCGCACAACGTGCAGGAAGTGATGGATTTCGCGCTCATTTCGCAGGCGGCAACGCTCGAAGCGCGCGTTCCCTTCATCCATTTCTTTGACGGCTTCCGCACATCGCATGAAGTGATGAAAATCGAAGAGCTGGCGATTGACGATGTGAAGGCGATGATGGACAACGAACTTATTTATGAACACCGCAAACGTGCGCTCTCGCCGAACAATCCGGTGATCCGCGGAACGGCGCAAAATCCCGATGTGTACTTCCAGGCGCGTGAAACCGTCAATCCGTTCTACGATCGGTGTCCGGATATCGTGCAAAAGACGATGGATAAATTCGCAAAGCAGGTCGGCCGTCAATACCATCTGTTCGATTATTACGGAGCGCCCGATGCCGAACGGATTATCATTCTGATGGGTTCGGGTTCCGAAAGCGTTCACGAAACGGTCGAAGCGTTGATGGAAAAAGGAGAAAAGATCGGCGTCGTGAAAGTGCGGCTCTTTCGTCCCTTCTCCGTAAAGCATTTGATCGATGCGCTTCCGGCAACCACGCGCGCCATCGCGGTGCTGGACAGAACAAAGGAACCGGGCGGCGCAGGCGAACCGATGTATCAGGATGTCGTGACCGCGCTGCATGAATATTACACCACGAACGAAGTAAAGTTTAAGAAATATCCGAAAGTGATCGGAGGACGGTACGGATTGTCCTCCAAAGAATTCACGCCGGCAATGGTGAGCGCGGTGTATGCGGAACTGATCAAAGATCAGCCGAAGAATCATTTCACCATCGGCATCAACGACGATCTGAGCAAAACAAGTCTTGAGTATGATTCGCAGTTTACGACGGAAAAGAAAGATGTGGTCCGCTCGCTCTTCTTCGGACTCGGTGCGGACGGCACGGTCGGCGCCAACAAAAACTCCATCAAAATTATCGGCGAAGAGACGAATTATTTCGGACAGGGATATTTTGTGTACGATTCGAAAAAATCCGGCTCCACCACCGTGTCCCATCTGCGGTTCGGACCCCGTCCGATCCGCTCCACCTATCTGATCTCGAAAGCGAACTTCGTGGCGTGCCATCAGTGGCAATTCCTCGAGAAGTTCGACATGCTTACGCCGATCATCGAAGGCGGGACATTCCTGATCAACTCGCCGTTCCCGAAAGACCGCGTCTGGGAAAATATTCCCGTCAAAGTGCAGGAGCAGATCATTAAAAAGAAATTGAATCTGTACGTGATCGACGGCAGTGCAGTGGCTCAGAACACCGGTATGGGCACACGCGTCAACACGATCATGCAGACCTGCTTCTTCGCCATTTCCGGCGTGCTGCCGAAAGAACAGGCCATCGAAGCAATCAAAACGTCCATCAAAAAAACGTACGGCCGCAAAGGTGAAGATATCGTGAAGATGAATTATGCCGCGGTGGACGGAACGATCGAAAATTTGTTCAAAGTGGATTATCCGAACGAACTGACCAGTACGATTCAGCTTCCCCCCGTTGTGCCTGACGCCGCTCCGGATTTCGTCAAGGAGGTCACGGCGATGATGATCGCCGGGCAGGGTGATTCAATTCCTGTCAGCCGACTGCCAATTGATGGTACCTACCCTGTCGGCACAACGATGTGGGAAAAACGAAACATCGCTTCCGAAATTCCCGTCTGGGATCCCGAATGGTGCATTCAGTGCGGAAAATGCGCTCTTGTCTGTCCTCATGCAACGATCAGAATAAAAGTGTACGACAACGGGCTGACCGAAGGCGCACCGCAATCATTCCAGCATATGCTGTATAAAGGAAACGAGTTTAAAGGACAGGCGTACACGATTCAGGTGGCACCGGAAGATTGCACCGGCTGCGGCATCTGCGTTGAAGTCTGTCCTGCAAAGAATAAGAAGGAAACAAAATTCAAAGCGCTGAACATGATGCCTCAGCCGCCGCTGCGCGAACAGGAAAAACTGAACTGGGAGTATTTCCTCACGATTCCGGAAGCGGACCGCAGAATTGTGGATGTCAAAACAATCAAAGGATCGCAATTCCTTCAGCCGCTCTTCGAATTTTCCGGCGCCTGCACCGGCTGCGGAGAAACTCCGTATGTAAAACTTGTCAGTCAGCTCTTCGGCGACAGAACCGTTGTTGCCAATGCTACCGGCTGCTCCTCCATTTACGGCGGCAATCTTCCCACCACGCCCTGGGCGAAAAACAGCGACGGACGCGGACCGGCATGGTCGAACTCCCTTTTTGAAGACAACGCGGAATTTGGTTTTGGTTTCCGGCTGTCGTTCGACAAACAAACAGAATATGCACGCGAACTGCTGCTTCAGCTGATTCCCCAGCTGAATGAAAATCTGGTGAATGAAATTCTCTCCTCGCAGCAGCAGACCGAAACCGAAATCATCGAACAGCGCGAACGAGTGAGACAATTGAAGCACCTTCTCGAACCGATTCACGTTCCCGAAGCGAAACAGCTGCTGCAGCTGGCGGACGCACTAGTAAAGAAGAGCGTCTGGATCATGGGCGGCGACGGCTGGGCATACGATATCGGCTTCGGCGGACTGGATCATGTGATGGCGGCGGGACGAAACGTGAACATTCTTGTGATGGACACGGAAGTCTATTCAAACACCGGCGGTCAGATGTCCAAAGCAACACCGCGTGGCGCCGTTGCAAAATTCGCCGCCGGCGGAAAACCGAGCGGCAAAAAGGATCTCGGTCTGATCGCCATGAGTTACGGTAACGTGTATGTTGCGCAAATCGCGATGGGCGCCAACGATTTGCAGACGGTGAAGGCCGTTCTGGAAGCGGAGGCATACGAAGGACCGTCGCTGATTATCGCCTACAGCCATTGCATCGCCCACGGCATCAACATGCGCCTCGGCATGAACGCACAGAAACTTGCCGTCGATTCCGGATACTGGCCGCTCTACCGGTACAATCCGGCGCTGGTGAAGGAAGGAAAAAATCCGTTCCAGCTCGATTCGAAACCTCCCAAAGTAAAACTGGAAGATTTTGCTTACAACGAGATCCGCTACAAGATGCTGACAAAAATGGATCCCGAAAAAGCAAAACGGCTGATGCGCGAAGCGCAGGAAGATGTGCAGAAGAAATGGAGATTTTACGAACAGCTGGCCGCGATGAGTTATGCAGCGCCACAGCAGCCCGCGGCGAACGGACAATAATGCGCGGCGTTTCCGCCGCATGAATTCATCGGTCTTTTACTTATTACGGAGACAGTATTATGGATCTAACAACCCAATATCTCGGACTCACACTGAAGAATCCCATCGTCCCTTCGGCATCGCCGATGTCGCGCACGGTCGGGGCGGTGCGGCTGATGGAAGATTACGGCGCATCCGCCGTCGTCCTCTTTTCGATTTTCGAGGAACAGATTCGGCATGAAACGAAGGAACTTTATCATCATCTCACCTATCATGCGGAAAGTTATGCCGAAGCGACGTCGTATTTCCCCGAAGTACACGAGTATCACAGCGGACCGGACGAATATCTGAATCACATCCGCAAACTGAAGGAAGCGGTCAACATTCCGATTATCGGCAGCATTAACGGCGTGACGGACGGCGGCTGGGTGGAATATGCGAAACTGATCCAAGAAGCTGGAGCCGATGCGCTCGAGCTGAACATCTATTATATCCCGACCGATCCGCACATGACGAGCGATGATATTGAGCAGACCTATCTCGACATCGTGAAGGATGTCCGGAATCAGGTGACGATCCCGATCGCGGTGAAGCTTTCTCCCTACTTCACCTCGCTGTCGAACGTTGCCCGCCGGCTGGACAATCTCGGCGTGAACGGACTGGTGCTGTTCAACCGCTTCTATCAGCCCGACATCAATCTGGATACGCTCAATGTGGAACCGGGAGTCGTGTTAAGTTCCTCCAACTCGCTCCGGCTTCCCCTGCGGTGGGTCGGCATTCTGTACAAAAAAATCAAAGCCGATCTTGCGGCAACAACCGGCGTTCATCACGGCGACGATGTGATCAAACTGATCATGGCGGGTGCGAACGTCACCATGATGTGCTCGGCGCTGCTTCGTCACGGTCCGAGAAAAATCCGCGAAGTGCTGACGGGCGTGCAGCAGTGGATGGTGGAGCACGAATATTCATCGTTGAACGACATGCGCGGCAGCATGAGCCATCAGTCCGTCGCCGATCCGTCCTCTTTTGAGCGGGCAAATTATATGAAAGCATTACAAACATACATGTGAGGTAGTTATGTCAATATTCTTCAGCAGACAGTGTGAGTACGCGTTGCAATCGATCATTTATCTTGCCCAGAAAAAGCAGGGTGAAATGACGACGATCAAGGAAATTTCTTCCCATCTAAACATTCCGTTCCATTTTCTCGGGAAAATTTTCCAAAAGTTGTCCCATAAAGGACTGCTCCATTCAATGAAAGGCGTGTCGGGAGGTTTCTGGCTGGCAAAACCGGCGGAAGAGATCGTTCTGATGGATATTATTGTCGCCATCGACGGTACGGATATTATGGATCTCTGCGTGCTGGGATATGCATCATGCGACAACAATGCTCCCTGTCCGATGCACAACGAATGGAAGACCACCAAGGAAAACTTCTTTGCGTCGCTGAGCAGAAAGAACATCCTCGACGTCTCGAAAGAGATTCAGAAGGATGGTTACAACGGCGTGAAAGCTAACAACGAAAAAGTCCGTCCAGCCGCCAAACAATTGGCTGATTAACCTGCGGATGAATTGTTCCCCGCGCCGTATGCCCGGCTGCGGGGTGATGAAGTATGTCACACTTATTTCTGTACGTAGTGCTATGAATTCAGAAACCATCACATCAACCATTGCACCCGTTATTCGGACAAATCGCTCCGCTGAAACCGTATCGCAGGTAAAGATTAAAAAAATTCCTGCCGGACAACGCAGAAAAAAATTTCTGCCCGACGGATCGTTTCCCTGGTATAAAAAAACCCTGGACCGGCTGAAATATGATACGCAATATTTCCGTTCCGCCGTGCAGCTCGCCTTCGTGCTTCTCTGCATCTGGATCGGCGTCGAGTTTTATCTCTTCATGCAGTGGGGAATGACGAACGGCGCGGAGCCGTACTTTTCGCGTCCTCCGGGAGTCGAAGGATTCCTTCCGATCAGCGCATTGATGGGCATTCTCCATTGGATCTATAGCGGAGCGTTGAACACGATACATCCCGCCGGATCGGTGATTCTGATCGCCATCGTTGCGGTCAGCCTGATTCTGAAAAAATCGTTCTGCAGCTGGCTCTGCCCGATCGGCACGCTGAGCGAATCGCTCTGGATGCTGGGACAAAAACTGTTTAAAAAAAATATTACCGTCTGGCGCTGGCTGGATTATCCGCTTCGGTCGCTGAAATATCTGCTTCTCTTCTTTTTTGTTTTCTCCATAGCGGCGATGAGCCTGCAGGAGCTGGAGATTTTCATCAACAGTCCCTACAACAAAGTCGCCGACATCAAGATGTATCTTTTCTTCGCTGAAATCTCCTCCTTCTCGCTCTGGACGATCATCATATTGATGCTCTTTTCGGTGGTGATTAAAAATTTCTGGTGCCGCTATCTCTGCCCGTACGGCGCGCTGCTCGGCATTACCGGACTTCTCTCGCCGTTCCGCATCACCCGCGTGAAGGAATCGTGCATCGACTGCGAACTCTGCACCAAAGTCTGCCCTTCCAACATTAAAGTGCATCAGGTCGGCCAGGTCTGGAGCGACGAATGCACCAGCTGCCTCCGCTGCGTTGAGGAATGTCCCGTCAAGGAAACGCTCGTGCTCCGCACGCGGAAACAGAACGCTTCCGTTGCCCCCTGGGTGTTCGGCACACTCATCGTTGGAGTATTCGTCGCCGTCACCGGACTCGGCATTCTCACCGGTCATTGGGCAAACAGCGTTTCCAAAGAAGAATATCAATACCGCTTTCAGAGACTCGATTCACCGCTCTACAACCATGCCCGCGGCACTGTGCCGGAGTACGGTCCAAACGATTAACCACCAACGAAAAGAACATAATCATGAAAAAACTTCTGATGCTTTCTATCTTTGCGCTCCTCTGCGCCGATGCGCAGGAATCCGTAATCCGCTGGAACGGCGAAATGCGGTTCCGTACGGAGGCGGACGGACGCGATTTTTCCACACGCTCTCCAATGAATCTGTACACACTCTCCCGAATCCGGCTCGGTGCGGAGATCCGTCCTGCGGAACGTCTCTCGCTCCATGTTAAGATTCAGGATTCACGTCAGTTCGGTGAGGAAGTTTCCACCACGTCAAACCAGAGAAATCTTGATCTATTCGAAGGTTACGTGCTGATCGATTCATTCTTTCTGCCGCAGCTCTCCATGAAACTGGGAAGAATGTCGGTCGGATACGGAAGCGAACGAATTATCGGCAGCGTCGGCTGGAGCAATGTCGGACGTGCATTCGACGGACTCATTTTCCGCTATGCAAGCGGATCGGCGGCTCTCGATCTCTTCGCCATGAATGTTTCCGATTTCAACACTCCGCCTGCGTCGGTCAGTGCTGCTTCCGTTGCGTTTCAACGGGAGAACGGCACACTTCTTCTCGGGGGATTTTATACCAATCCGTTCAGCCGGTCACTTCACTTCTCCGCGTACGGTGTGAACGAAATGAATAAAAACCGGACTGTTGCCGGAAAAGATGATTTACAACGCTACACGGCGGGAACACAGATGAAAGGAAGCGTGGACGATCTTTCGTACGACGGCGAAGTTGCGTATCAATTCGGCACCGAACGCGGCTCGGACATTTCCGGTTATATGGCGGCATTCGCGCTCGGATATTCCATGAAACAATCCCCTCTCCGGTCGGTCAGCGCGCATCTCGATCTGCTGAGCGGAACTCCGCCGACCTCCGCAACGGTGCAGACATTCGTGCCGCCCTATGCCACCGGACATAAATTTTACGGTTTCATGGATTATTTCGTCTCGATGAAAACGCAGACATTCAACCGCGGAATGGTCGATGCATATCTCCGCGCGGAAGTGAAGCCGGCCGGCAATCTTTCCGCAACCGTCACGCTGCATCATTTCACCGCGCAGCAAAACTTTTCGACGACAGACAATGCGAGGGATTTCGGACAGGAAATTGATATTATTTCCAAATTCATGTATACTAAAGATATTACTTTCGAACTCGGCCTCTCGGCCTTCGTTCCCAACACGCTGATGCGCCGGGCGTTCAACGCAGATGATGTTGCGGGATGGACATATCTCGCCGCACAGATCGGATTTTAAACTGCATGAAAGACCTCATCATAAAAATTATTCAGATGATTGCGCCGCCGCGGCAATGGAAAATTCCGGTGGTGCTCGCCGTCGGTGTGCTGCTCGGACTCGGCGGACTGACGCTTTACGTCGGCAATGCGACATCCTATTTATCGGATGATCCCCGCGCCTGCATGAACTGCCATGTCATGGCGCCGCAGTATGCAACGTGGGAGCGGAGCAGTCATGCGCGCGTCACCGTCTGCAACGACTGCCATGTTCCCCATGATAATGCGGTCCGGAAATATGCATTCAAAGCGATGGACGGAACGCGTCATTCCTTCATGTTCACGTTTCGGATGGAGCCGCAGGTAATACGGATCCACGACGCGGGCACGGCCGTGGTGCAGGAAAACTGCATCCGCTGCCATTCCGATCTCCTCTTCAAGGTGAGCGAACGGAATGTGACGCTTACAGCGCAGCAGCATGGCGGAGGAAAACTTTGCTGGGAATGCCACCGCGAAACACCGCACGGACGTGTGAACAGTCTCGCATCGGTTCCGAACGCACGCGTGCCGATACCGTCCGATGTCACTCCGGAGTGGATGAAACAATATTTAAAGTAACATTATAAGTCATCGTCAAATCAAAGGACTCGTTATGAAAGTAAAAGAACTTATTGAACGCAAACCGTGGCTCGCCTGGGTCTTGTTCGGCGGAACGATCATCGCCGTCTTTCTGATCGGCTGGCTCGGCGCTTCGATAATGGAGCGCCGCTCCGAAGCAATGATGCAGTATCAGGTGATGAAGCCGATCGCCGAATGGGAACCGCGGAACGAAGTCTGGGGAGAAAATTATCCCCGCGAATTCGAAACGTACCGCAGCACGAAGGATACAACATATCTGAGCAAATACGGCGGAAACAAACATCGCGATTTGCTTGAAGAAGATCCGCTGAATGTTGTTCTCTGGGCCGGATACGCTTTTTCCCGCGATTACAATCAGGCGCGCGGACATTACTATGCGATTCAGGATATCCGCAACACGCTCCGTACCGGCGTGCCGCAGCCCGCAACATGCTGGTCATGCAAAAGCCCCGATGTTCCCCGGTTGATGAATATCATGGGTCCCGCAAAATTTTATAAAGCGTCGTGGGATTCGCTCGGTCATGAAGTGGTGAACAACATCGGCTGTCAGGATTGCCATGACCCGAAAACGATGAACCTGCGTATCACCCGTCCTGCACTTGCCGAAGCGTTTCAGCGACAGGGTAAGGATATCAACAATGCCACGAGACAGGAAATGCGCTCGCTCGTTTGCGCGCAGTGCCATGTGGAGTATTATTTCAAAGGGAAGACCGAAAAATATCTTACGTTTCCGTGGGACAAAGGATACTCCGCCGATGCGATGGAGGAGTATTACGACAATGTCGGACATGTGGACTTTGTCCATACCCTCTCCAAAGCGCCGATGCTGAAAGCGCAGCATCCCGATTATGAATTGTACAAGACCGGCATTCATGCTGAGCGGGGTGTCTCATGCGCCGATTGCCACATGCCGTATAAAAACGAAGGGGGCGTAAAATTCACCAACCACAAAATTGCGTCTCCGCTCGAAAATATTGCGCAGTCATGCCAGGTCTGTCACCGCGAAAGCGAACAGACATTGACGAAGAATGTAAACGACCGTCAGGACAAGATCAACGAACTGAAACTGATCGCCGAAAAGTCGATCGTCTCCGCACATATCGAAGCGGCCGCCGCATATAAAGCGGGAGCCGATTCTGCAGAACTAGTTCCGGCGTTGAAACTGATCCGTCATTCACAATGGCGGTGGGATTGGGTTTCCGCCGCGAACGGCGTCGGTTTCCATTCACCTCTCGAAGCTGCGCGTGTGCTCGGCACATCGATTCAAAAAGCGGAAGAGGCGCGCCGATTCATCACGCAGGTGCTGATCAAGCATAAGGCCTCCCCTGTTGTGCCGTTCCCCGATCTTTCCACAAAGGCAAAAGCACAGGCGTACATCGGACTGAACATGAAAAAAATCGAAGAGGCAAAATCCGAATGGAAAAAGAAAACTCTCCCTGTCTGGGACGCCGCCGCGAAGGAGCGTCAGGGAGCGGTAAACTACTGATTCAAGTAATCATTAACAAATTACACGTGGGCGAAGAATAATCTTCGCCCTTTTTTATTGGATGATAGTCCAGATCTGAAGTATTTTTGCATTTGTTTGACAAAGTTGCTGAATATATTACATTAAAGTGTTGCCGAGATATTGCAGAATTTCACTATCAGAGTGTTTCCCGTTGTCACACAACGTCTCGCTCCCAATAATTACCATTCACTTACTTATCTCTGACCGGCTGATACTTTAACAGGACCGGCGGAGGGTAATTTTTTATTGCATTTTGTTTTGCTCAGGTGTGTGGAATACAAAGAACAATAAAGAGAAAAAATGAAAATTTGTATCGTCGGAATTTCCGGTAAGCTGGGTCAATACATGATGCAGCATGCGCTCGATCGCGGATATGAGGTGACGGGTGTTTGCAGAAGCGAAAGTGTCCAAAAACTTGAAAGGTATAAAGACCGCATCACCTTGTTTCCCGGACTCACAAACGACCGCGCCGTCATCAGGCAAGCGGTTGCGGGATGCGACGGAGTCCTGACGGTGCTCGTGCCGTGGGGAGTGAACCAATATTCATCCGGAACGGCCCAGGCGGTGATGGATTTTGCTCCACCCAATGCCCGGCTTATCTTTTCATGCGGCTGGCACATTTCATACGACAACAAGGATGTATACACCCGGCGGCTCAGAGTATTCGCTGCATTGTTCGGATGGATCGGCAGAGTGACACGGGTTGTGGACATCAAAGATCAGGAAGAGGCATGCCGCAGGATTTTTAAAAGCAACACCCGGTGGACTATAGTGCGCGCGAGCGATCTTGAGGAGGGGGAAAGCCAGGGTCTCCCCGTTTGGAGCCGTCATGTCGGTGACCCTGTTCTCAAGAGTAATCTTACCCGTCGGATTGATTTTGCACTTTTCATGGTGGACGCACTAACAGACGATACGTTAATACAAGAGGCACCCGCAATCGTCGGGTGCAGAACGGAGTCGGCGCTC
>CAZQSI010000025.1:32576-38615 GCA_964596155.1 uncultured Chitinophagaceae bacterium
GAGCTACCTGATAATTTTCTTCGCCGCGATCTTTGCCAATTTTTTTGTTCTCGAATCATTGATCAACACCCCATTGGAGACCGTTCGGGAACATCACATGACGGTCAGATTCGGCATTATGGCATTTATGATCACCGTAGTATTCGACGTTGTGGTGGCATGGGCACTTAATGAATTATACAGGGAACATTATTTAACAAAGTTAAGCACCTATTTTCGAATGATGCATGCCGCCATTATGGGTGTGGCGATATTTGCGCTTCCGGCGGCACTCAATGCAACGACCGATGCGGAAGTGCTATTGCAGGTTGATGCGTTCAATATCATCTGGTTGATCGGACTCTTCTTTTTCGGCATTCACCTTATTCTTTTGGGGAATATCATTAAAAGACCGAAGCTCATTGCCCTGTTTCTCGTATTGGCAGGAATCATGTACATGATTGATACGGGTGCGCACATCCTGCTTACCGACTATAACGAGTATGCGTCAATATTTTTGGCGCTGGTTGCCATGCCGAGTATTGTCGGAGAAATGTCGTTTTCCATTTGGCTCCTCGTTAAGGGTGGCAAGGAAAATAATTGAATAAAGAAAGATTTTAGGAGAGTAGGGGTACGGCCACTGTAAGGAGCGGAGAATTATCTTCGCTCCTTTTTTTATATATACTGATATTTCTCAATTACAGCCGGAAGGACTTCATACTTGTTACAAAAATAAACAACGAGGCATAAAAAACTATCACGCTTCATGGGATGCGGCATAGTTTTGCAACGCATCTGTTGGAAAATGGAGTGGATTTACGTTACATTCAGGAGTTATTGGGACATAAGAGCAGTAAAACGATTGAAATTTATACACACGTTTCTAAAAAATCGCTTGGTAAAATAATTAATCCATTAGATCAAGCATTACAGTTAAAATAAACGAAACATGAAAACGTTGGCGGCATTTTTGACATTTATAATTTTAGTTTCCTGTCAGACATATACTACAGAGCAAGCCGACTTTGACAGATTTCAAAAGAGCATTGAGAGATTTAATAATCACTATCAACTGGGTGACACTATTTCATCTATGAATGACAATTTATGGAATATTGAGAGCTTTGTTGACACTTCTTTTTTACTCAAATACAAACTTATAGACACGACAATTGAAACTGAATGCTTCAACAAACTCAAATCACTAGAGGACTACCATTGCTCTTTGGTTGGACAATTCAAAATAAGTAAAATGACTTTACTTCTGACCTACTCAATCAGAATTGCGGCTGGTGACGGTAATCCAATGTTATCCTTGACAATGATTTCCGACAACGGAAAACTCCTAGACTTCCTCAGAATAGACCTTGAAGGAATTCACGATGCCTTTTACCAACCTACAACATTTATTACCGTTACAAAAGACTTTATAATTATTACGACAGACATTCGTAAATATTATGAGGAGATTGATGAAAGACTTATTTTAAAAGACTCATCTGCAACCATAAACAAATATAACATTAGCGACAACGGACAATTTTTGTTGAAATTATGAAAGCAATGAACGGAAGAAAAACGGCTGGTAACACGGGTTTTTCGTCAGGCGTGATGACGTTCAAACTTGGGGCTTTGTGCTACTATTCAAGTTCAGTGCAGGTTGACAGTATTGTATTCTGAAATCCGCCATTGAGCCAAGCGCCAAACCGTTAGCTGCAACTTTAGACGACTCACATTAACAACAATTCACAATGAAAAAAGTAATGTTATTCGGTTCGACAGGAAATCTGGGAAAAGAAATTGCCAAGGAATTAGTCAGGCAAGGCTATGATCTGACCATTGTAGTGAGAAATGAGAAAAAAGCTAAATCGTTAGCTGACATTACTTCGAACTATATCATTGCTGACGTATGTAATAAAAGGACACTTGCACATATTTTTGACAAGCAAGAAATCGCCATATCCGCTTTGGGTAAAAGTGTCTCTCCGAACGATAAAAGTAAACCGACATTTAGAGATGTTGACTACTCTGCAAATGCGGACATACTTAACGAGGCGACAAAATCCGGTATAAAAAAATTCATTTACGTTTCTGCATTTCACTCTGAAAAATATTTGCATTTGGAATACTTCAAAGCGCATCACGACTTTTCCGAACTTCTTAAAAAATCGGGAATAGACTATTCTATTATTAAGCCCCCTGCAATTTTTAGTGCATTTATTGATATAATACACATGGCTAAAAAAGGACAACTCGTTACCATGGGCAAAGGCGACAAAAAAACAAATCCAATATATGAAGGCGACCTTGCGAAAATCACTGTTGACGCAATCAATAAACCAAACAGTGTTGTTGAAGTTGGCGGCAAAACTATTTATACAAGAAAGCAACTAAATGAAATTGTCCAAAACGAAGTTGACGGTCAAAAAAAAATCAGGACTGTCCCAATCGGACTATTCAAGGTATTATTACCTGTTATAAAACTATTTAGCAAGAACACGTTTGACAAGTTTGCTTTTTTTATTGAAGTAACGCAACACGACACAATTGCACCGCAAGTTGGGGCTATGACATTTGAAGACTACGTTAAACAAAAAGTCAATGGACAATTATAGAACGGCAGCAGCTATCAGCACATTTGCAATAGGCGAGGTAACATGCTCCGCAGACAGCTTTGTGGTTAAATAACGTGCAGTGCTTCGAAAGAACATTTGCCATGCAAAGGCCGCCCATCGCAAATCTGCAAAACGTTATGCGCTGCGCAGCTTACACGAAAAACTAGAGGGCATCGTTCAATATTACGGAGACCGGAAGTGTCCAACGAGAACGAGTACGGCACAGGGATGGAGTCATTCGACGCGAGATTCTTCATTTGGAGGCGCGTACATCGGATCTCCAGTGTTCTCCTTGCAATTATTTCTCTTTTTCATAGTGTGTTGACGTTTTTTCTCTACTCACAATGGAGCCCGGAAAGTGTATGGTTTCTCGGCAGCGGACTTGGTTTGCTCCTTCTGGCGATAACAAACTTTGCTCACGTTGGAGAAGAACCATGCCGTCAACCGACAGCTCCCGTTATTCGTTTCGCAAACTGGGTTTTCTTCCTGTTTGCAGTCGGAGCTGTTGTTGCAGTTCCTGAACCTCAAGCGTTTTTGATTCTTGCCTGCCTTTTCGGTCAATCAGTCGCCGGCCAAAAGACTTTGACTGGTCCCAACCAATCAACAGCACAACCATGATAGCAGTCTTGCAGCGGGAACAGTACGGCGATAATTTAGAAAGCAGGAAACAAACAGCACGTTTTGAAATTTAAGATCAGAATATGAGAAAGTTAATTGCTGCAATAAATACAACCTTGGACGGTGTGTGCGATCACACCGCCGGACTTCCGGACGAAGAACTGCATCGGCATTACGCCAACCTTTTAGACAGTGCGGGTATTATTCTTTATGGAAGAATAACGTATCAATTAATGCAATATTGGCAGACGCTGGTAAAAAATCCTTCAGGAGAAAAAACTGCAGACGACTTCGCCATCGCAATAGACAAAATTCACAAAATTGTTTTTTCGAACAGACTCAAAACCATTGATTGGGAGAGTGCGGCGCTTGCAAACGGACCTCTTGAAAAAGTAACGGGAGAATTGAAACAGCAATCAGGCAAAGATATATTGGTAGGCAGCCGAAGTTTAATTAATCAACTATTAAAACTGAATTTAATTGATGAACTTCAACTTTGTGTTCATCCCGTTATTGCCGGAAAAGGATTGCCGTTGTTTGACAATGAACATGATCGGACGATATTTAGACTTACAAAAACTAAAAACTTTACTAACGGAGCAGTAATACTTTATTATCAACCGACAACACAATGACCGACAGATCTTGGCGGACAGAACAGCACGAAACGACAACACGCATGTTGGTAAATGTTGTGTGCGGTAGTCTTCATGCTGACGCAACGCCCGAAGCCAATGTCAACATATATGAATTCATAAAGAAGTACTAATGGATACTCTGCCTCTCTACATTAGCTTACTGTTCGTCCTAACAGTGATCGCAACGATCATCTTGTTCTATCATTCAGCAGGATCGAAATCATTTCTATCAAGAGCCAACCATTGAGAATGAGTACTATATAAACGATTTTGTATTTGATGATGATATTCTTCTGACAAGCAAAAAGCGGAACGCACTTGAGAATCTGGGCGGAAGCGGGGTTTTAAGAGTTTTACTTTCAGATGGTTTGCAAGTCGCAGAACATAATATTGTTTTGGGGTTGAACATTCCCAATTATCCGGAAACAATAAAGAGCGAAAAAAAATCCGGGCTGGAAATTGGTGAAGACAATCCATCCTTTATTCCCTACCACGCTTTTTGTCCGGACAAAGGATCACGAGCATGTCCCGTTTGCGAGTATGGACGATTTCACGGGATATTGTATTTCGTCGGCAATAATCCGGAGTGGGACGACATAAAACGGTGGCTTGCTTTTTTGGAGCAGGAAAGCGTAACACGCAGTAAATATCTGAAAGTGTATTTTGTGTACGGAAATGAGACAGATTATACGAAGGAAATCCGGCAAAAAGAATTGGAAAACATCGGTATTGAACTCAATCTAAAACATATTGCTTTGACCTTCGTGCCATCCATGAAGGACACAGAAAGCGAAGTACATCTCAACAACATCAATCCAACCGTCGAAAATACATTTATCATTTACAGACACAGAACCATTATTGATAAATTTATTGACCTGAAACCTACGGCTGAGAATTTTAGGATGCTCTCGACTCTGTTGGACAAAACCAAAAGCGAGTATTTCAATTTGCCGGAACCGAAACATGAATGATACCGTCAGATATGTAAAATACAATGTGCGGAGCATTTCATCTCGTTCGTTGAACTGCAGACAATATTCGCCATTTCTCTCCTCAACACGATGGAATAAATAGATGCCTCTATCGGATACCGTACAACACCAGGCTCATACAATTATGAAGACGTACTGCGACCGCAGAGTATCAGTGGAAGTCCGCGACAAAATTCAAATGCATCATGAGTTTCGGGGCGAAACGGTTACTTTGTTTGAAGACAGACCCCGATGGAATAATCCGGAGGAATGGACCCATCAAGCGATCGCGCAATTTCGGTTCAATATGCGGAGCGGCAAATGGACTCTGTATTGTGCCGATCAACACGGCACGTGGCACATCTACACTATTGTAAAACCGACCAGCAATTTAGAAATCTTACTGAGCGCCGTGGACGATGACCCGACAAGGATTTTCTTCGGGTAGGTTCGTAAGAGGTGTGCACTCATTGATGCATTTGCTGTGAAGTTAACCGGTGATTCGGGAGTGGCATTTCCCAGAACAGCTATGCATGTTGGAACACTCAAACTGAAAAGTTGTGTGCAAATATCTTTGCAATTTCTTTGTTGGCGATATTGACCATGTTGTTCATTCTGCACCCGGAGCATCGTTGACAAATTCAAGAATCTCACCGGGCTGACACTCCAGCGCCCTGCAAATGGCTTCGAGGGTTGAGAACCGAATCGCCTTTGCCTTTCCGTTTTTGAGGATGGAAATATTGGCCATCGTGATGCCGACCCTCTCGGCAAGTTCGGTGACGCTCATTTTTCGCTTCGCCAGCATGACGTCGATATTGATGATGATTGCCATAGTCTACACCGTTAAATCGTTTTCTGATTTTATCTCCGCTGCGTGTTGCAGAATCCGTTCGACGAGCGCCGCGGCCGCCGCAATAACGATTGATGCAAATACGGCGATGAGTCCCAGCATCACCGCCCCTGCCGGATCTTCCGTGCCGTTCTGCGCAGCAATCATAAGGTAGAGATCAACCGCAGCGATCGCGCCAGCAGTCACGAGTGCGCAATATTTTATTATTCGCAGACCGCGGACCGTTGCCTCCGAGAATGTCTCGTTGTTTCCAACATAACTTAATACTTTCACTGCCTGAACGATCGCAACGAAAAAGGGAACCGATCCCAGATACACAAAAGCAAGGAACGGATCGTTGAAATAAATCTCAACGATCGTGGCGT
>CAZQSI010000026.1:0-9184 GCA_964596155.1 uncultured Chitinophagaceae bacterium
GATCCGGAAGTGAGTGTAAACTGGTCAATGCTGAAATACGCGTCGATTGTGTGAGAGGAAATCACATTACTGAATGTATAAGTTCCGGGAGATCCAATGTTTGTACCATCGACGATAACACTGTCAATATGATATCCGACGTTCGGTGTAATTGTATACTGAAGACTGTCGTCATGTGAGACATTCGAAAGTCCTGACGGAGTAATCGTACCATTTAACCCTGCTGTTGCAGTGATAGGATATTCGATCAATTCCCCAATGGCAAACTCGCCAAAGCCGGTAATCCCGACTCCTTGTGTTGATAGTGCTCCTTTTGCTCCTGTTGATATATCGTTCCAGACAGCTCCATCATATCGCTTGATGTCAAAATTATTCGTATTTGCGCCTGAATCAATTTCATGTGGTTCGTAATTAAACGTTGACGAATATTCATCAAATGTTGTACCGGCATTGGCAATTTTCCAAAAGCGATTTACTTTTTTAGATGTATTGATGCCTGATCCTGCGAGATTTTGACCTGATTTGGGAGCTGCTGCCGTAATATAGCCTGCGCCTGTAACAGTGGTGAACGTTATGGTAACAATATCTGCTTCTGATGTATCGCCTATCGGAAAGTATCGTGAAACGTTAGTTCCGGTGCTGACATGCCTTCGTAAATTTCCCATCACTAATCCGAGAGTGGGATTAATAGATCCTGAGGATGTAATGACAACAGTATCAACACCTGTAAAGATTGAACCATTCAACAAATCCAATTGACCATTGATGATAATATTATCATTGATATTTAATCTATTATCACCATTGTTGATGATGATATCATTAAAGGAAGTTTCACCGCTGAGTGTTTGAATCGTTCCGTTAAACATCACCTTGCCTGCATTTGGCGTAAATGTTCCGCTTCGAATCCAATCCCCTGCCACCCGAAGGTCGCCGCCGCTCAGAGTAGACAATATTAAGTTTCCGTTGATAATCACATTACCGGAGACTTCAAGATAATTTTGCATCTCATTGCCAGATCCGTTAAGAGTCAGCGTTGAACCTGATTCTATAGTAAGATCACCGGATATTTTCCGACTCGTCAACGTTCCTCCATTTGCCCCAAGATCAAGTGTCGTGTTGAAAATTACTTTAACATTTTCGGGATACCCTGCGCCGGATGTGGCGCTCCATTCAACACCTCTTCCATAGGTGCCTCCGGACAAATACAGTAATGACGACGTTGGGGCGTAATACGGCGGATTAGAAACAACGGTACCGCCCGATTTCATTTTGAGGTTTTGATGAATCGTGGATGAAGTTCCGAAATCGACCGTTCCATAAACATCAACATGCGGAAAGTCAACAGTTCCAGAGACAACAGCAACACCATCAAATTCAACTATCCCAGTGTCGGATACAAAATTACCGCCAATGCCGTCAATCGAACCGCCTCCTGCGATATACACTGTAAATCCATTTAGATCGAACAATCCATTTGCGAGTACCAATGAATCCTGTATCGTCAAATTCCCGGAGATAATCCGTGCGGTATCAGAAGCCTTATTGATTTTCAAATGGCTGAAATAAAATGTTCCCGCTCCAAAGTGATTTAATTGCTGAAGTCCGGATCCATTCAAAACAAAAAATTGTCCGTTGTTGGATACAACTCCTGTTTCTGTATAGTCTCCCGAAAGTTCTATCCATCCGCCATACAGAGAAGACATAGTGATTGTTCCATAATTAACAATGCTGCCGTATACCACAAGCGGAGCGGTCATTTGATAACTAGTAACATTCATGCTTAATGTTGCCGCCGTATCAACCGTCAAATTACCAGCAATTTTACGGGTGGTTGAAGGACCGCCGAATCCTAAATTCAACAGCGTACCGTTTGAGATTTGTATATTTTGAGGATAGCCTGCACCGACTGTAGAACTCCATTCCAATCCGCGTAAATATGTACCACCGGATGCATAATGTATTAATGAGGATGATCCATATATCGGCGCATTGTTTTGAAGTTCTCCCCCCGAATTAATTCTTAATATTCCTTCGATAGTCGAACCGGCAGAGAAGGAAAGCGGTCCGTTCAGAATTATGTCGTTGAATACGAACGATCCTGTAATGGAAGCTGTATCGTTGAAACTGATAAATCCGGTATTGGTGATACTTCCTCCGGATCCGTACAGTGAACCATTGTTGAGGATGTATAATCCATTGCTGATATCAAGCGTTCCATTTACCAGAATCATTTCTTTGATACCGGGACTAGCAGTGATAACTGCACCGATAGCATCATCTAATTCAACCACACCCAAATCAACATCGCTGATCTGGTGAGCGCCGCTACCGCCGGTCAGATAAATTTTTCCGCCTTCCGACGAAGTTATATGACTTCCGTTTGAGCCGAGAATATCTCCGTTCAGGGTGACAATAAAACCATTGTCATCAAGTGTCCCTGATAGCAACGTCAAGTCGCCGGCAATAGTCATATCCGATGTTACGGTGAGCGTTGAGGATGGTTTATTGACAACAATATTGTTATAAGCGCCTGCTGCCGGTAATCCGAATACTGCTTGAGAAGAGATACCATTGAATGCAAGCGTTGACGATGAAGTGATAAAAGAGCCTCCGGCAAACGTTGCGGAAACAGAATAAATTCCGGAGACCGAAATAGTATCCGCTGCAGAAAACGTAATATTGTTCGCCCCTCTTGCTCCGCTGATGAGGAGATTTGAATAAGGAAAGGCAGCAATTGTTTGAGCAGAAGATCCGGTGTATTCAATTGAATCGTCCAAAGCCACACTGTGACCCAAGGCTGATCCGGGATTGAATACTCCCTGAATCGTGATCAATCCTGTCGGAAGATTTTTATTAAAATTATTAAACGTAAGATTTCCGTACACTGAGCCGCGTGCAAAAATTAATTGTCCGTCCGACGGAAATCCATACACGACTGATCCGCCGGGAGCAGAGTTTAATGTTCCGGTACCGGCCAATGATACAGGTCCGTTAATATTAACGGTGTTTGTGTCTATCCAAAAGGAGCCTTGTGAAAGAATCAGCGAATCAGTCACTGTTATGTGATTTTTTAATGTGACTCCCGCCTGATTCTTCACAGTTAATTTATTGACTGTGAGGGGAAAATTTAATCCAGTCTCCTGAGCCGCTGAACCGGTGAATGAATAATTTGCTCCCGTACTGAAGGTTTTGGTTCCTGTGACCTGAACAGCTCCATCAATACCGGTTGGGAATTTAATGGAGAATGTGGCGCCTGAGCTTAATGTGAAACTCCCGGAACCCGTAACGGGAGTTCCCGCATTGATTTCGATGGAAGCGCCGTTGTCCACAATAAATGCTCCTGTCACAACAATATCGGAACAGGAAAAACCGGTCCCGGATATCCGATATCCGACAGTTCCTGTTACGGTGCCGTTGGTGTTGGCAGATTGATTGGAGCCGGTAAAATGAAAAACTCCATTCCCGCCGCCTCCCCCGCTCATCATCAACGTACCGCTTGATTGACTGAGAGTGCCATTGGAATTAACAATGCGAATCGTGTCGTTCACGCCGGGATTTGAACTAAAATCAACAATACCGGCTGATTGATTGAAACTCCCGACGGACATCGAAGCAGTTGAATTAAAAAATTCAATCGAACCGATACCGGTATTGATAACGCTCAACAGTCCGCTGACTGATGTTAATTGAGAATTAAACGTCACCGTTGAGGATTGAGAAGCAGAGTTATATGAAAAATTGCTGAAGGTCTGGTTCAGGCCGAGCAGCGTCGTTGATGAAACGACACCGGAAATAACACATGTCGATCCGTTTTGCCAATTGAACAATGGAATTGTTCCTCCATCCACCCCGTGATTGTACGTTCCGGTGGATTGAACAACTCCGGTTGCCGAAATTCCATAAGAGACTGAGCCGTAGTTTATCAAAACACCTGCGATATCCAGATCCGATCCTCCTCCGAACCCGTTATTCACTGTCAATGTCTGTCCGGACATTACATAAACTGTTCCTCCGCTGTCGATCGTCAACATTTCCGTTGTGACATCATTCAGAACAGTGAATGAACCGTTATTATTTATTTTCAATTGGGCATTCGTCCCTGCCAGTGTCCAGAGAGAATCTGTGGTCATCGAGTGACCCGATTGGACAATAAAGAGATCGCCGGATGTGTAGTTGAGCGGTGAGGCACCACCGCCTCCAGGAAGGGAATTCCAATTTGTCAGCGGAATGGGAGAAACGCTTCCCTGCGAGTAATATGTTGACGCAATCGCAGAGTTAGTAAAAATAAAAAAGATGCAACTGGCTAAAAAAAGAGAAGCAAATTGCTTCATTCGTTACCTGAATAAATGAGAAAGAGGGGAAATATCAGGTTCTTCGAAAAGCGTTTCCCCATAACGTATTCAAGAAAATATCAACTGCCGGTCGAATAGTCAAGGTAGAGGGTGTTTCGGCTCACAATTCTCAATGGCAGATTAATTGAGAGGTGCAAATTCCACTCTTCGGTTTTTGGCCCTTCCTTCTTTTGTTTTGTTAGAAGCGAGAGGATTTGCAGAACCAAATCCCTGGGCACGTAATCTGCTCATATTGATCCCTTTTTCATTCAAATACCGCACAACTTCTTTAGCTCGGTTAAGTGATACGCGAATATTCGCTGATGCGTTTCCGGTATTGTCTGTGTACCCGTTGATTTGTAAACGTATGTCGCTGTTTTGCAGCAGAGATTTTGCTATGGCATCCAGAAGAATTTTGGATTCTTGAGTCAATTCTACTCTTCCCGTTTCGAATGTAATTCCATCCATTACCACAGATGCTGAGGAATTCATTTTCAGTGAAGTCACCAAATTTACCGCATCAGCAATTTTCCCCGCCGCATCATCGGTGCTTCGTGGGATATTGACGTAGGTTGTTTCAAGAGCCAAAACGAAGTGATTGGAATGCTGTTGCAAGAAAACAAATGCATCATTCGATTGGACGATTCGCTCATCATTAAATTCATCGGTGATAATGGCATATGATCGTTTCACCAACAACGTATCCTTTCGAACTGATTGAAGTCTGGCGGAAAATGTGACTTCATTCATTCCCGGTCGAAGCATGTTTGCAGCATCCAATGACGATATTCTCATAAATTCCAATTCTTCGGTGTCATAGAGTGTTGAAGCTGATAAGGCCATAGAACGAATCCGAACCGTAAGGCTTTTTGCCGGCGCCGGTATTCCATTCACTGTAAATGATCTCTCGTTTACGATAAATCCGGAAGGAAGCGTATCAATAAGACGGGCATCAGTAATGTTTTTCTTCGGATCAATAAAGAGAGATGTTTTTAAGAATAATTCATCTCCTGCTGTGATACTTATGGAGTCAAATAAAGGATTTGCAGCTTCCGGAATTACTGTGCTTGTGGATATTAAAGATGTTTCTATTCTATTTTCTTTAGTCTCTTTAATAATATTTTCGGAAACAATAGCATTGCTTTCAACAATAGTACCGTCGACAGCAGTGATTCGAATTCTCGAAACCGAAGTCACCACCATTGATTCACCCGGCGCAAAATTAAGCACAGCTTTATATTTTAATACTCCATTTACCGCCGCTTTGGAAGCGCCGAGATTCCATCGAATACCTTTTTTATCGCGTTGTGGTATGATTGTTTTTCCGTTAAATGTTGCGCTGCCGGATATAATAAAAAATCTGTCATGGAGATGATCGAACACCTCGATCGACGCAACCGGTTTATTTCCCGAATAGGTAAATGAAATAAACATTTCAACAGTATCTAATGAGTAGTTTCTTAGTGTGTCTTTGAATAAATATTTCGGTTTGACTTGACGGACTGCAGTTAATTTATTGACTTTTGCAACAGTCTGTTTTACAGTATCCGAGACATTTCTCTTCAAGTAAAAGTTAGCTTTTGCTATTCCTCCTTCCGTCACTCGTACAAATCGCGATGACGGATCTTTCGCAAACGCGTTGGTTCCTCCCAGCAGATGAGTATACGGCGGCAGTGTCTGCTCATTGACCCGCATGACATGCTGTCCCGGTTTCACTTCAGGCAGTGAAAATTTTCCGTCGTCTCCCGTAATTATTTTTGTTCCATCTTCCATCCAGAGCTCAATTCCTTTTTCTCCATTTTCGCCTTCATCCTGAAACGCGTTCCGGTTATCATCATAAAATATCTTACCGATGATAAGACCTTTTTCAGAAAAAACACCCGGTCGCACCGTCACCTGCCATTGCGACGGTGCGGAAATCAATGTTGTTCCTATTCCTGCTGTTGCGCTTGCGTATGCGGTATTCATTCCGGCACTTTCCATCGCGTCGGCACCGATGGCCAGCTGATAGACCAACGTCGCCTGTTTGGCAGAGTGGAGTGTATCAGCAAGATTCCATTTTAATTGGTTCAATCCGGAATGCATCACCGGTTCAATTGCTTTTCCGTTCCACCGTGCTGAATTCTTTACGTACTTAAATGCATAGGGCAGCAGATCATACAAACCGATCTCCCGAATCACTTGAGGACTTGCATTGTTCACCGTGATCTGATAGGTAACAATGTCGCCTATTTCCGCCACTTTTTTATTTGCCGTTTTTATAATCTTGAGGAATGATGCAATATGAGGATTTTCATTGACAATGAATGATGTATCGCTTCGTGCCAGAATTGAATCGCCGATCATAACGTATGCATGAGAGGAGATTGTGACACCACTGCGAAGTGCAAAATCTGTCGTCAAAGTAAGTGATACCGAATCCTCTTTTCCCGGAGCTATCGACCCGATAAATATGGTCGTGACACTGTCAGAAATGTTTGTTGAATCAATGGTTCGCTTCGACAATGAAATGCCGGTCATTCCCGCAGAGAACACTGTATCCACAATCCTAACTCCCCGGATACTGTCCGTTCCGGTATTGGCAAATCGAAACACGTGACGCAGACTGTCACCGGCGATAATAGTATCTCTGGGAACAACAAACCTGTTGGAAAAATTAATTGCACCTGACGATTGAATGGTTGTCGGCGAAGTTGAAACTGACGAGACAAGATTCGACGAATACCAAATTCTGTTTGATAACATCGTATTATTTGGAATATTTTTGGATACAAAGTATCGCAATGTTATTGAATCACCGTCCAGCGGGCGAATCGTATCCCTTTGCCATAAAACGATCCGGTTGGCTGAATCATACGAGACTGACGTAAAATTACCTTTTGTGGCAGAGATGAAAGTTGCAAAACGAGAAAGCGTATCTCGGATTTCGACTGAACGGTGCTGCGCAGTACCATTATTAATCACTCTGATACCGACGTCAATTGTATCCCCTGCGCGCGAGATTGGTACTGCTCCTGTTTTAAAATGAACTGAAGAATCAAGCGATATTTTAAGGTTTAAGTTGATTGAGAATGTTCCTGATCCGGTATCGGCAACAAATGCAAAGCCGGAAAATTTTGGGAATTCAACACTGTCCACAGAAATAATGTACCTCGCCGGCGTCAAGTTGAGGAACGTAAATTTACCTGTGGCGTTTGTTTTTTGTTCCTGAATTCGTATGAATGAATTCGATTTTGCCGCCTCCCTGTAATTAATATTTGCATTAAATGTAGGTTGAATGCCTGAAGCAATTGAATCTAAAAATACGGTAACATTCTCGGCTGGAACCGGTTCTCCCGATTGTGAATATTCTATCCGTCCCGAGAGTGCATTCGGAATAACAATCGGAGGCAATGGAAATTTTGACGGATCAAGAAAAGTTTTTGCTTTTATGGAATCCCCAAATTTGTCGATGACGAACAATTCTAACTCATATAAATTATCGTTTTTGGCAAGAGGGATAAAAAATTGTCCGTCAAGTTTTGTCGTATCCGCACCGATAACTTTCATCGAATTATTAGTGACCTTTGCAATTGCTCCGGCAAATGGCGTTTTATTGCTTCCGCTGACAATTGTTCCCCTGACAGCACCGGGATAAAATGAGACTGTTACTGAGTCCTGAACAGTTCCAAATTGCGGATTTCCGGATTGAGCCCGAATGCTCGTTTCAATGATATCACTTTCAACATTTATCGATCGGAGTGTGGCCTGTGCAATACCGTTACGGATGATGGTTGAAATCGATGAAGCGTTGTTGGAGAATGTTCCGATGGATGTGAACAGCTGAACCTCCACTCCGTCCGGCATCGAAACATTTTGTGAATCCCTTACCGTCACCGATATGCGGGAACTGTCTTTGTTTACCTGTCCGAAGACAAATCGTGGCGAAGGAACAATTGATATTGTTTTTGGAACAATCGGAACGATATACGCTTCGTGCGTAACAATATCACCGGTAGTTTCGTTGGACGCTTTCACTGCCGTGCTGTTTCGAAGTTGCTGGTTTCCGATATCAGGCTGCGATGCCACGACAAGACGCAGCTGTTTGGATGACTGCGGTTGAATCGTGCCGAGATTCCATTGCATAATTCGTTTATCAGACGAAAGTTGTTCAGGATCCATCGTTGAAGATTGATATGAACCAAAGGTAGAAATGGTGTCATACACTGTCGTGTTAAGCGCCGGACTGCTGCCTGTATTGGTTACAGATATTTGATACTCAATCGACTTACCTGACCCTACCACAGAACGGTCCTGAAGCACCGATAATTTCAATCTGGGGAAACTGCTGACGATAAACGTCCTTTCTGCCGAAACATTTGATGACTGCCAATTCAGATCCGCTTGTATTTGGAGCTGCGTATTAATTGCAACCGTACTGTCAACGATAATTTTAAATTGCACCGAATCTCGTATGCCGGTTTTTATGTTGCGCAGTGACCACGTTACGGAATTTCCGGAAACGGACCCTGCTGTCGAACCTGGTACAATTCGCATTCCGGCGTTCGGCAATGATGCAATGACTACAGCGGAATCCCCTTCTTTATTACCGATATTTTTATAAACAATATGTACAGTAACTGTTTCTTTGCTGAAGACAAGCGTATCGCTAAACCCGAATGCTACTTCATAATTCGCAGCATCAAGAACCGTAAATTGAAGAAGGTTGGAGCGCACGGTGTCGGCGGGATATGATTTAAATGTAAATGTTCCCTTTGCCTGGTTAATAATAACGGTATTCGGCACAGTTTGTGCAACAACAGAAGAAAAGAAACTTCCGATGCTCAACACAAGCAGAGTTAACAAACCGA
>CAZQSI010000026.1:9284-20365 GCA_964596155.1 uncultured Chitinophagaceae bacterium
GCAGGTTGATTTCCTGCCGGAAACATACTCATCGACATCGACACCACCGGAACTGCAATGGAAGTGACCGTTGTTGCTTTGCTGAATTTTGAGCGGTTCCCTGCTGATGTTGCCGTCACCAAGAGTGAATCCTTGGTCATATCCGTTTCCACCCTCGGCGTCTGTGCCAGAGCAAATATGCTTACACTGTCCCCGATGGCAACGGAATCAAGATCAACACCGGCAGAATCATTCGTATTGGTCAGTAAAGGATCTGATACATCCCAAACTCCATTCTTGTTTGCATCACGATAAAATTTCCAGGGTAAATTCTGGGAAGAGATGGTGGATATTTCGATGAGATCTTTATACGAACCCGTATTTGTTACGACAAAACGGTATTTGGCAGTATCCGATGCTGTAATTGTCGATGCCGATGTTGCTGCTGTTATGCTGTTGCCATGCTGCATCGATCCTGCAATTGTTACAGGAACGGAATTTGAAAGAAGTGAATAATTATTGGACCCGACGGAGTATAAAACATTCCATTGATTCTCAATCACCGTTCCGGGAGTTATTCCCGTATTTACAGAAGCCGTAAGACTCATTGTTACGGATTGTCCCGGTAATATTGCTCCCAATGTCCAGACAACCGGAACCGATCCGCCGTTAAATGTGCCTGATGATGATGTTCCGGAAACATATGTTAATCCGGACGGTATCAGATTTGATACTATCACATTGTTTGCCTGAACAGATCCGTTGTTCGTCAAAGTAAACGAAAATACAATTTGCTGACCTGCCGCCGGTGTCGCGTTATTCACGGTGAGGCCGGGATTTTGTGCATTGAATCCTGCAGTCTGAACAGTTGTAAAACAATTGCCTGTAATCTGTGCGGTGGAATCAAATCCGGATTTTATAAGAAGCATTGTAGTATCAACAGTTCCGTTTAGTTCCTCTCCCCGGGGGACATGAATTTGTATTATAATAGAGAAGCCGTTATCTGCAGGAATGAGTGGTGTTTCATTGATTGCACCTTTACTTGCTTCCGTGGACTGTAAAAGTTGGTCTCCGCTTTCATCGTGAAAAATCTGAGTGAACCAACCTTTCGATGACGCAAGAGAAAATTTTGCCATATCTTCCCCGTTGCCAGAGTTAATGACCGTAACGGCGTATTCAACAATGACACTGTCGCTTGCCGTTGTTCTGGCATTTGATAAAGGAGTGATATTGATCGATGCTTTTTGAGAAACGACAAGATTTAATGTTGCAGAATAAACTGTATCAGTCATTCCTCCGCTGCGGGTAGAAAATGTCACTCTTGAGCGAGATTGAATGATAGTCCCCGCCGGTGTACCCGCTGCAAACAATTCGAATGTCGCTGCCGCGATCATTAAAAAGAAGAAAAAGAATATGTTTCTGTTATTTTTCATTATTGCTGCACAACTCAGTTAATCACTGATTTGTAAGTAATTGTTCTGATTGATGAGAGACCGTTGATGATTCCTGCCTGAATTGAAATCACTTTTTTCCCGGACACCGTTGTTACGGTAACTTCATCGCCGTCTGCAAGATCAGTTTTATTTACCCCTTCTATCGTTACCGAATTCGGAACATACGTCATGCTGTCCGCTTCATTCTCGGTGATGACCACATTATACGCTTTGCCGTGACCGTTGTTTTGATACGTGACGGTAAATGTCATTTCAGTTCCGGGCGGCTGGCTGCCGGACGGCTGAATTGAGCGGGTAAGAGCAAGATCAGGGATATTGATTGTTGTTGTTGCTGACGCATTTTGAAATTTGGCCGGATCAAAACTAGACTTGACCGTTACCGTCGTGACTTCTTCCGTTTGATCTGCGGGAACAACGGGGACAACAAGACGTGCAAAGATTTTAACACTGTCAGATGCAGCAACTGAGTCCACATCAACTCCGCCCGAGCCGTTCGTATTTGTCAATTGGAGATCGCCGGCATCAATCGCTCCGTTTCCATTAACGTCTCGGATGAAACTCCATGCATATCCCTGTGAAGAATTGTATTCCAGTTCCAGCACATCTTTTGTATTTCCGGTATTCTTCACCGTAAAATAGTATGCCAGAGTATCATCCGGCTCATTTGTTGACGACAGAAGAGCCGGCGTGATTGAAACACCATACGTGACGCCGACTGCTGCCGCAGGATTGTTTGATGTCACCGAGAAGGTATTACCATTGACCGTGTAATTGGTCGTAATCGTATTATTCAAAATTGTTCCATTGTCCAATCCGGAATTGACTTGAAGAGTAATTGATATTGTTACAGACGATCCGGCATTTACCGTTCCCGCATTCCAGATAATCGGATTCCCGGAGGTGTTGATCGTTCCCTGCGTTGTATTTGCTGAAATAAAAGTGAACTGCGTGTTGTTAATCAAATCGGAAAAGGTCACGTTTGTCGCATTCACGCTTCCATCATTGCTCACAGTCATGGTATAGACAACATTATCACCCGGGGAGGGATTCGAAGGATTAATGGACCACCCGGATGTGATGGCGTCGAAGTACACCGTATTTACCGTAGTGCGTGCTTCGGCGGAATTGGACTTTGTGTTATCAAAAACAGATGTTGCTGTAACGGTAGTAGTGTCCGTCTGTCCGTCCAACGAAGGATCTCTCGGCGCAAACATCCGCAAAATAAGATTATAAGTCGCATCGGCATTGATAGAAGCAGTTTGACTGATTGAACCGGCACCAAGTTCGCCTGCCTGAAGCAGACCGTCACCGTTCGTGTCGAAATACAATGCGCCGTTCCACCCTTTGGATGAAACGTACGACAGATTAAATTGATCCGTGCCGTTTCCGGAGTTTGTTACCGTCATTGCATATTCGACATACACGCTATCCTTGTTGGTCGATTGTGCATTGGATGCCGGTGTGATATTAATTGCGGCAACCTGTGCTACCGTAAAAGTCACATAATTGGAATACACTGTATCGCTGATTGATCCGCTTGAGGTGGTATAAGTCACCTTGGAGCGAGTCTGAATAACCGTACCTGCCGGCGTGCCGACGGAAAATGCTGATTGCGGAATACTCATCAGCGATACAATAAATCCGAAAGCCAATAGTCGAATATGCAATGCTTTCATAACAAACCCCTTTAAAAATGTTTTATCGTACAACGGCTTTCAATGATACAGTTCCCTCTTCGCCCGGCATTATTTTTTTGGAAATTTTCCAGGTAACGGAAGTTACTTCCCCTTTTTGCGGAGGTTGAACTTTTCTGCGGTCGATCGAAATTTCGGTACCTTCACCTGCTGCAGAATCGTCGACATACGTTGTGTTCACCGGAATGGGATTGGAAATGACGATATCCTGCGCCGGAGACGAACCGATGTTATGATATGTTATGGTGTACGTGATCGTGTCGCCGGGAAACGGTGTCGTTTTGCTTGCAGAGTTCAGCAGCGCCAGTTCAGTAACTTCTTTTTTTGCTGAGATTATCGATTCAACGTTGGCTGCCTGGTTAGCAGACTTATCGTAACTTTTCACCGTGGTTCCGTGTGCGCGTAAAGTGATCAGTTCCACTTCATTTCCGGACGATGAAATTGATGCGGAATGTACTTTAACCGATTTCCCGGCTGTTTTTTGTTCTGATGGGTCGAGGACAATGGAGGATCCTGCGTTGGCAATCAATAATGCAAACGGATAGACCGGTTTCCCTTTTTCAATATTGCTTGTGGAAACACCATTGGTTCCGACCATCCGTACAAAACCGTCAGCGTACAGATTCAGCGAACCGTTGAGCGTCTTATTGCCGGATGTTTTCACTTTTACTGTGAGTTGAACAACTTTGCCGAGCGGCATCGTAGTGTCCGAAATTACCGATGATTCGATTTTTACTGTGTAAGCATTTTGACCTGTTCCGGCAGAATAAACAGCCGAAGTAACTCCCCCTGCTGCATCCAATTTCGCTTTGGCAGAAAAATCTTTTGCCGTAACCGATGCAATGGTTTTTTGTCCTTCTTTTAGTTCAAAGAACACAGCATTGGCATTCGTGTTATTGGAGATCCAATATCCGAATGTTGTGGTGTCATGGGGATTTTTCACCGGTTTCATCGTTACAAAACCGATCTTTCCGTTTTTAGTTTTTACACCTGCATTGGTCTGAAGTTGATAATCATAAAGATTAATCTGGGTTCCCTGTCCCAACGCCAATGTTACGATAAGAAAGAAAGAAATGATGTAGCTTTTCATATGTGTTACTCCTTGATTAATTAACAATGGTTTTAAACTTTACTTCTTTATATGCACCCGGCGACAATGTGGGAAATGCAATCGTAATAGTAGAACCGCTGACACTAACTTCATCGGCATCCGCCGCGTTTGTTTTTGCCGTACTATTCACCTGAATCCCCATCCCAGATCCGTATCCATCCGTCATGAAATTCGTATTGCCCGGAATTGTGTAGGATGCAGTGACAGATGTTGCATTGGATGTTCCTGTATTTCTGTATTTCAACGTAAAAATAAGCGTATCTCCCGGTACAGGAGTCTGATTACTGACAATATTCGTATCGATGGCAATGTTTGCCGTATTCGATATCGTTACGGATGCTGCAACATTTTCAACAACACCGCCTCCAAAATCAATTGATGCAACATTGTTAATCAATTCGAGAACATCCATCAGAGAGTCGGTTTGTGCAACGAATGTTCTGGATGCAGAAGCACCGCTTACCAAACTGAACGACGGCCAGAGGATGGTGCCGCCGACCATACTGCCGTTTCCATTATTGAACTGACCTGAAACACTACCGCCGTCGCTGATTGTCGCCGATCGGACAATGACATTATCATCCATAGGATCAGTCACAACTATTGATCCTTTTGTAACCTTATATGGATTTGTGATTGTGATAGTGTATTGCAACGAATCTCCAGCTAACGGTGATCCTCCATTCAAATCGATGATCGATTTAGTAGAGGCACTTGATCCTATTCCCCAATTTCCGGCAATAGACGATGTTAATCCGGACACTTCAATATAATTATTCACGCTGTCATAAGCAGTAGTATTGACACTTTGCCACGATCCCGAATGCTGCCACAATTTTAGAATAGTCTCATTAAGATTATTGGCCTCTGAGTTTTCGTAATGGAATCTTACAGTAGATGTTAAACCGCTTCCCCCTGATAATCCGATGACGATGGATCGATTGACCGCAACAAACGTCGGTGAGGACGGTGCGGCAGAAATAACTGTCATCGTCACTGCGGTCGGCGGTGTCCCTGATGTAAAAACAATTCGGGTATCGGGACTTTCGAATTCGTACGGTGTGCCGAGAGCAAAAACATGCGATCGTTCAACAGTTCCAATGATAATTCCGCTCCCTGATCTCGATGAGGTGATTGTCACTTTATTTGATCCTGTATGCATTGTCCCGTTCAACATGTTCAGTACATCTGCGGTAACATCATTCATCAACGTCACGGCGGTTGCGGCAGCCGTTTTATTCACCGACAGCGCGTTAAATACTGTCGGACCGATTATTGAGGATCCCTGTGATCCTGCGAAAATGATGGTTGACGATGAGGCCGAAAAAACACCTGCTGTGGTCCAATCTCCATAAATAGTGTCCGTGGACGATCCTGCGTCAAAAGAGCTTCCTGCGCCGATGACAACATCCCCAGTCACAATCAGGGAGCCGCCGGCCGATTTTGTTCCACCGCCGGAAGTTTTTAAATCATAATATCGAAACGACGGGATTGTTTGATTTCCCGTTCCATTAAAATCCATTGTATTGGAGGTGGCGACGTATGTTCCGCCTGAAAAAATTGCATTCGGTGCGTACGTATTTGCCACTCCGATTATTCCCGGCGCTAACGTGACATTGCTGTTTCCTCGTGATCCGCTGATCCGGAGATTGTGATAATTCATTGAAGGAATGGTCTGAGCAATCGTTCCGTTGAAGTCCAAAGTGCTTCCTGCAGCAATGACCGATCCGCCCGAAAAAGTGGCAATGATATCAAACGATCGTGCGATTTTTATTGTATCGCTAGTTGCGATGGTGACATTATTTGAACCTCTTGATCCGCTAATGATCAATTTATAATATTGAAGCGGGATCATCGTTTGAGATCCGTTACCGTTATAGGCGATTGTGGAACCTGCGGAAGAATATGATCCTGTGGAGAATGTTGCGGCCAACATCAATGAGTCGGCAATCGAAATAGTATCACTTCCGGAAAAGGTGACATCATTCGAAGTTCTTGAACCGCTGATGCGCAATGAATGGTAATTAAATGAAGGAATCGTTTGAGCGCCGTTGCCATTAAAATCGACAATACTAGAGGCGATTATATAGTCATTTGATCCCGGAGTGAATGAACCGGCTATTCCTATCGTACCGCTGCCTGCAAGCGTACGAGTGCCCGTTGAACTGCTGGTGAGATTGTAAAAATTAAATGCCGGGATAGTTTGGGAGCCTGATCCGTTGAAATTCACCGTGCCTGATGAAACCGTATACGAATTAGCTCCCGGCGCGAACGTGCCGGATATTCCAACGGTTTGACCTGCAGGAAGAGTTCTGCTGCCGGATCCTGTGCTGGAAAGATTTCCGTAATTCAATGCATTGATATTTTGCGGCTGATCTGAAGAAAAAATAACCGTACTGGTGCTGTTCAATATTACGTTGCCGCTGATAAAGTTTGTCGGAAATTCTGTTGCGGTTGAAGCGTTCCCAAGCGATATCACTCCGCCGGATGCAATCGTGACCGATCCGGACGCATTTCCTATAATTTGGAAACCGTTGTCATCCAACACTGTCGAAGCAGCAACAGAAAGATCGCCGTTGATGATGACAGTACCGGCAGCCGACTTTGTGCCTCCCCCGCTGACCGTAAGATGATAGTATGATTGTGACTCAATGTTCTGAGTTCCTCCCGTTGCACTATATTCAAACGTGCCTCCGGACAACGACGAGGTTCCGGAAACTGCGGGAAATCCAGTTTCAGTTTTAAACAATCCTTCCGATTGAGAAAGGTTGCCGTTAACCGTTAGTGAGTTGCCGGAAAGGATTGTGACAGTTGTTCCGGCATCGTTGATGAGAAAATCTTTTGCCAATGCGGGGACATTAATATTTACTGTGATTGAACCAGTTAAGGTGACATCGTTTGAACTTGTCGGGACACCGTTTGGATTCCAGTTATTTGCATCGCTCCAATTATTCGAACCTCCTCCGCCATCCCATGTTTTTACCGCACCTTTCACATTAATTGATGAACTCGCTGGTCCGGAAAGAATACCGTCACCGGCGGTTATCGAGGTAACTTCGATCGCAGTGAGTGTTGTCGTCAGAATCGTTGTTGAAACACCGTTTGAAAAACTAACGGCTGTAGTATAACTTGGCGACCCTGATGGTCCGGAATACGATATCGCTCCGGGGGGAGAATATCCCTGCACAATATTCAGGAATTGATCTGTTGCTGTAATAGAAGAAATCACAAACGGAACATTTTCTACCTGTTCATCCGGAGTACCGGAATTACCGGTTCCTTCCGAAAATGTTTCACCGGGAAGCGTGACTACCAAGTTACTGACTGCTCCGACAACCGTATTGAGCACTCCAAAACTCGTTGAGCCATTAACAATTCCAAGAACAGTGGAAGTGCCGGTTTTTGTCAAATCACCCGATACTAGCGGGTATCCAAATGTTGGTCGAATCCGAATATTCTGCCATGTTAATTCACACCGTACGCCGTTGCTGCTGGCACTTGTAATTGTAAATACAATTTTTGTCGAATCTATCGATGAAATTGCCGCCGAAGTACCGGATGCCAATCCGTTGATGTTTCTGCTGTTGTTTCCCCCTCCTGATAATCGCGTGATCAAAACAGTCGGAGCGACTCCGCCCACATCAAAACTGAATCCAGTAGGTGCATTTAAAATAAACGTACCTGCTCCGACATTTCCGCTCCCCGATTCTTCATACGATGGTCCTGTTAACGAAGTATACACACCGCCGACATCATCAACAGAGATCGCCGCCCCGCCGGTAGCTGCCGTTATGACAACGGTAGAAACATTAATAGACGGACTCGTATTCGCAGTGATCGATCCGTTGGTTACGTTGGAAGCGGTAATTGTTCGCAATCCGGATGTATTTAGTGTAACAATAAAATTCTGGGATCCGGCAATCAGCGGATCGTTTGCCGGAAGTGTTGCTGCGCCGTCACTCGATGTGATTTGAATTACGTCGGTGGAAGGCACAAGATTCCAATTAGCATCAACAGCGTTGACGGTGACGGAAATGGGAGCACCCGACGCCTGATTGTCTGGAGTTCCAGACTTTCCTGAAACTGAACCGGGATCAGCAGTTTCTCCGGGAACCAGTATTTGCAATTTTACGAATATTCCAGAATTATTAGTCACGGATGGCGAGACATCGGCTGTTTTAGATCCATCCGTCGAATTGGTTGCAGTAACCGTAAACGAGCCGGCAGTTGGAAGTGAAACAGTTGCAAAGGTTACAGTTCCGGAACTCAGTGATGCCGGTGACGGCATGACAGCATTGATATCATCGGAGGTCAATGCTATTGTATGTGCGGGAGCAGCGGTGACAAGATTCCAATATGCATCAACAGCATTCACCGTAACAGCAAATCCTGTTCCGGCAGTTTGATCTGACGGCGTTCCGGTTTTTCCGGAGGCGCTTCCGGGTGATGCAGTTTCACCAGGCAACAATATCTGCATTTTTGTAAATGAAGCAGGATTGACTGTCAATGTCGCTGACGGATGTCCAAATTGTCCGCCATCGGTTGCCGTAAGAGTGGTTGCCTCGGATTTTGTCAGAGTCGTGGATAGCATTGTCGTTGAGACGCCTGCAGTAAAATTAACACTTGTTGAAAAACTCGATGATGATCCTCCGGGACCGCTGTATCCGATTGTTTTAAGCCCACTGTATGAAGTGACTGTGTTAAAAAATTGATCAGTGGCACGAATTGAGGTGACGTCGAACGTCGAACCTGCCGTTTGCGCAAGAGGAGTTCCGCTGTTTCCTGAACCTTCATTAAATGTTTCTCCCGGAAGAGTTATAACCAGCTTGGTCATTGCTCCGGAGACTTGGGTCAACGTTCCGAAATTTGTTGAACCGTTAACACCGGCAATTGTGGATGTTCCTGAAACTGTGATGTTGCCCGAAGCCAATGGAGATCCCGAAGACGGGCGGACACGAATGTTTTGCCATGTTACTGAGTTTTTCACGCCGTTATTGGACGCGTTCGTGATTGTAAATATTATTTGTGTTGAGGTACGACTCGTTGCAGCAATAGCAGTGCCGCTTGGAACACTGTTGATATTTCGGGAATTAGCGCCGCTTCCACTAATTCTGGTGATTAATAATGTCGGTGCTGTCCCTCCTACATCAAACACAAATCCAGTCGAAACATTCAAAATAATCGTCCCTGAAGTGATATTGGCATTTTGACCTTCATCATAGGCAGGTCCGGTCAATGGAGTGAAGGAAATCCCTGCATCATCCGCTGAAATTGATTCGCCTCCCGAAGCGGGTGTCAGTAATCCGGAACCAGCCGGGTTCACTGTTATTGACGGAGACGTGTTTGATCCTTTTCCTCCGTCTGTAACATCAGACGCCGTTACAGTGAAAGTTCCGCTACTGCCGAAATTGACATCACCAACAAGCGTTCCGTTCACCAGACTTGCGTCAGGTGAAAAAACTGCTGATACGTCTGTCGATGACAGATGGACGACATCTGTCACTGAATTGACAACGTTCCATTGATCATCCACCGCATTTACCGTGACGTTAAAAAGAATACCGGCAGTTTGAATATCGGGTGTCCCTATTTTTCCGGACGCACTGCCTGGATTTGCAGTCTCACCGGGGAGAATAATCTGTAACTTCGTAAATGCTCCCGGGTTTACCAAAATTGCCGGACTGGAATCCGCACTTTTTGATCCGTCGGAGGTGTTTGAAGAGGTAATTGTCGTTGATGAACCTGCAGTTCTTAAAGTGACTGCTGCAAACGTCACACTGCCTGATGATAGCGGAGCAGACGCAGGCATTACTGCATTTCCATCATTGGATGTCAGCGTAATGATGTTTGCAGGAGCTGAGGAGATTAAATTCCAGTTATCATCGACTGCATTCACAGTTACACTAAACGAACTGCCGGCAGTTCGTGCAGAAGGATTTCCTGCTTTTCCGGTCGGTGTTCCGGGATCTGCTGATTCGCCGGGAACAAGAAGTTGAAGTTTTGAAAAAGAACCGGGATTAACTGTCAACAATGGACTTGTGTTTGACGTTTTTGTTCCGTCACTGACATTTGATGCGGTGACGGTAGATGAACCCGCTGTTTTAAATGTAACAGTGAAATTTCTGGTTCCAGATGATAAAGGTGCATTCAGCGGATGTGTATCATTCGGATCAGTTGTTGATATACTGACGGTGTTGGCCGGTGCTGTGCTGACAAGATTCCAATTTGCGTCAACGGCATTCACCGTAACCGCAAATCCTGTTCCCGCAGTTTGAGTAGTTGCCGTTCCGGTTTTTCCTGATGCCGATCCGGGATCTGCAGTTTCTCCCGGTACTATTAATTGCATTTTAACAAATGCTCCCGGGTTCACCGTCACAGCTGATGACGCCAAGCCGAACAATCCTCCGTCAGTCGCAGTAATGGTTGCGGTCTCTGCACGGGACAAATTAGTTGCCAAAGTTGTAGACGATAACCCTGCTGTAAATGTAACGGCGGTTGTATATGTTGATAAACTTCCACTCGGTCCGGTATATGCGATTGTTTTGGCCCCTGCATAAGAGGTAATGACGTTAAAGAATTGATCGGTAGCTCTGATTCGGCTGATATTAAATGAAGTCCCCGCTGTTCGGTTTGTCGGTGTTCCAGTATTTCCGCTCAATGCTTTTGTCGTATCGTCAGCAAAGGTCTGTCCTGGGAGTGTGACGACCAAATACGCCATGGAACCTATCACTTGCGACATTGAACCGAAGTTAGTGCCGCCGCCTCCCGGATTAGTTGTCGTTGTAATTCCCGCAATTGTTCCTGTTCCCGGATTTCCGGCAGAACGATAAATTTGTCGGAGCG